>CATPBP010000106.1 GCA_955652675.1 Candidatus Dormiibacterota bacterium
AACCTGCGCGTCATGCTTCCCATGGTTGGTGCCCGAGGGGAGGTCGAGGCAGCCCGCCGCCTGTTCGAGCGGGAGGCTCGCCGCCGCCGCCTGGCGCCGCCTCCGCTCGGCATGATGGTGGAGCTGCCGGCGGCGGCGCTTGACCTGGACGCCTTCGCGGGGCTGGTCGAGTTCGTGAGCGTGGGCACGAACGACCTGACGCAGTACGCGCTCGGCGCGGACCGCGAGCTGGACTGGGGGCCAGGGCTCAGCGAGTTCAATCCGGGCGTGCTGCGACTGATGGCGGCCTGCTTCGAATCCGCCACCCGCCTGGGCCTGGAGGCCGGCGTCTGCGGCGAGATGGCCGGCATCCCCTCAGGCGCAGTCTTCCTGGCCGGGGCCGGCGCCACCTCGCTCAGCATGGCGGCGGAATCGCTGGCCGGGGTGCTGCGGACACTCCGGCGCCTGGGCCTCGACCGCTGCCGGGAGGCGGCGTCGGCGGCCCTGGCGGCCCCCGATGCGCTCGCCGCTCGTGGCGCTCTCAGGCGCCGAAATTCGAGCGGATCAGCTCGGTGAGAGCCTTCACGGCATCCTCCGCGTCCTCGCCAGTTGCGGAAAGCCGGATTGAGTGGCCTCTGTCGATTCCAAGCGCCGTCACCTCGAGAAGGCTCCGGGCGTTCGCCTGACGGCTGTCACCCCGGGTCAGGTTTGCCACCTGGATCCGCGAGCGGTAGCGGGCCGCCGTGCGGACGAAGTCAGCCGCCGGTCGAAGGTGGAGGCCGTGGTCATTCTCCACAGTGATCTCCGCGCTCGCTTCGCCCTCAGAGCTCATCCCAGCTTGCCCTGCCCCCTGGCCGCCTCGGCGGTCGCCAGCACGGCTTCGAGCTCGGAACCGACGCTGGCCTCGACGGCTGCCGCGACCGCACCTTCCACGAAGGGGGCGTCGGCGAGCCTGACCCGCTCGCGCTTCTCCGGTGCGAGCTGCTCCAGAGCGGTCTCCGCGCTGAGGACCGCGCTGCCCAGGTCGACCAGGAGCAGGACGCCGCCGGCGGTGTCCAGGGACTCGATCGCCTCCAGGATGGCGAAGGCGTTGGTACCCAGTGAGCCGTCCTCGGCCCCCCCGACGGCACGGATCGGCACGGCGCCCTGCGCGACCTGTTCGGCGAGGTCGCGGGTGCCCTCGGCGAGCCGGGCGCTGTGCGACACCAGGACCAGCGCGACGCTCAATCTCCGGTTCTCTCAGCCTGGCTCCAGGCCTCGTCGAGGAGCTCGATGGGATGCCGGGCTGGCAGGCCCGTCAGCTGCTGGATGTGCCAGCGGCAGGTCTCGCTGTCGCAGGCCACGACCTCGGCGCGGTGTTCCCGGGCCCGGGCGGCGAGCGGCTGGCCAACCCGGAACGCGATCTCACGCTTGTCGCCCTTGAAGCCATAGGTGCCGGCGCTTCCGCAGCACTCGACGCCGCTCTCGGCCAGCTCGATCCCGCCCAGCGTCCCCAGCAGGTCGGCGGCCGGGAAACCGAACCCGTGACTTCGCAGCTGGCAGGGGCCGTGGTACAGCACCCGCTGAGTCAGCGTCGCGTCCAGCTCCAACTCTCCTTGCCAGGCAAGCTCTCTCAGCAGCTCGAAGGCGTCATAGACGCCCGCCGCCAGCTCCTCCCACTCGGGACCGTAGAGCCCGAGCACCTCCCGGTATTCGTGCTTGAGCGTCAGGCTGCAGCTTGTCGAGGTGGCCACCACGCGCTTACCCGAGCGGATCACCGGCAGCAGCGCCTTCAGATTGGCCTCCGCCAGCTTGCGAGCTCCCTTGAAGTCCCCGTTCGAGATGAAAGGCAGGCCGCAGCAGTGCTGTTCGGGAAGCTCGACGCCGATGCCCGCACGGGTCAGCACCCGTACCGCCGCCTCGCCGACCCGGGGCTCGTAGTAGTTGGTCGTGCAGCCGCAGAAGTAGCCCACGCGGAGGTTGGGCCGCTCAGGCTGCGGGATTCGCCGGAACCGGCGGCGGAAGCTGCCCTGGCTGAAGCTGGGCAGCGGGGCCTCCCGGGGGACCCCGAGAATCCGCTCGACCACCACCCGGCCGGGGCCGAAGTTGAGGCCGAAATTGGCGAGCGGCGCGGCCTTCGAGCCCATCCGGCCGAGCGTCTCCGAGCGGCTGAGCAGGCGGTTCTTCAGTGGAATGCCCCGCTGCTCGAACATGCGCGCGCGAGCCCTTGCGTTGAGCTCCGCGACCCTTACGCCCGATGGGCAGGCGCGTGAGCAGGCCCCGCAGCCGCTGCAGTAGTCGACCCAGGTCTCCACCGGGTGGCCGGACCGAAATCGCTGTGCCTGCGGGCCGCAGTACTTGGGGCCCGGGAACAGGTCGGTTACCGGCAGCACCGGGCAGACCGTGTTGCAGACGTTGCACTTGATGCAGCGGTCGGCGCTGAGCGCCACCTCGTCCACGTTGAACAGGATCGGTTCGCTCATGCCACAGCCTCCTGTGCCGCCCGCCAGCCCGTCGCGCAGCAGATGCCATCGGCCGACTTCTCCACCGCCCGGTCCGCCCCGGCGAGCAGGCCGCCCGCCGCGAAGAGGTTCTCGTAGAGCGGGGAGCCCTCGCGGCCGAGCGGCCGCATTGCACCGTCGACCTGCACTCCCGCGAGGCTCACCGGGTGCCCGCCGGACTCCAGGAACGAGCGTCCCACCAGCGCCCCCTGGGCCGCCTCCGGAAGCCAGACCGGAAGCTCGGCCACGGTCTCCCGAAGCGTGCCGTCGAGCCGGACCTCGAGCCCACCGCTGGCGAGTCCACCGCTGGCCAGCACCATCCTCCCCACCGGGACTCGAAGAGGGTGACCTGGCGATTGAATCTCTACCCACCCGATCCGGCCGCCCTGCGGTATGGCCCGCACGAAGGTCCCGACCTGAAGCCGTGCGCCGGCTCGACGCAGCGCCGCCGTCACGGCCAGCTCCAGGCGAAGCCCGGGGACCGAGGGCGGGAGGGTCGGCAGCTCGGCCACGGTGACGCCCAGCTGGCGCGCCAGGTCGGCGGCGGCCTCGGGGGCGTGCTCCAGACCGACCACCGCCGGCAGAGCCACCACGGTGGCACCGCCCAGCGTGCCCCTCAGGGCGGCCAGCAGATCTCTTCTGAAGGCGGACTGGTCGAAGAGGCGAGCGAGCTCAAGGCCGCTCAGGTGGTGGCGGTGCAGCGAGGGCAGGTCGACCGTGGCGGCCCTTGCCTCCACCTCCAATCCCAGCTTCGCGCCGGCAGCCGGTAGCACGCTGGCGACGAGGTCCGCCTGAAAGTCGCGGTACCCGGCCAGGCCCACCACCAGCACGTGGGCACCGTCCCAATCGGCGCGCATGGTGGGTGGGGCCAGGCAGGTGGGCCGCAGCGTTCCCGCCGCCGTAGCGACCATCCGGTTTGCCTCCAGGCTTCCGTCCAGGTCCAGCCCGGCGGCGCCTGCCGTGGTCCGGATGGCCTCCAACCCGGAGCCGAGGTCCTCGCCGGCCAGCGCGTAAGGGTGGTTCGGCCGCTCGGCGGCGACCGCCGGCAGTCCCTCCGCCGGCGAGCCCAGCGAACGGTCGTTCCAGTAGCCCAGCACGTCGATGGTGCCCGACCGGAAGCGCAGAGTCCCGTGCCCCTTGCCCACCAGCAGGGTCCGCGCGCCTCCGGAGGCGGCGCCCAGGCCGGCCACCAGACCAGCGAGTCCGAGGCCGACTACGACGACGTCGTAGGGCGCTCGGTCAGGGGGCATGGTCAAGGGCCAGGACGTCCCGATAGATGATCTCGTTGAGCCGGAACTGGCGCGCCTGGTCGCCCCACATGATCGGCCGGTCGCCCTTCATCCGCTCATCCAGGAACAGGCGGATGGGCTCGAGGGCGGCCGCGCCCGAGGGTCGCATCCGCTCCAGGATGCCGGCCGCCCGCAGCGTGCAGAAGGCGCCCTGGCAGGGCCCCATCCCGAGCCGGAGCGCCCGCAGCATGTCATCGATGTGAGGCGTCCCGAAGGACTCGATGAACTCGCGCACCATGTCGCGCGTGACCAGCTCGCATTCGCACACCAGGTCCGCGTCGGCCCCCCCCGCCTCCTGCTCGCGCGCGGTCAGACGCTCTCCGAGAGAGTAGTGGCGCGGCGCCTTGCGTGCCTCGCCCAGTGGCTCCTCCGCCGTCCGGCAGCGAGCGTCCACGCCGAGCTTGGCGCAGACCGCGTCGGCGGTGTGCTCGGCCATCAACCTGTACGTCGTCAGCTTGCCGCCGACGATCGAGATGAAGTTCTCCACGCCGTCATTGGCGTGATCCAGCACCATGTGGCTGCGGCTGAGCGTTCGCGACGCGCCGTGCTGGTGGCCCGGGTCGTACAACGGCCGGGCCCCCGCAAACACGCGCAGAGCCCTCCGTTCGGCGGCGGCGGGCACCATCGCGGCCCCCTCCGTGACGATGAAGCGGACCTCCTCGGGCGTGATCTCGTAGTTGTCGGTGTCCATGGTCGTGTCGGTGGTGCCCAGGATCGACACCGGCCCCACCGGGACCAGGATGTCCCCGTCTCCCGGCGGCCGGCAGCGGTTGACCACGCTGCTGGAGAGCCGCTGGTTCATGACCACCATGGTTCCCCAGCCCGGCGCCATCTGGAGCTTCACGCCGGCGAGGGAGGCCACCCGGCCGGCCCAGTAGCCGGCCGCGCTGGCCAGGAAGTTCACCTCGACCCGCTCGCGTTCCCCGCTGCCGAGGTCCTCCAGGTCGGCCCAGAGGACCCGTCCGGCCTCCACCCCCAGGCCGACCAGGCGGGTGTAACGGCGGATGCTGGCGCCGTGGTCCACAGCCGATTCGGCGTTGTCGGCCACCAGTCCCCACGGCTCCACCGTCGCGTCCGGCACGGCGAAGGCCCGGCCAAGCCTGGGCGTCAGAAGTGGCTCGCGCCGCCTGGCCTCGGCGACCGAGAGCTCCTCGATCTCGATGCCGGCCTTCTGGCAGCCCGCCACCAGCTGCCCCGGATAGTCGTCTGGATCCCCCTCGAGCCAGCAGAAGAGACCGCCGGTGTCCTCCACATGAGGGGCGGCGATGCGCCGGACGATCCGGTTCTCGACGATGCACTCGTCCGCGGCCTCCGCGTCCCTGACGGCGTAGCGGGCGCCGCTGTGAAGCAGCCCGTGGAAATGACCTGTGGTGCCGTGCGCCAGATCACTCTGCTCCACGAGCAGGCAGCGGAGACCGCGCATGGCGAGGTCGCGCGTCAGCCCGGCCCCGGTAGCCCCACCCCCCACCACCAGGACGTCGTAACCAGGCCGGCTAGCCAACGCTCTGCGCCAGTGTGCGCACGAGGAGGGCGGAGGAGGTGGCGCCGGGGTCCTGGTGTCCGGCGCTCCGTTCTCCCAGGTAACTCGCGCGCCCCTTCCGGGCCACCATCGGGATCGTGGCCCGAGCCCCTCGCTCCGCTGCGTCGGCCGCTTCCTGCAGCGCCTCCTCTCCCCCCTTGCCGGCGGCGATCGCCGCATCCAGCGCCTCCACCGCCGGCCCAAGCGCGTCCACCATGGTCTTCTCGCCGGGCGAGGCCTTGCCTCGCTGGACCACCCCCTCGAGTCCCGCCTTCAGCATGTCCCGCAGGTCCTCCACGGTGAGCTGCTCCTTGCCCGGAGCCGCCTGCGCCATGCGAAGGAAGAAGGTGCCGTAGAGCGGACCCCCCGCGCCGCCCACGGTGCTGATCAGCGCCATCCCGGTCTGCTTGAAGATCGCTGCCGGGTCGGCGCCATCCTGGTTGAGCGCCTTCTGGCGCACGGCCTTGAAGCCCCTGTCCATGTTGCTGCCGTGGTCCGCGTCACCTATCGCCGCGTCCAGTGCCGTCAGCTCCCCGGCGTGCTCGCTGAGCGTGCCGGCCAGCAGTTCGAGCCAGGCCCGGGCTCCTCGGGCGTCCAGGATCACATCCCCCATCGCAAACCAGTCGTGAGCACCGGGGCGTCCCAGAGCCGGATCATCTCGTCATCCAGCCGGAGCAGGGTGATGGAGAGGCCAGCCATCTCCAGGGAGGTGATGTAGCTGCCGATCAGAGTCCGCTCCAATCGAAGACCGGCCTCGGAGAGTGCCGCGCCGACCCGCCGCATGGCGATGTACAGCTCGATCTGGGGCGTCCCGCCCATCCCGTTCACGAAGGCAAGCACCCGATCGCCGCTGGTGAACGGCAGATCGCTCAGCACGGGCTCGAGCAGACGGTCAACGATCCGGTCCGCCGGCTCCAGCTTCACGCGCTCGCGGCCCGGCTCGCCGTGGATTCCGATCCCGATCTCCATCTCGTCATCGGCGAGCTCGAAGGTGGGCGAGCCGTTGGCGGGGACCGTGCAGGAGGTGAGCGCCATGCCCATGCTCCGGCTCTCCTCGTTCACCCTCTTCACATCGTCGGCCACCTCGGACAGCGAGCCGCCCTCCTCGGCCCTGGCGCCAGCGATCTTCTCGGCCAGCACGGTGGCGCCCACCCCCCGGCGCCCGGCCGTGTACAGGCTGTCCTGCACGGCGACGTCGTCGTTGATCACCACGGCCTGGACCTCGATCCCATCGCCCTGAGCCAGCTCGGCGGCCATCTCGAAGTTGAGCACGTCGCCGGTGTAGTTCTTGACGATGTGGACCACCCCCCGATCCCCGGCAACTCGCTTGGTGCACTCGTAGATCTGGTCCGGAGTCGGCGACGTGAAGACCTCGCCCGCGCAGGCGCCGTCGAGCATGCCGTGACCGACGAAGCCCCCGTGCATCGGCTCGTGGCCGCTCCCTCCGCCTGAGACCAGGGCCACCTTCCCCTGGACGGGAGCGCCTTTGCGGACGACGTACTTGGGATCGAGATTGATCTCGATCAGATCGGGGTGAGCCACCAGCATGCCCTGGAGGGCCTCGCTGACGATGTCGTCGACCTGGTTGATCAGCTTCTTCACGTCAGCTCCTCGCTTGAAAGGCGGGGCGGGGCGCCCGCGGGCGCCCCATCATCTCGTCCGTCTGGCCGCTCGGCTACTTGTCCTCCCACTCGCGGGTCCGCTCCACGGCCTTCTTCCATTTGGCTCGACCAGCAGCTCGCTGATCGTCGCTCCAGCCGGGCTCCCAGGTGCGGTCCACCTGCCAGTTCTTGCGCAGCTCGTCGAGGGATTCCCAGAAGCCCACCGCCAGCCCGGCGGCGTAGGAGGCTCCCAGCGCGGTCGTCTCGCTCACCGTGGGCCGGACCACCGGGGTGCCCAGGATGTCCGCCTGGAGCTGCATCAGGAAATTGTTGACGACCATGCCGCCGTCGACCTTGAGCGTGCTCACCGCGACGCCCGAGTCCTGCTCCATGGCCTCCGCCACGTCGACGGTCTGGTAGCAGACCGCCTCGAGCGTGGCCCGTACCAGGTGGCGGCGATCCACGTAGCGCGTAAGCCCGACAATTGCGCCCCGCGCGTACATGTCCCAGTAGGGAGCGAAGAGGCCCGAGAACGCGGGCACGAAGTAGGCGCCTCCCGAGTCCTCGACCTCCTGGGCGAGCTGCTCGGTCTCGGCCGCGTTGGCGATGATCTTCAGGTTGTCCCGCAGCCACTGCACGGCGGCGCCGGTGACCGCGATCGAACCCTCGAGCGCGTAGATGCACTCGCCCTTCTTCAGCCCATACCCCGCGGTCGTGAGCAGCCCGTTCTTGGAGGGGATGGCCTCTTTGCCCGTGTTGAGCAGCATGAAGTTGCCAGTTCCGTAAGTGTTCTTCGCCTCGCCGACGTCGTACGCGGTCTGTCCGAAGACTGCCGCCTGCTGATCGCCAAGGTCACCGCAGACCGGGATGCTGCGGCCCAGGGCGCCGTCGCTCAGGGTGGACCCATAGGTGTCCGGATCGCTCGAGGGCCGTATCTCGGGCAGCATCTGCCGCGGGATGCCCAGGCGGCGCATGATCTCGTCGTCCCACTCCAGCTTCCGAAGGTCCATGAGCATGGTGCGGGAGGCGTTGGTGTAGTCGGTGATGTGGGAGCCGCCGTTCGGGCCGCCGGTCAGCCACCAGATGACCCAGGTGTCCATGTTTCCGAACAGCAGCTCGCCGTTCTCGGCCCGCCGCCGGGCGCCGTCGACGTTGTCCAGTATCCATTTGACCTTGGGGCCGCTGAAGTAGGTGGCGACCACGAGCCCCGTCTTCTGCTTGACGGTGTCCTCGAACCCCTCGTCGATGAGCTCTTGGCAGATCTCCCGCGTTCGCGTGTCCTGCCAGACGATCGCGTTGAAGACCGGCTTGCCGGTCGCCTTTTCCCAGACCACCGCCGTCTCGCGCTGGTTGGTGATGCCGATCGCAGCCAGGTCCGCGGCGTTGATCCCGCCTTTCTCGAGGGCCCCCTTGGTGACCGCCTGAGTCTTTTCCCAGACCTCCATCGGATCGTGCTCGACCAGGCCGGGGGCTGGGTAGATCTGCTCGTGTTCCGCGTAGTCGGAGCAGACGACCGTGCCCTCGTGGCTGAAGACCATGAACCTGGTACCGGTCGTGCCCTGGTCTATCGCTGCCGCGTACTTCGCCATATCCCCTCCTTACGGCTCCGACTCGACCACGCCCCGGGCGATCAAGACGTTCTTGATGAAGAACTCGTAAACGTAGACGCCGATGATGCCGCCGATGAGCGGCCCGACGATCGGCACCCAGAAGTAGTTGCTGTACCAGGGGCCGTTGCCAGGCAACGCCACCTGGCCCCAGCCGGCGATTGCGGCGAAGAGGCGGGGACCGAAGTCACGAGCGGGGTTTATGGCGTATCCCGCGTTGGCGCCGTAGGACATACCTATCGCCGCCACGGCCAGGCCGACAAGCCACGGAGTCAGATTGGCCTTCGGTGCGAGGTTACGGCGGTCGATGAGCGCTGAGATGAACATGAGCAGGAAAGCTGTACCCACTATCTGGTCAATAAGAGGCCAGATCGGGTTGCCCAGGAAGTACGGTGCCGGGAACGTCGCGAATATCGAGTAGGTCACGAAGGATCCCGGTGCGCCGCGGGTGACGTGGTTCGCCTGTTCCCAGCTGCCGATGGCTGCGTAGTAGACGATGAAGACGAGCGCGGCGCCAAAGAAGGCGCCCAGGACCTGCGCCAGCCAGAAGGCGGGCACCCTGCCCCAGGGGAATGCCCTGCGCACGGCGAAGGCGAGCGTCACCGCCGGGTTCAGGTGGGCGCCGGTGACGCCGCCGGCCACGTAAACGCCCATGGTGACGGCGATCGCCCAGCCCCAGGTGATGAGCAGCCAGTCGCCCGAAGCATCGAAGATCTTCATGCCGCGCCCGGACTGATTCAGCGCGGCCACGGCCATCGCGACCACGCCGTCACCGAAGGCGATTAGAACGAAGGTGCCGAGGAACTCGGCGCCGAGGTCCCCCAGGATCCCGGTACGAAAGGTCTCCATCCGCTGCGGCCGTCTGCCGGGGACCTCCCCGACAGGCCTGGCGCCCTCGACGTCCCGCCCAACGGGCTCAGCGCCAGGCCTCCTGGGTTCTGCCTCTCTGTCTGCCATCTGTCACCCTCCCAATGAGTGCCTGGCTCCGTTGCTGCAGGGCACAAAAAAAGCCCACGCCTCGGCACCGCGCCGAAAGCGGGACTTTTCTCTACCGTGTCCCGGTCAGCTCTTTCTAGGCAGGGTTATAGAGCCGCTCGTCCAGCTTGTCAAGGGCATGTCCTGGCTTCGACCCGCGGCGACCTGGATCGGCCCGGTGATTGCGGCGTCCCCGCCCTGATCCGGCAGGGTCGCCGGCGGCGCTTGTCACCACCGAGGCCGCACCCGCCGTCCAGGCCGCGTCGAACTCCTCATCTCGCCGCATGAGCCCGTAGGCGAGCACCGGCGGCGGGAGCATCCGGCGCTGCTGTTCGGCGAGGTGCGCCAGGATCAGGCCCGGGGAGAGAGCGGTGCCCACCGGTGTCCCCGGATGCCCGTCCAGGGCACGTTCCAGACCTGTCGAGTCCAGGCAATGGATGCGCAGCAGCGGCTGGCAGCCCAGCTCCACAGCGCGAAGGGTAAGGGCCGGCCGCCTGGTGATCACCATCCGGATGCCGAGACGCTCCGCCAGGAAGGTGAGCGCTGCAGAATCGGACGCGAGGCCCTCGACGCTGTCGACGTCGACGGCGGCCGCGCGCTCGGCGTTTGCGCTCAGGTGGATCAGCTCCGTCAGGCTGAGATCGTGAAAGAGAAGGCCCTCGTCCTGGCCGGGCGGGCGCGGCAGATGGTCGCGGACGGAGAGAAAGACCCGCGGCAGAGCCGGCCAGGCTGGGATCAAAGGTTCCACAGCGCCGGGTCGGTGGTGGTGACAGCCAGCGCCCCCGCCTCGAGGACGGCATCGACGTCCTTCACGTTGCGGATGAAGCCGCCGGCCAGCAGCGGCACGGTCAGCCTGGGCAGCACAAGGTCGGCCACCTGGGGGAGGATGACGCCCGGAAGCAGCTCGACAATGTCCGGCTGGCTCCGCGAAACGGCGGTCATACCGTGCTCGACCGACAGCTCGCTGAGGCATAGGACCCGCTGGATGGCCGTAACTCCTTCCGCCTTGACCGCCCGTACCGCTTGCGAATGCGAGCTGATGATGGCGTCGGCACCGCTGCGGACCAGCCAGCGTACGCCCGAGATGTCGGAAGAGAGTCCGTCCACGAGGTCCAGGTGGACCGCTGCCAGCTTGCCGGCGGAGTGGATCCGCCGCAGCATGGATCCGATCTCGAGACCGTCGCCTCGCAGCACGAAGACGACTCCCGGAGGGCAGTCGAGCGCTGCCTCCAGCTGCGCTTCCGACTTCACGGCCGCACCACATGGGAAGTCGCTGAGCCGGCGAGCTATCTCGTTCTGGCCCGCGACTTGCGACTGAGGCTTGATCCCGCTGGTTCCTCTTCGCACCGCAGAAGCAGATTAGCTCCTATCACCGTGGGTGTTGCGGAATCGCCCCCAGCTGGCCATCCTGCGCCTGATCGCACGCGGCTACTCCGAACAGCGAGATCGCCGCCGAAGTTCACCTCAGCGAGAACACGATCAAGACCCACATACAAACCATCTTCACCAAGCTCGGCGCACGCAACCGCGTCGAAGCCGCGATGCAAGCAACCAAACAGCATCTGATCTGAGAGGAAGAGGCCCCGCAGTCCCTCCCCTTGTGGGGGAAATCCGTTCTGTTCTGCCTAAGTGAAGGCGCTTACTCCGGTTATGTCGCGGCCGACTATCAGGGTCTGGATTGTCTCGGTGCCCTCGAAGGTGTGGACCGCTTCGATGTCGGCCATGTGGCGGATGACCTGAAAGTCGAGCAGGATTCCGTTACCGCCCAGCAGGTCACGGGCCTCAGCCAGGATCTGCCTTGCCTTGCGAGTGTTGTGCAGCTTGGCCAGTCCCGCGACGGTCGGCAGCAGGCGGCCTTCGCTGGCCAGCCGGGCCGTCTGCACGCAGTAGAGCTGCATGGCTGTCACGTCGGCCAGCATCTTCACCAGCCGGTCCTGGACGATCTGGAAGCTGCTGAGGGGCCGGCCGAACTGGTGCCGGCGCTTGGCGTACGTCAAGGCCGCGTCGTATCCGGCCACCGCGTGTCCGAGCGCCATCCAGGCGCAGCTGCTGCGCGTCTCGACAAGCACTCGCCCTGCGTCCTTGAATGACTTTGCGCCTGGCAGCTTGTTCTCGAGCGGAACCCGGAGGTCGCGGAGCTCGATCTCCGCCTGCCAGACGGCGCGCACCGATCCCTTGCCCTTGATGACCTGAGCCTCGTAGCCGGGCGTTCCCTTCTCGACCAGGAATCCCTTGACCTCTTGGTCCTCTGAGTCACGGGCCCAGACCACCACGACGTCGGCGATGGTCGCGTTGCCGATCCACTTCTTCGAACCGTTTATGACGTACGAGTCACCGTCGCGGCGCGCGCTCGTCTCCAGGGCGATCGAATCCGACCCGTGCTCAGGCTCCGTCAGGGCAAAGGCGCCGATCTTCTCCACCCTCGCCATGTCGGCGAGCCAGCGCCGCTTGTGCTCCTCTGAACCGTGCATCGCGATCGCGCGCATCGCCAGGCCGGCCTGCACCCCGATGAAGGTCCCCAGGCTGCCGTCTCCCCGGCTGATCTCCATCTGCACCAGGCCGGCCGAGAACGCGTCCATCGGTGGACAGCCGTAGCCGTCCAGCCCGTCGCCCACGAGCCCGAGCTCGCCCAACCGCTTCACCAGCGGCCAGGGAAATTCGGCCTTCTCCCAGTAGTCCCCGATCACGGGCAGCACCTCGTCGTCGACGAAGCGCCGGGTGCGCGTGAGGTAGTCCAGCTGCTCCTCGGACAGCTGCTCCCGAAGAAAGAAGTAGTCCGTGGTGAGCGCCTTGCCGATGTCGTCGTAGGTGACCGGGTTCTCAGAGGTCGTCACCGTCCATCCCCCTCGGGCACTGGCGCCTGGCCCAAAAAGCCCTGGATCGCCTCCGCGGATTCGCGAGCACGGTCGAGCAGGAACAGGTGGCCACCGTCTTCGACGATGTACAGCCGGGCTCCGGGGATCAGGCGGGCCAGCATCCGGCCGTTGACGAGCGGAAGGATGCGATCGTCGGTGCCCGCCATGACCAGCGTCGGCTGACTGATGCGCCGGAGGAAGGGAAGGCTCGTCCAGCCCGCCATCGCCGCCATCTGGAAGTAGTAGCCCAGCATGTTCGGCGGCCGGTGGAGGCGGGCCAACCTCTGCTGCTGGCTCAGCCCGTCGTCGCCGCCGCCGCGGCCGTACAGATAGGGAGCCACCAGCTCCAGGTAGGTCCTGGAGTAGTAGCGGAAGGGCGTGAGAAGGATCGCCATGGTGAGCGGGTTTCCCGGCACGCCGCCGATACCGCAGGCTGTAGCGGCGAGAATGAGTTTGCGAACCCGCTCCGGTTCCTGGAAGGCGAGCTGTTGCGCTATGGCGCCCCCGAAGGAGACCCCCAGCACGTCGACCTGGCCGTAATCGAGCTGGTCGAGCAGCCGTCCGGCGATGCGGGCCAGGTCCTTGATTCGAAGGGGCCGCTTGGGAAGCGCGGATTCGCCCGTCCCCGGAGCGTCGAAAGCGATGGTCTGACGTCCCTTTAGGGCGCCGATGAGCGGTGCCCACATCTCGATGTTGCCGCCGATTCCCATCACCAGCAGCAACGGTTCGCCGCTTCCCTCGATCCGTACGCGCAGGCGGATCCCCTCCACGGTCACGAAACGGGTGGCGGCACCGTCCCCGGAACCGGCCCCTGAAGCCGCGGACGGACCGCTATGACTGGTGGACATAGGTGCCCGGCGCCGCCTCCATCGGTGGATGGCGATCGCTGCCGAGCCGCGCCGCCGCTGGTACTCGGTCGCCCCCCTGCTCGGCCATCCACCGCGCCCAGTGCTCCCACCAGGTGCCCTTGATCTGAGTGGCCCCGCGCAGCCAATCCTGTGGATCTGGCTCGTCAGGCCCGTCAGTCCAGTAGCTGGCCTTCGGGTTCCCCGGCGGGCTGACCAGGCTCTGGATGTGCCCGCTCGAGGTCAGGACGAACCTGCTCGGTCCTCCCAGCATCTGCGTCGCGCCGTAGGCAGACGCCCAGGGAACTATGTGGTCTGTGATGCCGGCCAGGACGTACGCCGGCACCCTGACCTTCTTCAGGTCAATCGGCGTCCCCAGGGCCTCGATCGCACCGCGCTCCCTGAACGGGTTCCCCTTGAACAGCTCGAGGAAATCGGCATGTAGCCCGGCGGGCAGCCTGGTGTTGTCCGCGTTCCAAAAGAGAATGTCGAAGGCCGGCGGGTCGTTCCCCAACAGATAATTGTTGACCCAGTAGTTCCAGATAAGGTCGTTCGGCCTGAGCCAGGCGAAGATGCGCGACATCTCAGACCCGTCCAGGTATCCCTTCTTCCTGGAGCGCTTGATCGCCTTCTCGATCGTGCCTGGTGAGGCGAACATCCCGACCATCGAGGGCGCCTGGGTGTCCATGATGGTCACTGCGAAGGTGGCCGAGTTCACCCGCTGCGATCTCCGTGCCGCGAGGTGGCCCAGCAGCAGCGCCATCGTGATCCCCCCGGCGCAGGCGCCCAACAGGTTGGAGTCCTCGCTTCCCGTGATCTCGGTAGCCGCGTCCACCGCGGAGAGGCAGGCCTGGACGTAGGTGTCCAGGTCCCAGTCTCGATGCTCCGCGGTCGGATTGCGCCAGCTGATGGCGAAGACCGGTACCCCCTGGGCGACCGCGTACTCGATGAAGCTGCGCCCCGGCGCCAGGTCCAGGATGTAGTACTTGTTGATCTGAGGCGGGATCACCACCAAGGGTCGCTGATACACGGTCTCGGTCCGGGGTGCGTACTGGATCAGCTCGATGACCTCATCGCGGTACACCACCGCACCCGGCGTGACGGCGATGTTGCGACCGACCTCGAAGGGCCGCTTGTCGACCATCGAAGGCATGCCGCCGTTGTGGCGCACGTCGTTGACCAGGTTCCGGGCGCCGCGAAGGACGCTGACGCCCGCGGTGTCGAAGGCGCGCTTGATCGCGGCCGGGTTGCCGAGGAAGCTGTTCGTAGGCGCCACGCTGTCGGTGAGCAGCCCCAGCACGTAGCGAGTCTGCTGCTTGCTCTTCCAGTCCAGGTCGGCGTCCTCGACCAGCTTCTCCAGCGTCGACGACAACAGGAGATACGACTGCATGGTGCGGTGGAAGCCTGGGTGGTCGGACCAGGCTGGATCGGCGAACCGCCTGTCGCCCTTCGACGGCGCGATCTCCGAACGTCCGACGACGATCTTGCCCAGTTCCAGCGTAGTGCTCGCCGCCCGTCCGACCGTGCGCCCCGGTTGCCGGCCCAGGCTCCCCAGCCAGCGGCCTGCCGAACCCAGGACGCCCGTGGGGTCGATCCCGGCGAAGGGGTTGGCTCCCAGGATGGCGCCGGTCGCCTCCTCGGCCACCTCTTTCTGGCCTGGGTCGGGTTCATGGACGGTCCCGGCACTTGCCGCGGCGGCAGCCTCGTCCCTTGCCCGCCGAGCTGTGGATCGAGCCCTTTTTGCGGCCGGGCGAGCGGCGGTCGGTGCCCTCGAGCCTGCATTTCGGGGTGCGGTGCGCCCACCGTTTCCGGAGGGGGTTCGGGCCTGCTTCTCGCTCAGTTCGCGCGTCTCCGCTCTCCGGGCCATGTCGCGCTCCTCTTGGTCCTAGCTGTGCTACCTGCGGTCTCTGGCGGTCGTCAGCTCGACCGTCTGGAGCTTGCCTTCTGCGTACGACGCCCGCAGCACCTTCTTGTCGTACTTGCCTACGCTGGTCTTGGGCACCTCGGACACGATCGTCCACCGCTCGGGGACCCACCACCGCGCCACCTTGTTCGCCAGGTAGTCGCGGAGCTCTTCGGGCGTCGCCGAGGAGCCCTCCTTGAGGACCACCGCGGCCAGCGGCCGCTCCTGCCAGCGCTCGTCGGGCACTCCAACCACCGCAGCTTCCACCACGTCCGGGTGCCCGACCAGCGCGGTCTCCAGATCGATCGAGGAGATCCACTCGCCGCCGGACTTGATCACGTCCTTGGAGCGGTCGGTGATCTGCACGAAGCCCTTCTCGTCCACGTTCCCCACGTCGCCGGTTCTCAGCCACCCGTCGTGGAACTTGTCCGGCGCCTCGGTCCGGAAGTAGGAGCCGGTGACCCAGGGCCCTCGCACCTCGATCTCTCCTACCGACTTGCCGTCGCGCGGGAGCACATTTCCGTCGTCGTCCACGATGCGCAGCTCGGCGCCCGCCACCACCCGGCCGGTCTTCGATCGCCACGTCATCTCCTCTTCGGGCGGGGCGTCCTTCGGGGGCAGCGCCACCGCCAGCACCGGACTGGTCTCCGTCATTCCCCAGGCCTGAATCATGAGCACCCCGTGGCGTTCCTGGAACTGTTCCATGAGGCTTCTCGGCACCGCCGAGCCGCCGGCGATGACCAGGCGCAGGCTGGAAAGGTCGGTGGGATGCGAGTCGACGTGGCGGAGGACGTCGTTCCAGATCGTGGGGACTCCGGCCGCGAAGCTGGCCCGCTCCTGCTCTATGAAGCGGGAGAGAGGCTCGGCCTGCAGGAAGCGACCGGGCATCAGCAGGTCCGCTCCGAGCATCCAGGCCGCGTACGGAAATCCCCAGGCGTTGACGTGGAACATGGGGACGACGATGAGCATGCGGTCCCTCTCGGTCAGACTGAAGGCGCCCCACTCCATCATCGAGTGCAGGAACACCGACCGATGGCTGTAGGCGACGCCCTTGGGGTCACCGGTCGTACCCGTCGTGTAGCAGATGGAGGAGGCCGACCGCTCCTCCAGCTCAGGCCAGGGGAAGCCGGGCTGCTCCGCCGCGAGCAGTTCCTCATAACGCAGGACCTCGCCGAGGTCTGAAGCATCATCCGAGCCGGTGACGATGATCTCCTGCACCGTCTTGAGCTGGTCTTTGATCCTGGCCAGCACCGGCACCAGGGAGCCGTCGACGATGATGGCGCGATCCTCCGCGTGGTTGATCACGAAGGCCAGCTGCTCGGGGGCCAGCCGCAGGTTCAGCGTATGGAGCACCGAACCCATGCAGGGAATGGCCAGGTAGGCCTCCTGGTGCTCCTGGTTGTTCCAGCATAGCGTCCCCACCCGGTCGTCCTCCCGGATGCCGAGCCGCCGCAGGGCCGCCGCCAGGCGGTCTGCCCGCTCGGCCACCTCGGAAAAGGCGGCACGGCGCGATGAATCTCCCTCAAAGCTGACCACCTCGCTGGAGCCGTAAATCTCACGACCCCTGCGAAAGAGACTGGTGATGGTGAGAGGGAAATCCTGCATCGTGCTCCGCATCTCGCTCGCCTCCTCCATGTCACCGGCCGGGGGGCGCCCCGCGCGCCGGCCAGGGTCCGACTCTCGGCTCCACGATAAGCGACCGGGACCGACTTGACCGGCTTGACCGGACGACAGTGGCGATTGCTCCGATATTTTCCCCTGGCCGGCCGGCTGACCCGGTCGCTAGGCCGGCTTGTCGCGGGCGCGCCAGAGGCTGAACGTCATCACGGCGATGACGGCTACAGGCACCAGCCACCAGACCCGGTAGCCGGCGCGAAGAAGGGCGTAGTCGGCGACCAGGCTGAGAGCGACAGCAGCCGCGATCACCCAGTCGTCGCCGACGATGAAGCGGTACCAGAAGCGGCCGAAGGCGGCGTCGACCGCCCAGAAGGTCCCGAAGGTGGTCAGCAACAGCCCCACCACCAGCTGCAGTACGCTGCGCGGGATCCGGCCGACCGCCGGCTGGATCGCCAGTCCAAGCGCACCCGCAGAGGCCAGGAA
>CATPBP010000107.1 GCA_955652675.1 Candidatus Dormiibacterota bacterium
GAACCAGGGTTCCCCCGTGAGCCCCCTCCCTGCGAACTGACGTTATGGGAGTCGTTGGGAAGAGGGACTCATACGGGGCAAGTGAATTGCCCCTTTCTTAAGGCACAGGGGAACCAGGGTTCCCCCGTGAGCCCCCTCCCTGCGAACTGACGTTATGGGAGTCGTTGGGAAGAGGGACTCATACGGGGCAAGTGAATTGCCCCTTTCTTGGACGTTGGGGTCTTTTCATAGAGAAAGGGCCCCGGCTTGGCCGGGGCCCTTGTGGTTGGGGTTTAGTTGACCTCTCGGTAGTCGGCGTCTACTACGTCGTCGTCTTGCTTCTTCTTGCCGGGTTCTGACTGAGAGGACGGGTTGCCACCGCTGGGGGCGCCGGCGCCCTCGTAGATGTGCTGGCCGACCTTTTGCAGCGCCTCGTTGAACTCGTCCATGGCTCTGCGCAGGGCACTCACGTCGCCACCCTTGGCGGCCTCTTTGAGCGCCTCCATCTTGCTTTCGACCTCGCTCTTGACCTCGGCCGGGATGCGCTCCGCGTTCTCGCTCAGCACCTTCTCGGCCTGGTAGATCATCTGGTCGGCCTGGTTGCGAAGCTCGACCTCCTCACGCTTGGCTCGGTCCTCGGAAGCGTGCGACTCGCCTTCCTTGACAAGACGCTCGACCTCGTCCTTGCTCAGCGTGGAGGAAGCGGTGATCGTCACCGACTGCTCGCGTGCGGTGCCCTTGTCGTGTGCCTTTACGTTCAGGATGCCGTTGGCGTCCAGATCGAAGGTGACCTCGACCTGGGGCATCCCCCGCGGCGACGGTGGGATTCCGTCGAGGTTGAACCGGCCCAGCGTTCGGTTGTCTCGAGAGAACTCGCGCTCGCCCTGGAGCACGTGGACTTCGACCGAGCTCTGGTTGTCAGCCGCCGTGGTGAAGGTCTGGGACCGCGAAGTGGGAATTGTCGTGTTGCGCTCGATCAGCTTGGTCATCACTCCGCCCAGGGTCTCGATGCCCAGGGAGAGCGGCGTGACGTCGAGAAGAAGGACGTCCTTGACTTCGCCCTTGAGCACTCCGGCCTGGATGGCCGCGCCGATCGCCACCACCTCGTCCGGGTTGACGCCCTTGTGCGGCTCCTTGCCGCCGGTGAGGGATTTGACCAGCTGCTGCACCACCGGCATCCGGGTCGAGCCGCCGACCAGCACCACTTCGTTGATCTGCTGCGGCGTCAGCCCGGCGTCCTTGAGGGCCGCCATGAAGGGGCCCCGCAGCCGCTCCGTCAGGTCCGCCGTCAGCGACTCGAACCTGGCCCTGGTCAGGGTCATCTCGAGGTGCTTGGGACCGGTCTGGTCGGCGGTGATGAAGGGCAGGTTGATGGTCGTCTCCAGGCGCGAAGAGAGCTCGATCTTGGCCCGCTCCGCGGCCTCGGTCAGGCGCTGCAGCGCCTGCCGGTCGGCCTTCAGATCGATGCCGTTTTCCTTGCGGAACTCCTCCGCCAGCCAGTCCACGATCCGGCGGTCGTAGTCGTCGCCGCCCAGGTGCGTGTCCCCGTTGGTCGCCTTGACCTCGAAGACGCCGTCACCGACGTCGAGCACGGAGACGTCATAGGTGCCACCACCCAGGTCGAAGACCAGGATGGTCTCGTTCGCCTTCTTGTCCAGGCCGTAGGCCAAAGAGGCGGCGGTGGGCTCGTTGATGATGCGCAGGACGTTGAGGCCGGCGATCTGGCCGGCGTTCTTGGTCGCCTGGCGCTGGGAGTCGTTGAAGTAAGCCGGCACGGTGATGACCGCGTCGGTCACCTTCTCGCCCAGGTAGGCCTCGGCGTCCGCCTTCAGCTTCTGCAGGATCATCGCCGAGATCTCCTCGGGCGTGAAATCCTTGTTGGCGTTCGGGACGTGCACGACGACCCGGTCGTCCTTGCCGGGCTTGACTTCGTAGGGCACGATCTTTCGCTCCGACTCCACCTCGGAGTAGGTGCGGCCCATGAAGCGCTTGATCGAAGAAATCGTGTTCTCCGGGTTGACAGCGGCCTGACGGCGGGCAAGCTGGCCCACCAGGCGCTCCCCGGACTTGGTGAAGGCGACGACCGAAGGGGTCGTTCGGGCTCCTTCCGAGTTTGGGATGACCACCGGCTCGCCACCCTCCATGACAGCGATCACGGAGTTCGTGGTGCCGAGGTCTATACCAACTGTCTTAGGCATTTGATCCTCCGCAGGTTCTTGGTTTGGTAGTCCCTCTTGATTACTAAAGTAGCTTTCCCCGCCTTCCGAGGCCCGAAACGCTCGCACGGCCTGTACCGGCCTCTCCTGCCAGACCAATTCCCGCTGCCGTGGCGGCGACCGCCGGCCTCCCCTCCCAGGCCGCGCTGGGCGCGCGGCCGGCGGTAATCTCAATCCGTGACGCGCAGCTTCGACCTCGAAGACCCGGAGGCCATCGGCGTGGGCACCGTTGGGCCAGCCGGGCAGCGCCAGTTCTACCTGCGCGCCAGCGGTGGCGGCGAGACCATCGTGCTCAATTGCGAGAAGTTCCACATCCAGGGGCTGGTCACGAGGATGCGGCAGCTGCTCGAAGCCCAGGGCGAGGAGCTGCCCTCCGATGTAGACGTGAAGCCTCCTCCCCCGGCTCAGCCCGGTGAGTCGGCGTGGACCGTCGGCGACCTCGGCCTTGGCTACCACGAAGGCAAGGGCCGATTCGTGATCGTCGCCCGCGAGGCGTCCGAGTCTGAGGAAGAAGCCGACCCGTCCACCCTGGCCACCGCTCGATTCTGGGTAACCGGCGACCAGGTCCGCCACTTCTCCCGTCAGGCCGACGCCGTCCTCCAGGGCGGCCGACCCACGTGCCAGTACTGCGGGCTGCCGGTCGACCCCAATGGCCATCCCTGCCCGGCTGCCAATGGCTCCCGGCCAATCCTCTGACCCGGAAGCGGTCGAGCAGGCCCTCCGCTGCCTGCCGGAGATCGAGTTAAAGGGACTCTTCCGGCGCTCCTCCAACTACACGTTCTTGACCGAGCTCAGGGGCTGGGCGGGTTCTGAGGAGTGGACTCTGCTCGCGGTCTACAAACCCGCCGAGGGGGAGTCGCCGCTCTGGGACTTCCCCACCGGCAGCCTGTATCGCCGGGAGGTTGCGGCCTACCTGCTCGCCAAGTTCCTGGGCTGGCCGTTGATCCCTCCGACGGTGGTCCGGGAGACGGCTCCGCACGGGGTGGGGGCTCTCCAGATGTTCGTCGAGGCGCAGCCCAGGGACCACTACCTGGTTTCCCAGGGACAGCCCGACCAGACCCGGCTGCAGGTGGCGCTATTCGACGTGATCGCCAATAACGCAGACCGCAAGTCCGGGCACTGCCTTA
>CATPBP010000108.1 GCA_955652675.1 Candidatus Dormiibacterota bacterium
CGGAAATCGATACCGTCCACGGGACGCGCAAGCGCCCCGGGCGGCCCCTGGGCGTGCGCGGTGGCGCCGGCGAGGATCTGCTCCCAGCGGGCCTCGTCGCCGCGCTGCCGCAGGCCGGCGGCCACGAAATCCGCGGCCCAGTAAAGGACCAGCAGCAGGCCGACCGCTATCAGAAGGAGGCCGAGCAGCCGGCCTCGGGAGCGGCCGCTCGGCCCTCGGCGCCGGAGCGCGGCCGCGCTACTCGAGCTCATCCGGGTGTCTCCAGGTCTTCAACGAACACACATGTCGCATTCACCGCTCGGTGTGGGGACACCGCGCGTACAGCAAACCTAACGCTAAGACACCTTACGAGAACGACTCATGACCTAAGAGATTTCACGGGTCCGGGGCACCCGCACAGGCCCGTTGTACCCTCTGGGAGGAGCCCCTTGGAGACCCAATCCTCGACGCGACGCCGTCCATCCCTCGTCACCGACCTTCCCGGCCCGAGGGCGGCGGCGCTGATCGAGCGTGACGCTCTCGCCCTCTCGCCCAGCTTCACCCGGCCCTATCCCTTCGTCATGGAGAGCGGCGAAGGCTGCTGGGTCACCGACGTGGACGGGAACGTCTTCCTCGATTTCACTGCCGGTATCGCCGTCAACACAACCGGCCACGCCCACCCCAAGGTGGTCGAGGCGATCCGGGAGCAGGCGGGCCGGTTCCTGCACATGTCCGGCACGGACTTCTACTACCGGCAGGAGATCGAGCTGGCGGAGCGGCTGGTGGTCGGCTGCCTTCCGGGGCGTGACGCGCGCGTCTTCTTCACCAACTCCGGGGCGGAGGCTATCGAGGGGGCCATGAAGCTGGCCCGCTACGCGACCCAGCGACCCAACTACGTGTCCTTCCTGGGCGGCTTCCACGGCCGCACCCTGGGCGCGCTCTCGCTGACGGCCAGCAAGGCGACTCAGCGACGGCGTTTCGCGCCACTGCTGCCCAGCGTGTACCACGTGCCCTTTCCGAGCGTGGCCCGAGGGATCAGCTCTGCCGAGGCGATGGCCCGGCTCGACGATCTGCTGGCGACCGTGGCGCCGGCGGAGAGCATCGCCGCCATCTTCGTGGAGCCGATCCAGGGCGAGGGTGGCTACCTGGTCCCGCCCGACGACTTCCTGCCCAGGCTGCGCGAGCTGACCGCGAGGCACGGCATCCTGCTCGTGCTGGACGAAGTGCAGAGCGGGATGGGCCGGACGGGGCGGCTGCTGGCCCATCAGCACTGGGGGATCGAGCCGGACATAGTCTGCCTGGCCAAGGGCCTCGCCTCGGGTATGCCGCTGGGCGCCTTCCTGGCCAACGCCGAGCTCATGAACTGGGATCCCGGCTCCCATGGCAGCACCTTCGGCGGAAACCCGGTCGCCTGCGTGGCCGCGCTGGCCACGCTCGACCTCCTGGAGGACGGCCTCACCGAGCAGGCTGGAAGGGTCGGTGCCCACCTCCTGGAGGGCCTGCGCCAGGTGGCGAGGGAGTTTCCGGAGAAAGTGACGGACGCCCGCGGGATGGGGCTGATGCTCGCCATCGAGCTGAAGGATTCGGGCACGGCGGGCGCCCTCATGGAGACGGCTTTCCGGCAGGGCCTGCTGCTGCTGCCGACCGGAAGCCGCGCCCTGCGGCTCTGCCCACCGCTGGTGCTGACCGAGGAGGAAGCCGACACCGGCCTCCAACTCCTCCGCTCCGCCTTGTAAGGCTAGGAGTCTCTCCCCCGCGAAGTCGGATCGCGAAGTCGGGGGGGTACCCGGCCGGAGGTCGGGGGAGGAGGTTCTTGGAGGGCTGTAACTGAACTCTTACGTGTCGATCTGGGCTCTTTGTAGGCGGCCGGAGTAGTCGACGTAGATCGATTTCCATTCGGTGAACTCGTCCATGGCGGTTGAGCCGGCCTCACGGTGGCCGTTGCCGGTCTGCTTCACGCCGCCGAAGGGGAGCTGGATCTCGGCTCCGATGGTCGGCGCGTTGACGTAGACGATGCCCGCCTCCAGCTCACGCATGGCGGTGAATGCGCGGCGCACGTCGTTGGTGTAGATGGAGAGCGAAAGCCCGTAGACGGTCGAGTTGGCGTACTCGAGCGCCTGCTCCAGCGAGTCTGCGACCAACACCGACGTGCTGGGACCGAAGATCTCCTCGCGGGCCACGCGCATCTCCGGCCGGACGTCGGTGAAGATGGTCGGGGAGTAGAACCAACCCTCGCCCAACGGTCCCTCCGCGAGCACCTCGCCGCCCGTCAGAACCGTTGCCCGCTCTTCGCGCGCGACTGCTGTGTACCCGTGCACGCGCCGGAGCTGCCTCTCGTTCACGATCGGGCCCACCTGCACTCCTTCCTGGAGCCCGTCTCCCACCCGCAGCCCCTCCGCCCTCTGCTTGAGGGCGTCTACGAAGTCCGCAGCGACGCCTCTTTGCACGATCATCCGTGAGGCCGCGGTGCAGCGCTGCCCGGTGGTTCCGAAGGCAGCCCAGACGGCACCGTCCACGGCCAGCTCCAGGTCGGCGTCGTCCATCACCACAATCGCGTTCTTGCCGCCCAGCTCCAGGCCGACACGCTTCAGTGAGCGACCGCATTGGGTCGCGATCTGCCTCCCCACCTCGGTCGAGCCGGTGAAGCTGATGCAGTTCACGTCCGGGTGGGCGACCATAGCCGCGCCGGCCTGCTCGCCGGTGCCCTGCACCAGGTTCAGCACCCCGGGCGGCAGTCCCGCCTCCAGCAGCACCTCCACCAGCCGCTGGCCGCAGAGCGGCGAATCCTCGGCCGGCTTGAAGACGATGGCGTTGCCGGCCATGAGCGCGGGAAAGAGCTTCCAGCTGGGCACCGCGACCGGAAAGTTCCAGGGCGTGATGACCCCGACCACGCCGACCGGCTCGCGCCAGGTGAAGCAGAACTTGTCTGGCAGCTCGGAGGGAATCGCCTCGCCGAAGGGCCGGCGCCCGAGGCCGGCGGCGAAGAAGGCCATGTCGATGGCCTCCTGCACGTCACCCCTCGCCTCCTCGACGACCTTGCCCATCTCGCGCGTCATGGTCCGGGCCAGTTCTTCCTTTCTCTGCTCGAGGAACAGCCCCGCCCGCAGGAGAATCTCGCCCCGGCGCGGCGGAGGTGTGGCTCGCCAGCCTCGATAGGCAGCGCGCGCGGTCTTCACCGCCGCGTCCACGTCCTCCGGTCCGGACTGCGGGAAGGCGCCCACGAGCTCGCTCCAGCGGGCTGGGTTGCGGTCCTCGAAGGTCTCCCCCGAGCGGGCGGGCGCCCACTCCTCGCCGATCAGGTTCAGAAAATGCTCGGCCAATCCAACTGCTCCATCCACCAGCGCGACGCCAACAGGCCCGAGCATAGCCACCCCGGCAACCCCACTCGCCACCGGCTTTTTTCGGCGTCAGCGACTGTTCTGTCCACCCCAGCCGTCGATATGGCGATGGAAGAGCGCTGCGCCGTCGTTCGGCTGAAGATCGGTCGCCTGGGAGCCGCCGCTCGCGTGGGAGCCTCTCTCTCGATGGTCGCCCTGGAAGCCGCGCTGTGGTCGCCCACCGCCGCAGCGGCCGACGTCCGGCCGGCACCCCCGGCGGTGCACCACCCCATCCACAAAGCCCCTCCGAGCCACCGCGTGGCTCCGGCCAACCCGGCACCGCAGGGCTACATTCCTTGCGATATCACGAGGGCCTATCACCTGGACCTGATGCACGCCGCCGGGTTCACGGGGGCCAATCAGAAGATCGCCATCATCGCCGCCTTCGACAACCC
>CATPBP010000109.1 GCA_955652675.1 Candidatus Dormiibacterota bacterium
GAGTGGGATGGCGTGGCAGGCACGGTGGGCACGTTCAGAAGCCGGCCAGCGCGGCCCAGTCGCGCGGGGCGACCGAGGCGAGGCTGCGAGTGCCGTCGTTGACCTCGAGCAGAGACTGCAACGCTGCCGGACGCCTTCCCAGACCGCCCAGCGCCCGCCGCGCCAGGGTTGCGGAGCCACTCAAGCCCAGCGCCAGTCCGCTCACTAGTCGCCGGCGCCGCCACTGCCCCGCCCGCCACTCCCGGTATCGCGCCGCCGCACTCGCGGGATCCTGTACCAGGAACCGAGCCAGCGCTTCGGCCTGGACGAGCCCGGCGGCGATGCCGTCGCCGGTCAGCGGATCGGTGAATCCGGCTGCGTCGCCGACCAAGAACGTCCCGCCCGCCGCCACCTGGGACGGACCGACGCGGAACGGCCCCGCTCCGCGCACTCGCGAGCTGAGCGGCGCGCCGGCCAGCTCGGGGTGCGCCTCGTCCACGATCGCCCGGTACGTTTCCTCCACGCTCCAACCGGGGTTCCGGAGCGCGCCGCGCCGACCCAGGACGGCGACCAGCAGTTCGTCCCGAGCGGTCGGCGCCGCGTAGACCTCCCTGCCACGCAGGAGGGTGACGACGACTTCGTCGGGGGCCGCGCCATCCACAGACAGATGACCCACCAGGCCGTAGCGCGAGACGCCGCGTGGCGGCCGGTCCCAGCCCAGCCAGCGGGCCACCGTGGAGCGCAGACCGTCGGCGCCGACCAGCGCCGGGGCCGTCAGGGAGCCGGCGCGGCTCTCCACCCTGATTCGGCGGTCCTCGATCCGGATCTCGGTTGCCGGGCACCCGAGCGCGATCGAGACTCCCGGCGTGGTCGCCGCCCGCTCTATGAGAAGAGCGTCCAGCCTCGTGCGTCTCACCCCGCATCCGGTTCGCGACCGGTACGTGCCCTTGGCGGAGCCGCCACCCGGAAGCCGGTAGCGGACGCCGGTCAGCGCCGGAAAGCCTTCCCCGGCCAAGTCTACGCCCAGGCGGCCCAGGACGCCGACGCCGCTGGGGAGCAAGCCCTCGCCGCACGGCTTGTCCCGAGGGAATCGCGACTTCTCGAGAACCATGACCCGACGCCCGGCCCGCCCCAGGCACATGGCGAGCGTGGCGCCGACCGGTCCGCCGCCGATGACGACGACGTCGGCGTCCATGACCGACTGAACGCTACCAGAGCCGGGGCCGCTGGCCGCTCGGCCATCGTCAGTCGATCTGGCTGTCGAACTCGATCCGGTTGCCGTCGGGGTCGGACAGGTGGAAGGTTCGCTCGCCCCAGCTTCGGTTTGCGGGTGGCCCGTCCGGCTCGAGGCCGGCCGCGCGGACCTGGAGTCGCGTGTAGAAGTCGCGCGACCGCTCCACATCCTCAACGTGAAGGGTCAGCCCCGTGAGTGAAGTTTTCATCTGCCCGCACACCTCAAGGGATCCAATGTCCTTATCATCAAACTATTCGATCGTCAGGATATTAGACCGTAAGGATGTAGAATGCAAGCCGTGGGGCGCAAGAAGCTGCGGCAGGAGGTGATCGAGGAGCTGCGCGCGTTGGGCACGGCCGACGACTTCATGAACGAGGCTGCCGCGGCCCTTCTCGGCATCCACACGACCGACATGCACGCGGGCGAGGTGCTCGACCGCGAAGGAGCGATGACGGTCGGCGAACTGGCTGGCGCGGTCGGCCTCTCGCCGGGAGCCGCCACGGCACTGGTGGACCGGCTGGAAGATGCCGGGTTCGCCACCCGGGTGCAGGACGCCGCCAACCGCCGCCGTGTGCTCGTGCAGCCCTCGAAGGAGGCAGGCGGCCGCGCCTACGCGGTCTTCGGTCCGCTGATCCGGAACACCGCCACCTTTCTGGAGCGGTACAGCGAGCAGGAGCTGATCTTGATTCGCGACTTCCTTCGCGGGGCGCAGGCCGTGATCACCAAGCACACCGAGACGCTGCGAGATGCCCAGCTGGGGAGGGGGCCCGGCTCTTACCCACCGCTGGAGTCCGGAGGTTCGTGATGGCAGCCGAAGATCAGGCGCCCGCCTCGGTCGACCTGGGTGGTGTCAAGATCACCTTCGTCCACTCCGACCCGGCGAGCGCCTACTCCTTGATGGAGTGGGATGCGCCGGCAGGGACCCGGAGCCCTCCTCTTCACGTTCATCACCACAGGGACGAGGGCTTCTACGTGCTTTCGGGAACGTACGCGTTCCTGCTCGACGGCGTCATGGTTGAGGCGAAGGCGGGCGCACACGTGCTGGTGCCAAGGGGCCATCCGCACACTTTCTGGAACGCGGGGGGCGACCCGGCGAGGTGCCTCATAGTCACCGTCCCTCCAGGGCTGGAAGGGTATTTTCGCGAGCTGGCCGAGCGGCTAACGGGCGCCGAATCGGAGGAGGCCGCCACCAGGGCGCGGCAGGAGCTGGCGGCCAGATACGACACTGAGCTGGTGCTCCCTCGCCAGACCTTTCCGTGAGGCCGACTGTCGGGACGACGGGGTAGCCGAACCCGGCCGCGACGTAAGCTGCCTGCGATGACTGTCCAGATCGGCTGCGGCGGTCTGCAGCCGATCGAGGTTGTGGAGGTGGCTCGTGGGGGCGAGCCCGTCGAGCTGACCGAGGACGCCCGCCAGGCGATGCGCAAGAGCCGGGCCTGGGTGGAGGAGCTGGCCAGGGCGCCGGAGCCTGTCTACGGCATCTCCACCGGCTTCGGGGCGCTGGCCGCCACCCGGGTCGCGCCCGAGCAGCGATCGGAGCTGCAGCACGCGCTGATCCGCTCCCACTCCGCCGGCATGGGACCACCGGTGGCGATGGAGGTGGTGCGGGCCATGATGCTCCTCCGCCTGCGAAGCCTGGCCATGGGCGTCTCCGGGACGCGCCCAGCTGTGGCGGAGGCTCTCGCCGCGCTGCTCAACGCGGGCATCACGCCGGTCGTTCCCACCCACGGCTCGCTGGGCGCGAGCGGCGACCTCGCGCCCCTGGCCCACGTCGGACTCTGCCTGATCGGCGAGGGCGAGGCGACGGACCCAGACGGCGGGCGGCTGGAGGGCGGCGAGGCGCTGGCAAGGGCCGGCCTCCAACCCCTGCGTCTGGAGGCCAAAGAGGGACTGGCCTTGATCAACGGAACCGACGGAATGCTCGGCATGCTCGTGCTCGCCTGCAGCGACGCCCGCCGGCTCTTCCGGGTCGCCGACGTGGCCGCCGCCATGAGCGTCGAGGCGCTGCTCGGCACCGACCGGGTCTTCGCCCCCGAGCTCCAGGAGCTGCGGCCGCACCCGGGCCAGGCCCGCAGCGCGGCCAACCTGACCCGGCTGATGGCCGGCTCCGGCATCGTCGCCTCCCAC
>CATPBP010000110.1 GCA_955652675.1 Candidatus Dormiibacterota bacterium
CGAACCCGCCGTCATCTCGATCCCCCCAGCCGCCGTCGCCGTCGCCCCATCCGCCCCCGAACAGCCCGCGGCCGCCGAAGAAGCCATGGCCACCGCCAAGCAGCGAGCCCAGCGCAAGGCCGCCCAGGCCACCGAGCGCGATCTGGCTCCAGGAGGGCCGGCCACCCAGCGCGCCGCCAAGAGCGCCAAGTGGTCCGGACTGGGCGGGCGGGGGCACGTTTGATCCCGGCGGTGGAGGCGGGGGCGCCGCCGCGCCGGGGGCGCTGGTCAAGGCGCTCCCGCAGTTGCTGCAGTAGCGGCTGGCTGCGGGGTTGGGAGTACCGCAGCGCGGGCAGTTGCGGGTCGCGTCCACGTTGACCGGCGCCCCGCAGTGATTGCAAAAACGCGCACCGCCGGGAACCGGCTGGCCGCATGTGGGGCAGGGGATCTCTCCAACCCTGCTCGCGTCGTTCATCTCAGGTTCCGTCTCCTTGAAGTGGCGGGCCGCCCTACCGTCGCGATGTCGGCCCTACAAACCAGCCTGCAGGCGGCGGATGAAAAGCCGATGAAGTCGGCGAACATGGGTTGGCCCGGGTTAGCGCGGTGGAGTGGCCGGACGACCATTGTCCGCGCCTCGGGCCGAGCGTCGCCAAGACCCCAGACGATCACCGCGGTTCTGTTGGCCCTTCGGGAGGAAAGCCTGTGCTGCCTACCGGGGCAGCGGAGGCCGCTCGAAATGTGTAGAAGCCGGATCGAGGAGCCGCCGCGCCGTCTCATCCGATGGCCGTCTCGGGGGAGGCTGCTGTTCCCCCGGCTCGATAGGCCGGAACTCCTCGGGGAGGTCTTCGGGAATGCGGGTGGGCTCTGTCATCAGTTCAGCACGAACCACGCGACTGCAGTATTCGCGGTCGGCGCCTGCGTGAGGTGGACAGTCAGAGACCCGGCTCCCGGGTTCGGCACCGCTGCTCGCACCGCCACGCCCGGCCGATCCTCTTGGAGGAGGGCGAGGACCAGGCTTGGGCCATTCAGCGTCAGCCCCGTCTGCGTGGCGCTGGTGGCGCCGGCCTGCACAACAAGCCGGCCGCTGGAGCTGAACACGGCTCGGCCGTTCACCTGCAGGGCGGCCGACTCAGCGGAAGGTGCGGTGGCGTAGACGCCCACGCCGCCGCCCCCGCCCGTGGTGATACCGAAGACACCGATGCTTCCCTCGCCGGAGGCATCGCCTTCGACGCCAATGCCGAAGTCGGGAGTGCTCTGCCCGATCGCACCGATGGTTCCCTCGCCCCATGCACCGGCCTGCTCGCCGGAGCCTCTGACACCGACCCCGTGGCGGCTGTCGCCGCTGACACCGGTGCTGCTCGCCGAAAAGCCGCTGCCCCGCACGCCGGCACCGCCGGTCCCCCAGATGCCCGCGTAGCCCTGGACACCGTCGCCCTGGTAGCTATAGGCGCGCACGCCATCCCGATTGGTCCCCCTTGCGACGACATACATGCCGTCCCCGTTTGTCCCGGAGAACAGGTAAAGGCCAGTCCCATTGGCCGCCGTCGAAGAGTTGCTCAAGTTTGTCGGCGTCTGCGTGATGTTCCCCGTCGTGCCGGGGGCACCCTGGATGATCGGATTCCCGTCTGCTTAGATCAAACCTCCCGCACTACGTTCTGGCTGATGCCGGATCAGCTTCCATGATCTCCCGGCCAGCGCTGGCCAGCTTCGCATGCCGAAGAGTCGCCGCCGGAGCTAGGCCTGCTCCCTTCGAGGACCCGACGCCAGCACCTCGCCCACCTCGGCCTCGGTGAGGACACGGCCACGCTCCAGCATCGTCTGCTGGACCGCGTCGAAGTCACTCGTCGTAATGCCGTGGGCCGCAGCCCACTGATGAACTTCCGCGACCACGCTCTCGGCGCAGTCGGCGATACGGTGCTGTATCTCCTCCAGGTCGGCCAGCATGCGCTGGCAGCCCTCCACCGACATGAAATCGGCCGCATGGTCCCAGAAGAACTGGTGAGCGAGCCGGTTGCGCTCCTCTAGGGCCGCCTGGACCTTGGCGACCACGAGCTCGGAGAGACCGGCCTCGCCCAGGACTTGGGCCAGGGCGCCGAGTCCCTTCTTGCTCAGATCCTCGAATCGCCGCTCGAGCTCTGTTGGGGTCAGCCTGGTCGGTCCTGGTCCGTAGACCGTGGTCAGCGCATTCACCAGGCTCCGCTCGAGCACGTGGGCCAGGTACGCCGCCAGGCCGTAGTGCGCGAAGACCTCTTTCACCAGTTCATCGTCGGGCTGCTCCGCCATAGGCCGATCCTATCCGACCGGGCTGGAAGCCAGCTCACTGTGGTGTGGGGCCAACAAGCCTCGCCCCCGTTGTGGGCGTAGGCAGGCACCCGCCAGGCCGTGGACCTGGAACATCGAATCGACCTGCGTTATGGTGGGGTCATCGCGCTCGCCCTCTCCCGCCGGGCGAGCGCGACGGCCTCCCGACGGGCGGGTGGAGAGGAGGGGTGCACGAGATGAAGACGACAGCAGCGGTGCTCCACGGTGTTGATCAGGACTGGGAGGTGACCGATCTCGATCTCGACCCACCGAAGGAGGGCGAGGTCCTGATCCGATACGTTGCGGCCGGACTCTGTCACTCCGACGAGCACCTCCGGCACGGAGATCTCACTCCCAGGTTCCCCATCGTGGGAGGGCACGAGGGGGCCGGCATCATCGAGGAAGTCGGTCCCGGGGTGGTCGGGCTGAAGCCGGGAGACCACATCGTGTGCTCCTTCATCCCCTCCTGCGGGCGCTGCCGCTTCTGCTCGACCGGGCAGCAGAGCCTCTGCGACCTGGGAGCGACGATCCTGGACGGCGCCCTGCCCTCGGGCGGCTATCGCTGGCACAAGGACGGCGAGGACTACGGCGGCATATGCATGCTCGGCACCTTCTCCCAATACGGCACGATCTCGCAGTACTCCTGCGTGAAGGTCGACGACGATCTGCCGCTGGAAGTCGCCGTGCTGGTCGGTTGCGGTGTACCAACCGGCTGGGGGTCGTCCGTTTACGCAGCCGGCGTCAAGCCGGGTGAAACGGTGGTCATTTACGGGATCGGCGGCATCGGGATCAACGCCGTTCAGGGCGCTCGGCACGCCGGTGCGAAAAACGTGGTCGCGGTCGACCCCCTTGCCAACAAGCGGGAGAAGGCCGAGGAGTTCGGTGCGACGCACAGCGCAGCGACGGCTGAAGATGCCCACAAGCTGGTCTGGGAGCAACTGGAGCCCGGCGTAGGGGCGGACCACGCGATCGTCACGGTCGGGGTCGTCGACGAGGACGTGGTGAGCGCGGCCTTCGACGTGATCCGCAAAGGCGCTGACGTGACCATCACCGGGCTCGCCGACCCGAGCAAGAAGACCATTCACATCTCGGGGGCGCTCCTGACCCTGTTCCAGAAGAGGATTCAGGGGACACTTTTCGGCTCCGCCAATCCCATGTATGACATCAAGAAGATGCTCGACCTCTACCGGGCGGGTGACGTGAAGCTGGACGAGATGATCACCAAGCAGTACAAGCTCGAAGAGATCAACCAGGGCTATCAGGACCTGATCGACGGCAAGAACATCCGGGGTGTGATCATCCACGAGCACTAGAAGACCGGCCCGCGGCGGGCTGCACGGCTTCGGGCCGCGCCTGCTCGCGCGCGTCGATCGGGATATGGTCGGCCTTCGGAGGGAGGCCGAGGTGCTCAGCGTCGCCCTGGAGGCAGGCCGTCACCTGGTGCTGGAGGGGCCACCGGGGACCGGTAAGTCGACACTGCTGCGCACGGTGGCGGAGGAGGCCGGTGTCGGCCTGGTCTTCGTGGAGGGGAACGCCGAGCTCACTCCCGCCAGGCTGGTCGGCCATCACGATCCGTCGCTCGTGCTGGAGGCCGGCTACCGGCCGGAGGCGTTCGTGGAAGGCCCCTTGCTGTGGGCGATGCGCGAAGGCTCGCTCCTCTACGTGGAAGAGCTGAACCGAGTGCCTGAGGAGACGCTGAACGTCCTTATCACCGCGCTGGCCGAGGGCGAGGTGCACGTGCCTCGCGTGGGGATGGTGCGAGCGGCCCCCGGGTTCCGGCTGGTGGCCGCCATGAATCCTTTCGACGCGGTGGGGACGGCGCGGATCGGACAGGCGATCTACGACCGCATGTGCCGCATTGTGATTCCCTACCAGGACGAGGCGGCCGAGCGGAAGATCGTGCGGCTCGGTGCGGGGTTCGAGTTCCCTCACGCCGGGCTGGCCGTGGCGATCGGACGCGCTACGCGACGGCACGGCGAGGTCCGGCTGGGGTCGTCCGTGCGTGGGGCGATCGACATGGTGATCCTGGCCGCCGGGTTGCAACAGCTCAGGAATGAGCCCGACGCCACTCGAGAAACGCTGCTCGACGCCGCGCTGGCAGCTTTTTCCGGGCGAATCAGGCTGGACGAGAGCGTCGATCGCCGCCCGGAAGACGTGATCCGCGAGATTTTCGACCGGGTTTTCGATACGGTGGACCCCGCCCCGCCAACCGGCTCCACCTCTCCCCCGCCGGCGCCTGACGGGAGTGGGCGCACGCTGCAGGGCCCAGAGGCCGCGCGTGCGCTTCGGGAAGGCGCGCGCCGGACGCGGAGCCGTAAGCAGCTGGCCGCCTCCAACCCCGACTTCGATGCCGTCTCGCCCTCCGTAGGCGTCCTCGACGAGGCTGCCTTCGAGGAGCTCAGCCGCCGAGATCCCGACCTTGCCGCAGCGCTTCTCTGCGAGCTCGCGGCGGCCACCGACCGCGAGCTGCGGACCCGCGCCCGCAGGCTGGCGGCCAGGGTCTTCGTCAGGCTCGCGCGGAAAGGAACCCGGATTCGGCGCGGCTACCGGCGGCTGGCCTCCGAACCGTCCGCGGTCGACGGCGACCTGGACCTCGAACGGACGCTGGAGCGAGCAGGGGGCCGGCCTCGTCAGACGTCCGACTTCGTAGTCAGGAGTTGGGTGTCGGCATCCCGGGCAGCCTGCCTGCTGGTGGACCAGAGCGGGTCCATGCGTGGCCAGGGGATGGCTCTCGCCGCAATCGCGGCGGCCTCCGTGGCTCTCGCGACTGAGGGCCGCGTGGAATGCAGCGTGATCGCGTTCAATCGGGACGCGGTCGTCCTCCAGAGGCAGGGCCAGCGGCGGCCGGCCGAGGACCTGGTTGGCGACGTCCTTCGCCTCCGCGCTGGCGGCACCACCAACCTGGAGCTGGCCCTGCGGGCAGCAGCTGCCCAGCTCGCCAACGCATCCGCATCCGAGCAGCTCGCGATCCTGATGAGCGACTGCCTCCCGACCGCGGGCGGAGATCCCATGTCGGCGCTTACGGGCATCGGGACGCTACACGTCCTGGGCACCAGCCCGGAACCGGAATCGGTGGCGGCGGGCCGGGCGCTCGCAAGCCGGGCCGGGGGCCGCTACCTGCCCGCCGCGACGCTGGCCCAGGTCGGCACCGGCCTGGCTGCGGTGCTGGCTTGATTGCGAGCTCCAGGCAACGTTCCATGAATTTCCGCGGTACCGGAAAGGCACGCAATACTTGCACGCCCCTACAAGCCCCCGGTTAACCTGGGAGTAAGCCGCACAGGGGACCTGTTCGAGGAGAGTCAAGTGGGTAAGACCAAGCTGAAGAAGCAACCCGACGCTGCCAAGCAAACGGCCCCATCACAGCTCACTCGCAAGGAATACGACCGGGAGCTGAGGCGCCTCCAGATCGAGCTGCTGCAGCTGGAGGAATGGGTGCGCTACAACGGCCTCCGCGTCATCGTCCTCTTCGAGGGCCGCGACACCGCGGGGAAGGGCGGCATCATCAAGCGGATCACGGCGCTCTTGAACCCGCGCTTCGCGAGGGTCGCAGCGCTCCCCGCCCCCACCGAGCGCGAGAGGACGCAATGGTATTTCCAACGCTACATGGCCCATCTTCCAGCAGCTGGCGAGATCGTCCTCTTCGACCGCAGCTGGTACAACCGGGCCGGCGTCGAGCGCGTAATGGGCTTCTGCACGCAAGAGGAGTACGACGACTTCATGCGCAGCTGCCCTCAGATCGAGCGGATGCTCATCAGCTCCGGAATCAGTCTTTTCAAGTACTGGCTCTCGGTCAGTGACGCCGAGCAGGAGCGCCGTTTCCAGGCTCGTATCAACGACCCCAGCAAGCGCTGGAAGCTCAGCCCCATGGACCTGCAGGCCAGGGCGCGATGGGTCGACTACTCCGAAGCCAAGGACCAGATGTTCGGCTACACCGACATCAAGGAGGCTCCCTGGTACGTGATCGAGACGGACAACAAGCGCAGCGCGCACCTGAACCTGCTCAGCCACCTGCTCAGCCTGATTCCCTATAAGTCAGTTCCCCAGCAGCACATCGAGCTGCCTCCGCGCCAGGAACGCAGCTACAAGCGGCCACCTAAGGAGATGCAGGGGACGCCGGTTCCGGTGCGCTACGAGGTCGAGTGAAAAGACGGCGGTGACCCTCACGGGCTCCGTCCGCTGCGGCGCGAGGGTTGCCGCCGTGACCTGCCGCTGATATCCTTGCTGACTTGAAATCTTAGTGTCCTCAGGACACTGGCGTGCCGCAGGCGAGACTGGCAGGAGGACGTAGAGGAATATGGCCGATCACCCCAACGCAGAGCTGTTCCGCCGTGGCTACACCGCCTTCCAGGCAGGCGACCTCGACACTGTCCGCTCGCTGTTCGCACCCGACATCAATTGGACCATCCCCGGCCGGAACCGCTTTTCGGGCGTGCATCGCGGCACAGACGACGTCATCAATCTCTTGGCACAGCAGTTCCAGGAGACCAACGGCACGTTCCGGGTCGAGGTCCATGACATCCTTGC
>CATPBP010000111.1 GCA_955652675.1 Candidatus Dormiibacterota bacterium
CTCCTGGTTCGAATGGGGCGCCATGATCTCCAGCGCCTGGCACATCAGGGGCACCGGGTCGCACCCGGTGTCGGCGATGCGACCGGCGAAGACGGAGATTATGGACGCTGGGCCACCCGCCAGGCTGGCGGACACCGTTCGCACCTGATCCAGGGTCAGGACGGCCGTGACGTTGAGGCGGATCCCGTCGCCGGCCAGCCTCTCGATAAGCGGAGCCGACGAAACTCGTTGCGTGTTGGTCACTGGAATCTTGACGTAAACGTTCTCAGCCCATGAGGCGATTTTCCGGGCCTGCCGCTCCATCTCGTCGAACTCGTCCGCGAAGACCTCGAAAGAAATCGGCAGTTCGGTGAGACGATCCAGGACGCGGCGGGCGAAGGCCTCGTAATCGGTGACGCCGGCGCTTCGCATCAGTGTGGGGTTGGTTGTAAACCCCTTGATGACCGGGTTTGTCGCCAGTGACAGGATGGCTTCCTCGTTGGCGCCGTCGGCGAAGATCTTGACGCGGAGGTCACTCTGCAGTGGCAAGTGCGCTACTCCCTTATTGTGTGTGGCCGCAGGCGACCCACGATCCAATCGACCGCCTCGGGCAGCGCAGACACCACGAGGTCGGCACTGGCCGGAGCGGGCTCCTGGTAACCCTTTTCCAAGAAAACCGTGGCGGTGCCGGCACGGCGACCCGCCTCGACGTCTCGCCACCGGTCGCCCACCATGACGCTGCGGCTGAGGTCCAGGCGCAGTTCGCGGGCGGCTGCCAGGAGCATGCCCGGTGCAGGCTTTCGGCACTCGCAGGCATCGGCGTCGTCGTGCGGACAAATGTAGATGGCGTCCAGCGCAAGCGCCTGCCGGAGGGCAGCGTTCACCTCGTTGACGGCCTCACGTTCGATTGTCCCTCGTGCCAGGTCTGGCTGGTTGCTGACGACGACAAGCACCAGTCCGGCTTGGTGTAGGCGCCGGCAGGCATTCTCCACTCCAGCTTCCAAGCGGAACTCCGCCAGACTTCGTGGCGGCTGCGGGCGGCAGTCTACGACAATTGCCTCGTTCAGCACGCCGTCGCGGTCCAGGAAGACCGCCGGCCGACGGTCACTCACCAAAGCCGCCCCGCCAGCGCCTCCTCACGCATGGCGAGCATCGAGGCACGCAGGGCCTCACGCGACGACATCCGATTCCGCCAGCCGAGGGCACGTATACGGGAGGTATCCAGTCTCACGATCGGCACGTCACCCTTCCAGCCACGATCTCCCCCGGTGAACTCGAACCTGGTCCGACCCGGCTCCAGGCCAGCGCAATCGACGGCGAGCTCGGCGATTTCGCGCACCGTGATGTAGTCGCCGGTCGCGAGGTTATAGGTGTTGAATCCATCGGCCGCTCTTTGCGCGGCCAACAGGAAGGCGTCCACGACGTCGCTGACGTGTATGTAGGACTTGCTCTGGGTGCCATCACCGAGGATTGTGAGGTGATCCGGCGACCGCAGCAACTGCCGCAAGAAGTCGAAGCCGACACCGTGCGTCTGTGGCGACCCGACGATGTTGCCGGGGCGGAAAACAAGACCGCAGACATCGAACATATGGCAGTAGGCGCAGATCAGGGCCTCGCCCCCCAGCTTGCTGGCGCCGTAGGTTGAGATTGGAAGAAGAGGTCCGTGGTCCTCGTCCACCTCTGTCTCGCCCAGGTCACCGTACACCCCGCTTCCAGACGCGTACAGAATGCGAGGCGTGCGTGTAATACGCATTGCCTCCACGACGTTGTGGGTGAGTAACGTGCCTTCCTCGAAGTCGACGGCCGGATCGGTTGCTGCCCGCGCAATGTCTGGATTGGAGGCAAGATGGACCACCAGCTTGCAGCCACGCATGGCCTCGACCAACCGCTCCAGGTCCTTGACATCGGCCTCGACGATGCCGAGCCGCGGTGATTCGGCGTGTCGCGCCAGATGCCACCGCCGGCCGGAGCTGAAATTGTCGTAGACGGTCACCGTCTCAATCGAAGGGTCTGCCATGAACCTGTCGACGAAATGGCATCCGACGAAGCCTGCCCCCCCGACTACCAGGACGCGCGCGAGCCCCGTCAACGGCTCCCCTCCTGGCCCACCGACTCCCACTTGGTCGGATTGAGCTTGAGCTTCGGGTGGGAGACCAGGAGGTGCCAGATCACCGCGCACAGGCCCTCGGTGTGTGGCGTGATGTGCTCGGGATAGAGCGGCGGCACCAACACCGATGCGTCGGCGAGCCTCCGGGTTGCGCCCCCATCGCGGCCGACGATGCCGAATATGGACGCTCCCCTATCGCGTGCCAGCTCCAGGGCCGCGACCAGGTTCGCCGAGACGCCCCGCTCGCGATCTCCCCCGCCCACCGAGAAGACAAGCAGCGCGTCTTTCTCCGAGAGCCGCGAACCGCGCAGCCACTCAGTGAAGGTGGCGTCCCAACCCTCGTCGTTCGCGCGAGCCGTCAGCTCACTGACGTTGTCCGTGGGCGCGTACGCCTCGAAGCCACACAGCTTGCGATAATCGTTGACCGCGTGACTGGCGTGCGCCGCCGACCCGCCCACGCCCAGTATGAACAGGCGGCCGCCACCATCACGAGTCCGAGCCAAACCGGAAGCCACGAGTTCCATGTCATCGGTGTCGAGTCGGGCCACGATGGCCGCCGTCTCGGCCAGATAGGACTCGCTGAAGGTCTCGATCACCCTGTCTGATGCGGAATCGGTCGCACTGGCACGCTCCAGCACGCAGCAAATCCGTCGTGCCACCGGCCCGGACTGGTCCGGCCGAGCTCTCTAATGTGGCCCATAAGCGCTTTCGCCACGGAGCACGCTGGCGTGCAGCAGCAAGACGAAGGTGAACGTCATGAAGCCGGCCATCATGAGCTCGAGGCCGAGGACCCCCAAGTAGGGGATACGGTCGGCCGGCGAGAGCACCAGGCCGGATCGGATGTAGTAGGCGACCAGCAGCAGCGAGAGCGCCAGGCCGGCGGCGAAGGCTGCCGCGCTGAGCAGTACCGTTCTCGTGTACGGAAACCAGCGCATCCACCGGCGCCGGGCGGCTCCGTTGTAGTCATGCAGGACCTGGGCGATACATCCGAAGAAGAAGCTCTGCAGGCCCAACACGGTCAGGGTGAGGCCAAGGAGCATCCAGTAGAGCGAGAAGTGGACCGGGCCGACAGTTATCGAACCGAGGCTCAGCGGAATGCTGAGGAGCAAGCCGAGCGCCAGCATGGCGAGGCCAGGCTTGAATACGAAGAACTCCGCGCCGTACACGAACATCGCCCGAAGGTTGATCCAGGCGGCGTGGAAGGGAGAGAACCAGCCGGCACGCTTGTGATGGCTCAGCCTGCCTTCCCGGTCTTTGAGGAAGCTCACCGGCACCTCAGCGGTGCGAAGCCGCATGTGGACCGACTTGAGCACCATCTCGGACGCGTACTCCCAGGACTGCGACTGGAGTCCCATCCGGTGCAGAGCCTCTCTGGTGATCCCCCGCATGCCACAGTGGATGTCCGAGAAGCTGCTGGAATAGAGGACGTTCAGGATCCACGTCGTGACCGGAGTGCCCAGGTACTGGTGCAGCGGCGGCATCGAGCCTGGCTCGATGCTCCCCTTCCAGCGTGAGCCCATGACGAACTCGTAGCCCTGGCGGAAACGTCCCACGAAGGAAGCCAGGTCTCGGAAATCGTACGTGCAGTCGGCATCGCCCATGAGGATGTAGCGGCCACGGATGTAGGGCAGCGCATCGATGTAGGCCCGGCCCAGCCCTCGTTTCGGACCCCGCAAGACCCTGGCCCCATGCTCGAGCGCGATCTCCGTCGTCCGATCTGTGGAGCTGTCCACGATCAGCACCTCTCCGGTGACGCCAGCGCGGGCCAGGCCCTCCTTGCACCAATCCACGAACTCGCCGACCGTCTTCTCCTCGTTGAGGGCAGGTATCACGATCGAGACCTCGGGGTCGACGACGTCGCCGTCCGGAAGAAGGAGTGTGAGGTCAGGGTCTCCCTGGGCGGGGGTCGCGATGGTTGCCATCTGGGCTGGACGCGCTGCGGTGACCATCAGAATCTCGCTCCCCGAATCTGGGCGCGCAGCCCAGTATCAGGCGCAGGCACGCATCGGACCGAACATCTTTTCGGTGAGCTCAGAGCGATCGCTGCGCGGACCTGGCTCCGACACGCGGCCGACGCACGGTACCTTGCAGCCGGTAGGCTCGGTCAAGAGCTGGTGCAACGTCCCCATCTCGATGCCATCGCCGCCCAACCAAGCGGCCGGCCAGTTCCGCGTGCTCGTCAACAACCCGTTCGCCTCGACCGCATATCCTAGCGATCTTGATGACGTCCGGCGGCCGGATCGCTGATCCATGGCTCTTGAGCAGGGCTCAGCTCACCCTTGGGGGCCTTCGCCGGGCTCGGAGATGTGGTTGGCAACAAGGGTCTCCGCCGTCGAGCTTCGATGCTATTCACGGCCGGCCGATTGAGCCTATCTTCGCCTCCACCTTCGGCTTTCGCTAGAGTTGTAGCCGTTCACCAAACCATGTCCGAAGTCACGCGCCTCAAACCCGCCCCTCAGGTGCTCGGGTCTCTGCTTCAGTTCAGGTATCTGATTCGTGAGCTGGCGTTTACTGACTTCAAGCTTAAGTATCAGGGATCGGTGCTCGGCTACGCGTGGTCGCTCGCCAAGCCGCTGTTTCTTTTTGCGGTTCTCTACGTGGTCTTCACCCGCTTTATCAGGATCGGGGGCACTGTTCCCCACTATGCGGTCTACTTGCTCCTCGGGATCGTGCTCTGGTCATACTTCGCCGATTCGACGTCTGTCGCAATGAACTCGATAGTCGAACGCGGCGATCTGATCCGCAAGGTCTGGTTCCCGCGCATCGTCATACCCATCGCTGCCAGCGTGACCTCCATACTCACGCTGCTGCTCAACCTGCTCGTGATCTTCGTCTTCATCCTGGTCTCGGGTGTGGGTTTCCGCCTCTCCGACCTGTTATTCGTGCCGCTGCTCCTGGAACTCTATGTCCTCTCACTGGGCTCTTCCTTGCTCTTGGCTGCGCTCTTCGTGAAGTTCCGCGATTTTCGTCACATCTGGGAGCTCGGTCTGCAGATGCTCTTCTACGCGAGCCCGATCATATATCCACTGAGCTTCATC
>CATPBP010000112.1 GCA_955652675.1 Candidatus Dormiibacterota bacterium
AACTCACGGGTACCGGCCACTCTGCTGATCGCGGCCGGGGGGTTCGTGCCCGGCCTCACCAGCGGGCTGAACCGGTTCGGTGTCACCTGGTCCTTCTTCCTTGGCGAGCTGGTCGGCGTGGTGTTGATCTTCGCCGGCTTTCTCGTCAGCGAAGAGGTATTCAAGGACTTCCGGCTGGTCAGGCCGAAACGGGCCCCCGCCAAAGGGACCCTCTAGCCAGCCCGTCACTCGGGGCCACGCGGCCGGCGCGCCCCAGGGATCGGAGCGACGTCCCACCGCCCTGACCTTCCTCGCCTGAAGTCGGGCGATCAGTCCGGGCTCCTCGCTCGTCATAGGGCGATGGATGCGGACAGTAACCCGCGGCCTGCTGGTCCTGGCACTCGGCCTGTTGGTAGGCTGGCCCATCCCTCCGCTCTCGACTCCGGTTCTCGCGGCGAGCCGCCTGTCGGCTACCAAGATCAAGCTGCGAACTACGCATGGAACCCCAGGCCGGGTGGTGCCGGGAGGGCGGGCCAGGCCCCGGACGGCCAACGTCAACGACCTGCTCGCCTACAACGGCGGACGCGTCCTGAACGTTCCCCAGGTCTACCTGTCCTTCTGGGGTCCCCAGTGGTCGTCGGCCACATATCAGCCGGCGCGCGATTACGTCACTTCCTTCTTCGGCGCGGTGGGAGGCAGCGACTGGGCGGCTTCGATGACGCAGTACTGCTCAGGCGGCCTGGATGCGCCACGGACCTCCTGCGCGGGGCGCAACCTCAACCCCATCACCAACCCGACCAGCCAGCTGCAAGGCACCTGGATCGACGAGACGCCCGTCTCCTACGGCACCGCGGCGGCCAGCTGTGGCCTACCAGGGCAGACCGACCAGGGCGACTGCGACGTGATACTGGCGGCCCAGCGCGCCGCCCAGCACTTCAACTCCCTTCCCGAAGGCGCCGTTGTGATGGTCCTCAGCCCCAGCGGCTTCTCCCAACCCGGCTTCGCCAGCGGCGGCTGGTGCGCTTACCACTGGGCAATTCCTTCGGGTGGCAGCCTTGCCGCGGCCGGAGTCCCCTTCAGCTACCTGCCGTTCATGCCGGACGCCGGCGCCAGCTGTGGCGCCAACTCGGTCAACGGCGGGGCCCAGGGCCTGTTCGATGGTTTCAGCATCATCGGGGGCCACGAGTACGCGGAATCGATCACCGACCCCTTTCCAGGCACCGCGTGGGTGGACGCCAGCGGCGCCGAGGCTGGTGACAAGTGCGCCTGGATAGACCTCGGCAACCGAACCTTCGGCGGCCGCCAGCTCGCGGTTCAGCCGATCTGGAGCAACGCGGCGGGAGGCTGCGTGAACACGAGCCTGGCGCCAATCAACTTCGCCGGTCTGGGAGGTGTGCTGACCTCCTCTCCCGCTGCCGCCTCTTGGGGCCGTGACCGTCTCGACGTCTTCGCAAGGGGAGTCGACAACGGCCTCTGGCACCGGTGGTCGAATGGCGGATCCTGGAGCGGTTGGGAGTCTCTGGGCGGTTTCCTGACCGCCGGCCCGGCTGCGACCACCTGGGGCCCCAACCGGCTGGACGTCTTCGTGAAAGGAAGCGATCGCGGCCTCTGGCGCATCTCCTGGGACGGCAATGGCTGGACGGGGTGGGAGCCGCTGGGCGGAGTCTTGAAGGACGGGCCGGCGGCGGCCTCCTGGTCGGGCAACCGACTGGACGTCTTCGTCAGGGGAAGCGACGACGCCCTCTGGCACCGATCGTGGGACGGAAGCGCGTGGCGCGGTTGGGAGTCACTCGGCGGAGTTCTGTCTTCGGGCCCCGCAAGCGTCTCCTGGGGTCCGAGCAGGCTCGACGTCTTCGTTCTCGGAACCGACGGTGCGGTCTGGCGCAGGGGCTGGGACCATGGAGCCTGGACCGGATGGGACACCGAGGGCGGAAGCTTAGCCTCCTCGCCCGCTGCGGCTTCGCGGGGACCGAATCGCCTGGACCTGTTCGCAGTCGGGGGTGACTCGGGGCTCTCCCGCCAGTTCTGGGATGGCGCCAGATGGAGCGGCTGGGCGCCTGTCGGCGGACAGTCGGTAACGGCTCCGGCCGCGGTCTCGAGGGCAGGGACAAACAGTGTGGATGTGTTCGTGGTGGGTGCCGGGCGCGACCTCGGGTACGCCACGCTCCCCTGAGTAGCCGCGACTGCCGGCGCCGAGTCGTCAGCGCTCTGCGGTGCCGGCCAGGCGGACCGACCTACGCCGTTGCCGACCTTATGTTGACCAGCAGGGCGTGGATTCGATCCTCGGTCTCCGCCCAGGCCTCCTGTCGCCACACCTCACCCAGGATCTCCTCAAGCTGCTCGTAGAGGAGCACCCGCCATCCCGGCTCGACCATACCCTCGAAATGTCTCAACCGCCTCGAACCGCGACGCTCGCTTCCTGACAGCACGGCGCCAATCCTCCGTTCGGACCCGAAACCGCTGGCGTCAACCCTCCATCACCCCACCAACCATGTCTTACAGCGATACTGTCACTCAATTGATGCAACAAATCCTGCAACAGCACCGTTTACAAATGGGTACGGCTGCCGGGAGTCCCGGATGGCGTTACCCCCCTTCCGCAAGGGGGAGGGAGAACCCATCGTCCGAGGCCGGCTGCTTGCGCCCCGGTATAGTCTGTTGGCTTCCCTGAGGCCCCGAAGG
>CATPBP010000113.1 GCA_955652675.1 Candidatus Dormiibacterota bacterium
GCTCACCGACTTCGTCGACTACTACAACTACCACCGACTTAGCAGCGCGCTCGGCTGGGTCACACCGGCGGAGCGCTACGACGGCACCCCCTTCACCGACCTCGGGTTCCAGAACATCCCCGCTCTGAACCATCTTCAGGGCTGGCTCGAGGAGGTCATGAATGCCGCCTGACGCTGTGCCATATCTGTCCGGGAACTTCAACTAGTGTCCTAGGTAGGCTCCAGGTCGGCCGGGTCCAGCAGCGCGCTGAAGACGCGGCGGGCGGGGCCGGACTGCAGCAGGCTGCCCGACTCGGACTCCCTCAGCTGCAGGACCCCTCCCGGCATCACCATCTCCAGCTCAGGATCGGTCAGGCCCAGGTGGATGAGGACGGCCGCCACCGCGGTGGCGCTCGAGCCGGAAGCCAGGGTGTAGCCGGCGCCTCGCTCCCAGATCTCGATCCGAGCGCGACGCCGGTCCAGGACCTCCACCAGCTGCACGTTGGTCCTCTGGGGAAAGTGGTCGTCGCGTTCCAGCCAGGGACCGAGCTCGCGGCAGCGCTCAGGTGTGACCGGCTGGTCGAAGACGACGCAGTGCGGATTGCCTACGTCCACCAGCCGGCAGCGGGCGACGCCGGCCGGTGTCTCGATCTCGACCCACGCGTCCGGCTGGAGGCGGGCATGGCCCATGTCCACCTCGCTCTCGACGCAGGCGCCGTCTACGGCCAGCACCCGGACCGCGTTCGGCCGGTCGGCGGTGCGCAGCTCGAACTCCTGGCCGGCTCCATGATCGAGGACCGCATGGCAGGCGGCGATGCGCAGCCCGTTGCCGCTCTTCTCGGCCTCGGAGCCGTCGGGGTTGAAGACCCGGACGGAGAGCGTCTCGGCGTCGAAGGCGAGGATGCCGTCGGCACCGACCCCGCGGTGCCTGTCGCAGATCCGGGGGGCCAGCCTCGCCAGCCGTTCGATGGAAGCAGGCTGGTCCCAGACCAGGTAGTCATTGCCCAGAGCTTCGTACTTGGTCAGGCGGATGAGGGAGGGCTGCTGATCTGAACTTTGCACGGCACACTAGAATGGCAGCGATGCCAGGGTTCAGCTGGCCTGCACAGCGCTTGATCCAGAACCCCGCCTGCTTCTGTTAGGTAGCGGCTCCTGCGGCCGGTGAGGCCGCGTGCGTTTCATTCTGATCCCACTCCAAATCGAGGAGGTTTCATCTCATGTCCGATACCAACGGCTATGCCAACTCAGGTTCCCTGGTCAGCACGCAATGGGTGGCGGAGCATCTGGGCCAACCCGGCTACAGGCTGATAGAGGTCGACGTCAACCCCGCGGCCTACGACGGCGGCCACATCGAGGGAGCGGTCGGCTGGGACTGGAAGAAGGATCTCCAGGACCAGACGGTGCGTGACCTGGCCTCGCGGGAGGCCCTGGAGAAGAAGCTGAGCGAGAGCGGCGTGACGCCCGAGACGACCATCCTGCTCTACGGCGACAACAACAACTGGTTCGCCGCCTACGCCTACTGGGCGCTCAAGTACTACGGCCACGACAACGTGAAGCTGGTCAACGGCGGCCGCGTCAAGTGGGAGGCGGAGGGCCGTCCTTACACGACGGATGCCCCGCAGGTGGAGCCGAGCGAATACCACTTCTCCGGCGAGCCGAGCGAGGATCTTAGGGCCTACCGGGACCAGGTCCTGGAGCGGATCGGCCGATCCGGCCTGGTCGACGTTCGCTCCCCGGGCGAGTACTCGGGCCAGCTGCTCGCCCCTGAGAACCTGCCGCAGGAGGGCGCCCAGCGAGGCGGCCACATCCCCACCGCGGTCAACGTGCCCTGGGCTACCGCCGTCAAAGAGGACGGAACCTTCAAGAGCGCGGACGACCTGCGTGAGATCTACGGCGGAAAGGGCCTCGCGCCCGAGGTCGAGGTGATCGCCTACTGCCGCATCGGCGAGCGCTCCGCCCACACCTGGTTCGTCCTCCGCGAGCTCCTCGGCTACCCCCGCGTCCGCAACTACGACGGCTCCTGGACCGAGTGGGGCAGCGCGATCAAGGCACCTATCGAGAAGTAGAAAACCAGTTCCCTCCCCCTTGCGCTCCGCGCCAAGGGGGAGGGGCCATCCCTGTATTTTTGTGGCGGATGGTTGAGCGCGGCGGGCGTGGTTTGCCGGGGATCGGGATCATCGTGGCGCTCGCGCTTCTTCTCGGGGCATGCACCGATGTGATACCGCGGCCGACCTTCGTGGTCGGCGCGATCTACCCCCTCACGGGGCCGCAGTCGCCGGGCGGGACGCAGGAGCTGGCCGGCGTCCGGGCCGCCCTCACGCTGGCGGGCAACAACGTCCAGCTCAGGGTCGTCTCGGTGGAGACGCCGGCCCAGGCGCGAGCGGCCGTGGACCGGCTCATCGACCGCGATCACGTCCCGGTCATCCTGGGCACCTACGGCAGCACGCTGGCGGACGCCGCAGCCGCGCGCGCCGAGCAGCGCCACGTCGTCTACTGGGAGACGGGCGCCGTGGCCGACCTGATCACCCAGCGCCGCAGCTACGTCTTCCGCACCGTGGCGACGGGCAGCGTCCTCGGCCGGACCGCGGTGGACTTCACCAGCCAGGTCCTGGTCGCCGCCGCCGGCGTGCAGAACCCGGCCGTCCGTGCCGTCATCATCAATGTGAACGACGTCTACGGTCGCTCCGTCGCCGATGGCGAGCAGGAGCAGGCGGCCCTGCTCGGCATCCCGCTGGCCGACCGCATCGAGTACGACCCGCGGGCCTACGATCCCGTCGCTATCGCGCAGCGCCTCGCCGCCGCCCGGCCCGACTACCTCTGGGACGTCAGCTATCTGGACGACGGAATCAAGATCTGGAAGGCCGTGTCCGAGCAGCAGGTCCCCCTCAAGGGTGCCGTGGGCACCAGCTCCGCTTTCTGTATGCCCGAGTTCTCATGGAAGCTGGGCGCCCGGTCGATCGGCGTCTATGCCGCAGACAAGCCCGACAGTGGCATCAGCCAGAGCGCCTTGGCGCCGGCGGCGCGGGACCTCTTGCGCCGGGCGCAGGCGGCCTACGGCGGGAACCTCCAGATACCCGCGACGGCCGGCTTCGTCGGCGGCTGGGCGCTGTTCCACGATGTGCTCCCCCATCTCTCGGGGCCCGTGACGCCGGACAGCATCCGCGGCGCCGCCTACGCCCTGGACCAGCCGGCCAACTCGACGATCAACGGCGGCGGGATCAAGTTCGGCGGGCCGACCTCGCCGGACCCGGGCCAGAACCTAAGGGCGCCGTCGGTGGTCGGGCAGTGGCAGGCCGTGGGGCAGATGCGGACCGTCTTTCCTGCCGGCTTCGCCAACGGGCATCCGCAGTTCCCCAGCCCCAGCCCGAGCCCGAGCCCCAGTCCAAGCCCACCGCGCTAGCGGGGAGTTGTTCGTGCTGGTCGGTGGCCTGCCAGGCTCGGGGAAGAGCACCCTGGCAGCCCCGCTCGCACGGGAGCTCGGGCTCCCCCTGATCTGGGACCCCCAGCACACGCAGCCGCTCGGTGTCGGGCCCCTGGTCGAGGTCGACACGACTCGACCGGTCGCAATCCCGGAGCTGGCGGAACGGATCAGAGCGGCCGTCTCTCGAGCCGCCGGTCAGTAGCCGGCTTCGAGGTCGACCACGTTGCGAAGGGCGGCGCCTGAGCGGTAGCGGTTCAGGTTGTCCAGGAAGAGATCGGCCGCCTTCCCGTCGAGCCGGCTCGAGGCCCACGACGAGTGCGGGGTGATGATCACGTTGGGCAGGCTCCAGAGCGGGCTCTCGGGGGGCAGGGGCTCCGGGTCGTTGGCGTCGAGGTAGGCGCCCCCGATCGACCCGTCGCGCAGGGCCCCGATCAGTGCCGGCTGGTCGACCAGGCGGCCGCGTGCGATGTTGGCAAGCCAGGCGGTCTGCTTCATGGCGCGGAGCTCGGAAGGGCCGATCACCCGAGTGGTGTCTGCGGTGAGCGGGGTGGCAAGGATCACCCAGTCGAAATCCGGGAGCCGGGCGCGCCATTCGTCGGGGCGGAGTGCCCCGCCTGCGCCGGAGCGCCTGACACCGGTGACCTCGACGCCGAACGAACGCAGCCGCACGGCGATCGCGCTGCCGATGTTGCCCATGCCCACCACCAGCGCCCGGCTCCCTTCGAGGTCCCCGAGCGCCGGTGGCCGGCTCAACCATTCCGGACGGTCCTGCGCGCGAACCAGATCCGGGAAGCCCTTGGCGGCGGCCAGCAGGGCCATCACCACGTACTCCGAGATGGGCGCCGCGTGCAGGCCGGAGCCGTTGGTCAGCCTGAGCTTGTGACGCCGGATCGCATCCAGCGGAAAGTGGTCGACCCCGGCGGCCGGTGTGGTCAGCCAGCGCAGCCCCCGCCCCTCGTTGACGGCCTTCTCGATATCCTCCCTCGCCTGGAAGGCCGGGAAGCCGATCCAGAGGACCTCGGCGCCGGCGGCCGCGCGGAGCGCGCCTTCCGTGTCCTCGTACCAGCCGGTGTCGACGCCGTCGGGGAAGCGTGGCTCGAGCGCTTCGCGCATGGTGCTCGGAAGAGCGAGCTTCAAAGGCTGCGCTGCACCAGGGTCACGTCCATCCAGCGCCCGAACTTGTGGGCCGCGTTCTTGATCGTCCCCACCACCTCGAAGCCCTGGCTCTGGTGAAGGCGGAGCCCGGCGCCGTTGTCGGCGGCCACCGAGGCGACGATGGTTCGGCAGCCCGTAGAGCGGGCGGCGTCGATGGCCCTGGAGAGGAGCTCGCGGCCGACCCCCTTCTTCTGGTAGACGGGGTCCACGTAAACGAGGTCTTCGACCACCTCGTACCCCCGCTGCCGCCAGGGCAGGAGCTGCGCCCATCCGATCACATCGCCGTCGTCCTCTGCGACCAGCGTCAGGATGCGGCTGGCGTGGTCGTCCCACCAGGCGGCCGCCTCTTCCCTGGACAGCGGCTCGGGGTCGATGGTGGCAAAGGTCTGGTTGATAGCCCAGTTGTAGATCCCCATGATGGCGGGAAGGTCTTTGCGGGTGGCCGTCCGGATGGCGAAAGAGGTCTGGCCGAGGCTGCTCATAGCGACAAGTGAAGCACCGTTTCCATACGTCGCGAACCAGCGTCAGCCATCGGCGGAGAGCACGATGGGCGGCCGGCGCTCGGCGCGGACCTCAAGCCGGAAGACGTCTGGGCGCGAGTAGTGGCCCGCCACGTCGAGGGTGCGACGCGCCGCCGCGGCGGCTCGGGGATCGCAGTCCGCGTAGAGAATGCCGTGCTGGTCGCGCAGCGGGCCGGCCACGATCCGGCCGTCGGGCCCGACCACCACCGAGTCGCCGTGATTGAACCAGTCGTCCTGGTCGGGGAAAAGAGCCTCGCGGCCGGGGAAGTCTGCGGGCACGTCGCGGCCGCACATCGCGGTGCCGTTGCCCACCACCCAGCAGCGGCCCTCCAGGGCGATGTGCCGCATCGTCGAAACCCACCCGCTGCCCGCATCCCAGGTTGGGGCCAGATAGAAATCGGGGCCCTGGGCGAAGAGGGCGAACCGCGCGAGCGGCATGTAGTTCTCCCAGCAGATCAAAGTTCCGATCCGGCCGACCGGCGTCTCAACCACCCGCAGCCCGCTGGCGTCGCCCAGCCCCCAGACCATTCGCTCGGGGTTGGTCGGCATCAGCTTGCGGTGCCGGTTCAGGATCTCGCCACCCGGGCCGACCAGGACTGCCGAGTTGTAAAGGGTGCCGCGGCTGTAGGCGCCGTCTCGCTCGTTGACGCCCATGGAGACGATGACGCCGTGGTCCCTGGCCGCCTTCTGCACTGGCTCCAGCTCGCCGGCCTCGAGGTCAATGGCGTTCTCCAGGAGGCGGGCGTGGATCTCGGCGGTGAGCCCGTCGTCCTCGCCCGGACGGAGCCGCCAGAGCCATTCCGGGTAGCCGGGCACCCAGGTCTCGGGGAAGCTGATCAGCTGCGCGCCACCCTTCGCCGCCTCCGCCACAAGCTCTGTGCCGCGCGCCAGCGTAGCGTCGCGGTCGAGGAGCACCGGGGGATGCTGAACGATCGCGATTCTGGCTGTTTTCGCCGGCGCCATGGAAAGATTGTGCGCCGTGGGCTTTGAGGCGCGCACCGCCGCCCTGACCGCTGCGCTGGTCGTGGCCCTCGCAGCCTGCGGGAGCCCCCCTCTGCCGAATCCCTTCTCCGGTGCGGAGGCGAAGTCGGCGGGGCGAACTGTCCGCGGCGCGGCCGCCGGAGGCGCTGCCCGCCCGCCGCCCGGGCAAGCCTCCTCCGCCACGCCGATCCCAGTGCAGCCGGCCCCGGGCGTCGTGCCCCCACCGCCGGCGCCTCCGGTCTACGGGACGGGCTGGTTGGCCCGGCATCCGAGCCCAGACCTCGGTCTCAAGGGACAGGCCGCGGTTCTCATCGACGTCGACCGGCAGGAGCTCCTCTGGGTGCGTGACCCCGACACCCTGCGTGCCCCTGCCAGCCTGACCAAGCTGGTGACCGCCATGGTCGCGGCGGACCTGGCCCCCCTGGACAGGCAGCTCACGGTGACCGCCGCCAGCGACATGCAGGCGGCGCAGAAGGTGGAGCCCGAGTCCACGGTGATGGGCCTGGGCGCGGGCGAGGTGCTCACGCTGCGCGAACTGATGTACGGGCTCTTCATGAGGTCGGGGAACGACGCGGCCGAGACGATGGCAGGCGGCCTGGTTCCCCGAGACCAGTTCCTCGGGCTGATGAACGCGAAGGCCGCGGCGCTCGGCATGAATCGGAGCCACTTCACCACGCCGGTCGGTCTCGACGACCCGGGGATGTACAGCTCGGCCCGTGACCTGGCGGTGGCCGCGGCGACCATCGTCAGCCGCTACAACGATCTCCTCGCCATCTCCGGCACCCCGCAGGTGACGATTCCGCAGACCGCCACCCACAAGGAGTACAAGCTCCTGAACTACAACAAGCTGCTGCTGCCAGGGCCGGTGAGCTACCCGGGCGCGACCGGGATGAAGACCGCGTTCACCGACAACGCCGGCCCATGTATGGTGGCCTCAGCGCGGCGTGGCGACCGCCGGCTGGTGGTGGCCATCCTGCACTCGGACAACTTCTTCGAGGACGCGAACAAGCTCCTCACCTACGGCTTCGGACTTTCTTAGTGACGCGTGGTCGGGTTAAAGTGATATCAGTTCTGTAACTAACCTTACAAACTAAAACGAAATGGGTGAGCGGTACTACCTGGGCTACGGGGAGTCGCGTCCGCGCCTTGCGGCTGGGAGAGGCGCGCGCTGATGCGGATTGCACTCGTCGCGCCCCCCTGGTTCCCGATTCCCCCAGAGGGCTATGGCGGGATCGAGCGGGTCGTCTACCTGCTGGGCCGGGGGCTGGTGCAGCTCGGACACGATGTCACCGTCTTCGGCCGCAAGGGCCGGCCCTCCAGGTTGAGAACCGTGGACCTGGTGAGGGGGGACTGGTCCAAGAAGCTGCTTGGGCCGGACCACACGGTGCTCTGGCTCGACTACATGACACGGGTCCACCAGGCCCTCGGTGAGCGGAGCTTCGACCTGGTGCACGAACACAACGAGGCAATGGGTGCCGCCTTCGCCGCCCTCTCCTGCTCGAATGCGCCGGTCCTTACCACCCTTCACAACGAGATCTCGCCGGCCTTGTTCCAACTGCTCAAACGCGTTGAGTGCGGGACCGGGCTGGTGGCCATCAGCAACGCGCAGAAGCGGACAGCGAGTGGCCTGCGCTGGGCCGGAGTCGTCCACAACGCCGTCGAGACCGACGTTCCGGTCCCGACCAGGCCCGCCAAAGAGGACTACGTCATCCAGCTGGCGAGGCTCAACCCGGAGAAGGGTCAGCACCTTGCCATCCAGGCCGCCAGGCGGCTCAAGCTGCCCCTGGTCCTGGCCGGCAAGCTGGACACCGACGCCGCCTCCCGGAGGTACTTCAGGCAGAAGATCGAGCCCCACCTGGGCAACGGCGTGAGGTGGATCAGGGACCTGCGGGGTCCGAGGAAGTGGCGGCTGCTGGCAGGCGCCAAGGCCATGCTTTTCCCGATCCAGTGGGAGGAGCCCTTCGGCCTCGCCATGGCCGAGGCCATGGTCGTCGGCACCCCGGTCCTGGCCTTCCCTCGGGGAGCCGCTCCGGAGATCGTCGAAGAGGGTCTGACCGGCTTCATCGTCCAGAACGTCACGGAGATGGTGGCAGCCTTCAAAGAGCGAATCCCAGAGGTCGACGCCGAGCTCTGTGCCACCCACAGCCGCAAGCGCTTCAGCCACCTGGCGATGGCGCGGGGCTACGAGCAGCTGTACCTCAAGGCGCTGGAGAAGACAGAGGCCGTCTGAGCGACGCGAAGCTCAGCGTCCCGGTGACGACTCGGCCTCGGCGCGCCGCTTGATCGCTCGCAGCCAGGCGCGTCTGGTGACCGCGCTGCCCCATCCGATGGCCAGCCAGTAGATCCAGAACCTGCGCCGGGCGGCTGCATCCGTAGCCCGGACCCGGGTCTCCGTCAGCAGCAGCGTCGCGGAACCCACCTGGTCCAGCCGGAAGCCGAGGACGATCTTGACCCAGCCCGGCTCCTCCATAGCCATGAACTCCGCGCGGTCCACGCGGCTGAGACCGCCGTTCGGCAGCCAGGGCCTGGCGATCAGGCCGATGACGACCTCGGAGGTGGGTCGCTGGGCCAGCGGCACGAAGGCGCCGGAGACCATCTCGGCCAGCAGGGGGCGGTCGCTTCCGGCTCCCAGCCTCCTCTCGCGGCGGGTGAGCGGGAGGAAGGGCTGGCGCAGCGTGAGCAGGGTTCGGAAGATGGGCATCTCGCGCAGCGTTACCTGGTGGAGCGCCGACCAGACCTCCTCCTCGGGGGCCGCCACGGTGAGCTTTTGCGCCGAGCGCTGGTCCCAGGCCGGCATCAGGCTGTCCAGGAGGGGGGCCACCAGCTCACTCCTCGCCGGCTGTGCCGAGCCCTGTCACGGCGAGCCCGAGGCTCATACTTAGCCCTCCTTGCCCTGATGCCCGACTGGCTTTTCGTAGACGGTTCGAGCCTGATCTTCCGCGCCTTCTATGGCGTCCCCACCAGCATCCGCTCGCCCGATGGTAAGCCGGTAAACGCGGTCCGTGGCTTCATGGACAGGCTGGCGAGGCTGATCAGTGACCGGCGGCCCGGCCGCCTCGCTGTCGCCAGCGACGAGGACTGGCGCCCGCGCTGGCGTGTCGACCTGATCCCTTCCTACAAGGCCCACCGCGTGGCCGAGCCGGTGCCACCTCAGCTGGAGCCGCAGATGCCGATCATCCACGAGGTGCTGGACGCGGTGGGCATCGACTTCGTGGGCGTTTCCGACTATGAGGCGGAGGACGTGATCGCTTCCTGGGTGGCCCAGGTGCCGGCCGGTGAACGGGTCGACATCGCCAGCGGGGATCGGGACCTCTTCGCCCTCGTGCGCGGGGACGAGGTCCGGGTGCTCTACCCGGAGAAGAACGGGCTCGCGGAGATCGACGAGGCGGAGGTCGAGCGCCGCTACGGGGTGCCGGGCCGCAGCTACGCCGACTACGCGATCCTCCGGGGAGATCCATCCGACGGGCTGCCCGGGCTGCCCGGCGTTGGTGACCGCAGGGCCGCCGAGCTGGTGCGACGGTACGGCGGCATCGCGGGGGTGCTGGAGCAGGTCCGGCTCCGGGACGCCGACCGCGACTACCTGGCGCGTGCCGCTCGCGTGGTGCCACCGGTGGCCGACATCCCCGTGCCGCTCCCGGAGGGCCGGAGAGAGGCCTACCCGGTCGACCCCGCTCGGGTCGTGGAGCTGGCCTCCCGCTACGGGCTGAACGGCGCCTTCGAGCGTCTCCTCCGCGCGGTTCCCAAGCTCGCCGCCCGCTAGCTCTAGGCCAGGCCGCCTCCGGAGACCGGCTCGGCCTCCTCGTCGCCCGGCCAGGGCGGCGATGTGTAGCAGAGAAACCGCAGCTCCCTCCCGGCGGCGGCCTGGAACTGGAAAGCCCAACCGGTCGGGATGGTCAGCACCGAGCCGGGTGCAACCTGCTCGACCGCGTCCGGGGCGTCCGGGGGCTGTCGCCAGACGCGGCCTTCGCCGGACAGGAAGTACCAGATCTCTTCCACGGTCCGGTGGCGAACCGGCTTGCTCGTCTGACCGGCCGCGAGCCGCACCTCCACCAGGCTGGCGCGCCGCGCGTCGCCAACCAGAAAGTAGATCTGGGAGCCGTCGGGCGCCACGGCGTCGGGCATCATCGAGCTCGATTGTGACCTTCGATTCCGTGCTCCGCGGCTCGACCCACCCCGGCCTGTGCGCCTCCTGCCTGAACTCCCGGCTCGTCGCCGGGGCGAACAGCCGCTTCTGGCTCTGCGAGCTCTCCAGGACCGACCCGCGCTTCCCGCGCTATCCACGCCTCCCGGTGCTGCGCTGCGACGGCTACCAGCCGGCCGCCGAGCACCCTCAGCCCGAGCGTCCCTGAAGAGACCTCAGGGACGGACCTGCCTGTACAGGCTTTCCACCAGCGCGTCCAGGACGGCGGCGCCCATCTCGGCGTCGGCGCCGACCGGGTTCCCGATGATCCCGTTCCGGGAGATGGCCCGCATGCCCTTGTGCAGCAGGTCGTCGAGCTCCATCTCGCCGGTGAAGCCGGGCTCCGCGCGTTCCATGTGAACAAGTTCGGGGTGAACGTGCAGCATCATCGAGGTCTCGAGAACCTCGGCGTGCGGTCCGGCTCGGTCCTCACGACCGAACCGCCGGATGGCGTCGAAGGCGGCGTCGAAGACGTGTATGTCCGAGATCACCACGGTGCCCTGGGGACGGCGCGTCCGCTCCCACTCCGCCAGCACCGGGAAGTTGCCCCCGTGGCTGGAGAAGACGACGAAAGCCTCGAAGCCGTGCCGGCGCAGTGAGTCCAGGTAGGCGTCGAGGATGTCCATCAGCAGTGCGGGCGAGATGGTCATGCTGCCGGCGAAGGCCATGTGGTGTTCCGAGCAGCCCGGACGTATGACAGGCGCAACGAGCGCGTCGCCGAGGCGGCGGGCGAGGCCCTCGGCATAGGCCTCGCCGAGCAGGGCGTCGGTCGCCTCCGGCAGGTGTGGACCGTGCTGCTCGGAGGAGGCCGCGCAGACGACGGCTGTCCGCATGCCGCCGCCGATTGCGGCCTCCACCTCAGGCCAGGCCAGGCGCTCGAGAAAGACTTCCACCGGCTAGCACATTAGCCGAGCGTCTGAGCAGTAGACAATGGCTCCTGAGGAGAGACTGATGGCCGACCAACTCTGGGACCCTGAGCCAGAAACCCCGACAGAGGCCCGGCGGGCCGAGGAACTGCGGCGGAGCCTCAGAGAGGAACGAACGGCGATGGATATCCGCGAGGCCGAGATCCGCGCCCGATGGGAGGACGAGGAGGCAGCGAAGATCGCGGAGCGACGTGAGGAAGAAGGACTCCGCGGGGAGGCCTGGGACTTACGCGAAAGGATGATCGATCAACTCCGGGATACCCCGCTTCGGGCCGACCCCAAGTCGGACTGGATGATGCGGTTGCAGAAGAACCCGACGTCGGATGACCTCGCCAGGCTGCAGGCCGACATAGCCGGCTTCCACGGCTCAAGCGGGCTCCTGCCGGAGGCCGTGCTCCGCGTGTTTCTGACGTGCTTCCAGACCGACGTGGACAAGCTTCGACGACTGGTCCTGAGGTACGAGCAGAAGTTCACCTGACGCCGGAGGCGGCCGCCAGCGCCTGGTCGCGGCTGAGCGCCGACTCGATGCGAATCGCCAGCTCACCCTCTGTCCAGACGAGAACGTCGCCGGTCAGCCGGAACTCGTCATATGTGCCCGTCCGTTGGTAGATCAGGAAGCCGTGGGGCGCCCCGCTGATCCAGTAGCCGCGCCCGCCCTGGACGCTGACAGGCTCGATCGTGGCGCCGGCGCCAACCATCTTCCCGAAGGACCCCTGGTCCACCGACGCCCTCAGCTCCATGACCAGCGCGCCCACCTCGGGATCGCTGGTGGCGGGCAGGCCCGGGCGCGGACGGTAGAGGAGCGTCACCACGCCCGCGTCAGCGCGGTAGTAGACCTGGTCGGGCTCCCCGAGCGAGGTGGGCACCAGCGGCCGGAACCCCGCCGCCTGCTGCACCGCAGCCCGCGAGGGGTAGAGGCTTCCCAGCTTCAGCCTGGTTCCCACCGCGGCCGCGCCTGCCGAGGAGGCTGAGGGCGAAGCCGGCGTAGGGGGAAGGGACTGGACCCGCGAGATGGTCACCCCGCGGAGGCCGACATAGACGGTGATCGCGGTGCCGAGCGCCAGGGCCCCGGCCAGGGCGGCGGCCAGCAGCAGCACGGTGAGTCCGGGCCGCCGGCGCCGGATTCGACGCCCGACGCTGGAGGCGATGTCCGGCGTGGGCGGCCACTCCACCTCGGCAGCCATCTCGGCGAGCAGTCTTTCGACCCGGGCTTCGTCAGCCACGGACGGGCTCCATCGACTCGCGCAGGCGGCCGAGCGCGCGGGCAAGGCGCGACTTGACCGTGCCCTCGGGCACGGCCAGCGCCGCCGCCGTCTCCTCAACCGAGAGCTGGAGCAGGTAGCGGCAGCCGATCACCTCGCGATCGTCCCGGGCCATCCCGTTCAGCGCGCTGAGGAGCGCCTGCCGCTCCTCCGCCGCCTCGGCCTGGGCTTCCGGCGATCGATCCCCGCTGCCCCGCCGCAAACCCTCCGCGAGGCGGAGTTCAAGCGCTGCCCGGCGGCGGTCGGCGCGGCGCCGGTTGCGCGCCTCGTTGCCGACGATGCGCAGGAGCCAAGGCCGGAAGCTGCCTTCCGGCCGGAATCGGGGCAGCGCCTGGTAGGCTTTGACGAACGCGTCCTGAGACGCGTCCTCGGCCTCTGCCGCCGATCCCGTGACCAGGTAGGCGCATCGGAATGCCATCTGTGTGTAGCGCTGCACCAGCTCTTCATAGGCGTGCACGTCCCCGCGCTGCGCGCGCTGGACGATCTCGGCTTCGTCTGGTGGCCGGCCCTCCACTTGCGGAACCAATACCGCATACACCGCGCGGGCGGGAGCGGTTCCCCCGACCGGTGCGAGGATGTTGAGGATGGCTACGGCCCTGGAGGAGCGGGCGGCGGCGCTGGAGCGGCTGCGCAGCGAGACCTTCGACCTGATGGTGGTGGGCGCCGGCATCATCGGCGCCCGCGTCGCCCTGGAGGCGGCCCTGACCGGGGCCAGGGTCGCCCTGGTCGAGGCGCGAGACTTCGGTGGGGCGACCTCGAGCGCGTCCTCCAAGCTGGTCCACGGCGGCCTCCGCTACCTGCAGCTCTACGACTTTGCGCTCGTCCGCGAGGCCCACCGCGAGCGCCGGATGCTCCAGGAGCGGCTGGCGCCGCACCTGGTCCGGCCGCTCACCTTCTTGCTCCCGGTCTTCCGGGGTGCGCCGCACGGCGCTCCCACCGTCGCGGCGGGCATGCTGACCTACGCCGCTCTCTCCGGCTTCCGGCACAGCAGCATCAGCATGGTGGGGGCATCGGGAGCCCGGCAGCTGGTGCCGTCCTTGAGGACGGAGCGTCTGGTCGCGGCGGCCGTCTTCCAGGATGCCCAGACGCACGACAGCCGGCTGGTCCTGGCGACGGTGGCCGCAGCGAAGAGGGCCGGGGCGGTGGTGGCGAACCACCTTCCGATCACCGGGCTGGAGACGGCCGGCGGGAGGCTGGCGGCGGGGTGCGCGGGCGACCTGCTGATCCGGTCCCGCGCCGTCGTCAACGCCGCCGGACCCTGGGTGGATCAGGTCAGGCGCCTGGAAGACCCGGCCGCTGAGCCGATGGCCAGGCTGAGCAAGGGCGTTCACGTTGTGCTCGATCTCCCAGCCGAACACTGGGGAGCAGCCCTGACGACGCCGCTTCCGGGCGGCCGTGTCACCTTCGCGGCGCCCTGGGAAGGCATGCTGCTTCTGGGCACCACAGACACCGAATACAGCGGCGATCCGGGCCTGGTTCGAGCGGAGCCGGAGGAGGTGAGGACAGTGCTCGGCGAGGCCGCGGTGGCGCTGCCCGCCCAGGTGCTGGCCCGGGACCGGGTCCGATACTCCTTCGCGGGGCTGCGGGTGCTGCCCAGAGGCGGCGGCAGCACCGCCAGAACCCATCGCGAGGAGCTGATGGAGACAGGGCCTGCCGGAATGGTTTCCGTGGCCGGCGGCAAGCTGACCACGCACCGCCAGATCGCGGTCAGGGTGCTCAGGCGCCTGGAGGCGTTCAGAGGCGCGCGGCCTACCTCGGACCCGCTGCCCGGTGCCGGTCCGCTGCCGCCCCGGCCCGCCTCGGTCCCGCCCGAGACCTGGAGCCACCTCACCCACCTCTATGGGACCGAGGTCCTGGAGGTCCTGGGCGGCGGTGACGGGACGCCGATCCACCCTTCCGGCCCCGACGTGTGGGCCCAGGTCGAGTACGCGGTGGACCGGGAGTGGGCGCTGACGGTCGAGGACGTGCTGCGGAGGCGGACCACGGTCGAGGTCCGCGGGCTGGCCACGCCCGAGGTCCGTCAGGCCGTGGCTGCAACTCTCGGCGAGCGCGGCGTGTTCAAGACTGTGGATGAAAGCTGAACTGAACGAACGGCTGGTGAGGAACCTGGACCAGGGCTTCGAGGCCATGGTCAGGGACTACGGCCAGCGGCTCTTCGCCTTCGCGTACGCGATGTCCGGAAACGCGGCCGACGCCGAGGAGGTGGCGCAGGACGCCTTCGTGCGAGCCCACCGGGCGCTCCGCCGCTACGACTCGGAACGCATCAGGGAGCTGCAGGTAAACGCCTGGCTGCACCGGATCGCCCTCAACGTCCTCCGCAACCGCGTACGCCGCCGCCAGCCGCGGCTGGTTCCCCTGGAAGCCGAGCTCCAGGTCGCCGACGCCGGCGCCGGCCCCGAAGGGCAAGCGCTGAACCGGGCGGCGATTCGCGAGCTGGCCCGCCAGCTAAGCGAGCTGCCCGCGCCACACCGGTCGGCGGTGGTCCTGCGCTTCGTGCAGGGCCTCAGCTACCAGGAGGCGGCCTCCCTCCTCGGGCAGCCCGAAGGGACCGTGAAATCGAATGTGCACCGAGGCCTGGCGGCACTCCGCCGCCGGCGCCACCTGAGCGAGGTGATCTGAACGTGGAAACTCTGGAAAGAGAGCTGCAGGAGCTGGGCCGGGTACCGGCGCCCAGGGGCTTCGTAGACCGGGTGATCAGCGCCGCCGGCGTGGGCGAGCGGTACGCCGAGCTTGAGACCGTGATCGGCACCTTCTTCGTGGCCTGGAACCGGGCAGGCGTCACCTCTGTCGGAAGGGAGCGGCCGGAGGAAGGCGAGAAGGCGGACGGCCTGCCGCGCCAGCTCCGCTTCGACCTGGAGGGGCTGACCGAGTTCGAGCAGGCGGTCCTCCGCAAGACGCTGGAGATCCCGCGCGGCCAGGTGCGTTCGTATTCCTGGGTGGCCAGGGAGATCGGCCGGCCGCGCGCGGTGCGGGCGGTGGGCACGGCGCTGGCCAACAACCCGATCCCGATCCTGATCCCGTGTCACCGCGTGGTGCGCTCAGACGGCGTCATCGGGCAGTACGGGGCCGGGGGACCGGAGGCGAAGCGCAAGATCCTCGACTTCGAGGGAGCGGACCCCGACAGGCTGGCCAGGCTGGCCCGCCAGGGCACCCGCTTCCTGGGCAGCCGGACGACGCGGATCTTCTGCCTGCCGACCTGCAACGCCGCCAGGCGCATCCAGGAGCAGAACCGGGTTCCCTTCCAGGACGAGAGGGCCGCCGAAAGGGCCGGCTACCGCCCTTGCTCGCGCTGCCGCCCCGCGGCCCAGGCCTCAGCCTAGGCTGTAGATCCCGGGGAGCTCCCGGTAGAGGCCGGCGTAGTCCAGGCCGTACCCGATCACGAAGCGATCGGGGATCACGAAACCGGTGAAGTGGATGTCCACCGGCACCTCCCGCCGTGCCGGCCGGTCGAGCAGCGTGGCCAGCCGCAAGGAGGCGGGGTGGTGGCTCATCAGCTCCTCGTTGATGACCGAGATCGTGCGTCCGGAGTCGATTATGTCCTCGACCAGGAGCAGATGGCGGCCGGTGAGCGGGCCTTCGACCAGGTGTGCGAACTTCACCTTCCCCGACGTGGAGGTACTCGCGCCGTAGCTGGAGGCCCGGACGAACTCCAGCTCCGCCGGGATGCTCAGGCTTCGGAGGAGGTCGGCCGCGAAGACCGCGGCGCCCTTCAAGATGACGACGAGGACCAGCGGCTGATCCAGGTCGCTGTAGACCTCCGAGATCTCCTGGCCCAGCTGGCGCACGCGCTTGGCGATGCGGCGGGCCGAGATCATCGGCCGACCACCGCCGCGGACTGGAGCGGCTGGCTGGGTAAGCACCCCCTGCATTCGGTGAGATCAGTCTACCGCCGGGCCAAGCGAGGTGCGCTTCCACGGCGGCCTAATCCGGAAGCGGGGCGACGGAGGCGCCGGCACCGCCCCGGCCTCGCAGCCGCCGGCCGCTGTAGTAGCGGCTTAGGCCGCCGTCGTAACAGATGGCCTTGCCGTCGTGATAGGCCTCCGGCTGCCGGCCGCGGTGAGGCGAGTGGCCGTGGACGACCCGCCGGGCGTTCATCCTCTCCAGCCAGGCGTCCAGCCGGCGGGGCTGGCGGCGGAACACCCCGACCGGGGACATGGCATCCCAGAGCAGGTCCTCGCGACCCTCTGCGAGGAGAGTCCGGGCCATCCGGTTCACCTCCTCTACCGGGTCGGCGGCCTGGTCCTCGAGGAGCGCGGCGTAGTTGTCGTTGTCGGAATGCTGAAGCAGGGTCCCTTCGTCGAGCCGGAGCAGAGCCGGCAGCCGGCGCATCCACTCCTGCAGCGGCGGATCGCGCTCGAGCTCCTGAAGGTCATGCAGCTGGCCCCCCATCCCCATCCAGAAACCGATCCTCTGGCGATCCCGCAGCGCCCAGAGCATCGCCACCTCGTGATTGCCGAGCAGCACCGTGGAGTTGGGACGGTCCCGGGCGTAGCGCAGGGCGCCGACTCCGAAGGGTCCGCCGTCGACCAGGTCACCAAGGAAGACGGTCCTCCGCTCCGTCGCCGGGTAGAGACGAAGAGCGGCGAAGAGCCTTTCCAGGTCGCCGTGCACGTCGCCGACGATCAGCGGCGGCACCGGCACGGCAGCCGAAGACGAGCCCGGAAGGCGACCATGCCGGGGATAGTAGACGCGTGCTGGTGGTGATCGGCGGCGGCCAGGTCGGCTCCTATCACGCGCGCCAGCTCCTCAAGGCGGTGCGCGGCGGCCGACTGGCCGGCGAGAGGTTGCTGCTGGTGGACCGGGACGGCGGCTGCCAGGCCTTCCAGGAGTTCGGGGGCGCGCAAGAGGTGTTGACAGAGAGGGCGGAGTGGTCGGACTTCTTGCGGGGGTGGTTGCCCCAGGCCTCGTACCGGGACCATCTGGTGCCGACGCCGTGGGCTCCTCACCTGCTCTGCGATTGGCTCGCGGCGGACCTGGGGGCGGAGGTGCTGGAGCCGCCGCGGGGCTGGCGGCTGCCCTATGAGGTGGGCGTGGGCGACACCCTCTACCTCTCGGCAGCGGCCTGGGCTTGCCCTGCCACCTGCATCGAGCCGGCCCACTGCCCGGCCCTCCACGCGCCCCGCGATTGGGACCTCGGCGACCTGATAGCGGCTGAGGCCAGGGCCAGGGGCTACGAGCCCGCCGTCTTTCGCCTGCGCCACCTGGGTGGCGGCGTGGCGAGCATCGGGGTGGGGGAGATCCTCAGCCTGCGCGATGGCCTGAGGCGTATGGCCCAGGCCCGGACCGTCGTCGCCACCAGCTCACGGTGCCATGCGGCAGTGAACGCAATTCAATTCTTCACATTTGCGCCGTGAGCCGTAGAATCTTAGACCCCAGGACGGCCTCTCGGAGGTGAGCCGCAGCCCCGTCAACTACCCCCCGACGGCCGCGGCCACTCCGGAGGCCACCGTCCTGGGCCAACCGCAGGGAGGTTAGACGACTTGTACCTCCCGAAACAAGCCCTCCACTAATCCAAGCCCGCGCCCCAGCCCTCCGCCGGCTGGGGCCGGAGGCTTCCGGAGGCGAGGCACGGTAAACTTTCCGACGGCCCAGGGGCGTAGCTCAGTCTGGTTAGAGCATCGGTCTCCAAAACCGAGGGCCGAGGGTTCGAATCCTTCCGCCCCTGCCAGGATCCTCGCCGGGCCGCTAGCTCAACTGGCAGAGCGCCGTGCTGATAACGCGGAGGTAGGTGGTTCGAGTCCACCGCGGCCCACCACCGTTTTGAACTCAGTCAAGCCACATAACACCCTGCCGCCGATATGCATACCGGTGTCAGGCCCGATAACATGACCGAGTGCGGACGCAGGTCGTCACCCTCCCAACGCCGGAAGAGGACGCCTGGCAGCTGCTCTGGAAGTCCTTCCGCCGGATGCTGCAGGCCGATCCCGGCATCAGTTCGCGGACAATCGAAATCTACGACGATGGGTCGCAGC
>CATPBP010000114.1 GCA_955652675.1 Candidatus Dormiibacterota bacterium
GCCGAAGGAGCCGGAAGCGGGGGGCCAGTGATGGCCCCTCTCGCCGGGTTGCGATCCGCGAGCGGGGCCAACGACTCGCTGACATTTGGCGCTACCCGGTAGTTTTTCTAGGCAACCGTCACCTTTGCCTACTCGCACTACCGGGTAGTTTCGCTAGGCATTGCTCACCTTCGCCTTGACGACAGCAACCTGTACCGACTACGCTGCGGCCAACTCACGCTTACTCGGAGGGCATCTTGCACACGATCACTCCCGCCTCCGCGGCGCATCAGGTTCGTCTGTCACTACGCCGACAGACCATTGCGCGTTTACTCGATTTCCAGGCACGCACCGTGAAGGCTGGCCATCGGAAGCCCAGCTACAGCGAGCTTATTGACGCCCTCGTCGCTCGCGCCGGGGACGTCGATCCCGCGATCCTCTTGCAGGAGCGCTCGTCATGATCATCGCCCTCATGGCGGATAAGGGCGGGGTCGGGAAGACAACGGCCGCCCACAACCTCGGTGCCGAGCTCACCCGGCATGGCTCTGTCCTGCTCGTCGACGCCGACAAGCAGGCGGACCTCACTGAGCTCTGTGGCGTCTCCTCGGAGCCGAACATCGGCATGGACGCCATCCTGCGCCAGGTTCCAACTCCATCCATGGCGCCATACATCCGCGAGCTGGGCCCTAGTCTCTCTCTTCTCGGCACCCATCCCCAGATGCGGAAGGCTGATCGAGAGCTGGCCCAGAGGACGCGGCGTGAGTACGTGCTAGACGACGCGCTCCGCGACGTGGTTGGCAACTACCGCTACGTCGTCATCGACGTCGGTCACTCCGAGATGGTCCAGCTCAACGTAATGGCCGTTGCTAACGTCCTCGTCGTCCCCACCACGCCCGCCAAGCTCGACGCAGACCACATCGTCAATATGCTCGAGGAAGCTGACTTGATGCGCCGGGACCTCAAGATGCCATCGCTGATTAACCCGGGCCGTGTCGCCGTCAGCGTGACCCGCAGGAGCCCGACCTCGGGCATTGAGTCGGAAGGCCTGGCCCTTATCCGAGATCGGTTCAATCACGTGCTGGCTCCGGCGGTGGTCCCATTCACGCCAAGAGTCATCGAGGCTAGTGCCCTCCACATGAGCCTTCGCGATTTCCGGCAGCGATATGGCGGCCGGCGGGACAAGACTCTGTCGGCCGCCGTCGACGCCTACGCGTCCCTTGCCGACCATGTCATGAGTCTGGCGCCGGCCATGGCAGGTGTGGCATGAGAAGCGCTGCCCGCCAGGCTTTAACGCTACGTGCTGCTCCGCCGCGCTCCCCTGAGCTGGCCCAACGTGGAGACCTCCTGTGGATCGAGGCGCAATACCTTCAACCAGACCCTAATCAGCCTCGCAAGCAGTTCGATGACGGCACCCTCGGCGAACTTGCTGCGAGCCTCTCGGACATCGGGGTTCTCACGCCTCTGCGGGTCAGGCCGGCGGATGGCAATGGACGGCACACCATTACCGATGGGGAGCGGCGCTGGCGGGCCGGACAGCAGGCCGGAATCGTGGAGTTCCCCTGTCTCGTTGAGGCGGCCGATCAGGACACGGCCTTCTTCGAGGCATACCTGGCCAACCTGCACCGAGACGCGCTCGCCCCGGTCGATGCAGCCGTTGGTCTTCAGCACATCCGGGAGACCTTTGGCTTGGTCGGCGACGACGAAGTGGCCGCGAAGCTGAACAAGAGCGTCGGCTGGGTTCGTCAGATGAACGCGGTGCTGGGCCTGGACCCGGACGCTCGTCAGACTCTTCAGACCCGCGGCGAGCCTGTGGCAGTGGCGGTCGGCCTTCGCCCGCAGTCCCGAGAGGAGCGCAAGGCGACGCTCGATGCCATCGCAGACCTACCAAACCGAGATGCCAAGGTTGCGTTCATCGGCCGCGTCAATGACGGAGTTCGCGCCGGCTTACCGATCGAGGAAGCTATCGCGAATGTGAGGGGCGCGCAAAAGCCAGCCTCCGACGCCGTGCAGGCCCCTTCCGACCGGCGGCGCAACTCGAGCGGCCGGCCAACCCGGCTCACTTTGCCATTCACATGGCGCTTGATCGATCCCGGAATTCAGGTGCCCGAGATCAGCCCCTCGGCGTTGGCCACGACTCGGCTTGCTGGGCGCCGGACAGCCTCCTTTGAAGAGTGGCTCCAGGCCGTCAGGGCAGACATCGTCAGCTTCCGCGACAGCTGTGCAGATGTTGCTGATTCCGGTCCCTCCTGGGACGAAATGGTGAAGGCTCTGGCTGAAGTGCTAGGGCTCCTGAATACGGCGCCACGGGCAGCTGGCCAAGTAGGAGAACCCGCGCTGGCAGCCCTGCAGGACGAAGGCCGCTGCTAAGAACTCTTCAGAGCCGAGAGAACCCAGCTCCGTGTGCCTTCCCGTACCTCGCAGCGTAGGTACCGCTGGGGTTCCGCATCTTTGATCTCATCACATGCGCTCCGCAGGCTGGTCCGGACCCGGGACAGGTTCCGATCACGAACACCAAGTGAGCTCAGCAGCTTCTCGTCGACTGTGTGCTCGTACAGCCAGCCCTGGGACGTCTCACGCCCCCTCTGGCCGTCGAGCAGCACGTAAAGGCGCTTTGCTAGGGGAGTCTTCAGTGCGCCTCGAAGCACCTGCCAGGAGTAACTACGGTACTGGCCGGCTTTGAGCTGCTCATGGATGAATTCACGGAAACGGGCCCTTATGGGCACCGGGCGGATGGCGGGGCCGAAGCGGCTGTTCTTCCGCTCGACGATAGTGATCCGGTCAAAGATGCCGAAGTGCTCCGTCACCAGTGTCTTGGCCTTTTCTGACCAGACCTCCGCGGTGAACCGCACTCTATCGAGCTTGCGGAGTGCTTCCTTCTGAAACTTGGCCCGGCTCCCGCCCCATTGAACACCGAACTCACGCGCCAGCTCGGCCTCGAAGAACTCGACGGTGGGGCTATCCGGAGCTTCCTTCTGAACCCACTTCGCCATGATCCAGCTGACCAGCTCCATCTCAAACACGGACAGCTGGCCGAGCGACGATTCCATGACCAAGCGACCCACGATGTCCTCTGTTTCGAAGGTGAGAACTTCTTGGTGGACCGTCTCGGTCAGCTTGGGGCGCCGGCCTCCATCCGTTGCCCAGATACCCTTGCGAGTCAGGTTGTTCTCGAGCACGGCATACTTGCTCGAGTCGACCCGGATTTTCCGATCCGCAGCCCGCTCGAGGTCCAAGGACATAGCGACCGCTGGGAGTAGCTCCCCGATGCGGACGGGCGTGTCGCTCAAGAACCCCTCAAGTAGGACGATGGCATGAATGGCGGGCTCGAAGCAGTCTATGACCTAATGCCGGTTCGCGACAAGATGGGCACTGGACGTATCGGTGTTGGCGTGCTGCGCGGCCACAAGTTCAGGTGCCTCATATGAGTTCCGGCCGCCTGCATACTCCGGCTGGTTCCGATGGCCGTCCGATCCCCGAAGCCCGCATACCGACGCAACTCGAGACCAAGGGGCAAGGACCGCTTTAGCAGTCATACGTCCAGTGCCCATGGCCGTCACCAACTACTCCTTGTTGGATCGGACACTAGATCCGAGGCAGTCAACCTGGCGGTCCATCCTGCAGGATGCCCCCTGCCGGCTATACGTCCAATGCCCATATCCCCCATCGACCAGTCCTTGCCGCGGGTTGGGCACTAGATCCGGGGCTTCCGCCAGGGTGGCGATCCAATCCCTAGGGCGGCGGCGGGCTTGGTTTATACCTCCAGTGCCCAGGCTGTGATGCAGAACCGAGCGGACGTTTCCGTCGACCAGGGGGTTTTCCACAAGGCGGGCTGCCCGCCTGGGCACCGGGTGTACTTTCCCCTGGGCATTCAAGGTATGTAGCTTGGGCACTGGCCGTATGGGATTCGGGCATGGGACGTACGGCTATGGAGTTCCACAGGGGCTGCCTAGACATAAATAGATCTCTTTAGACCTTCTAGTAGATCACCCGAGGGCTGTGGACAGCCACCGGGGGCGATGGACGGACAGGCCGCCCACACCCCCTCGAGCTTCGCTCGTGCCTGACCACAGCTCGACGATAAAAAGGGGAAACAGAACCGCGATAACAATGAGTGTCGCCCATCGAGAGGCAGTGCTACTAAGGTCGCGAAGCCCGGACTCCGCACAGCCGAGGTGCGCGATCTTGCGGGTTGTCTGTCGTACCCGTCCTATCGGGCTCCTATCCGCCAGAGACGGAATGGGGACATCCCGGCAATGCAGTCACTAGAGGCCGGTGTACGCGGCGGCATTCTGCTTGAACAGGGTCGCCGGCCGGATGTAGCCGCGGGCCACGGCGCTGGACCGCCAGCCTCCCTGGCGCATGATCGACCACTCGGGAGCCTCGCCGGCAGCCGCCGCGGTGGCCAGCCCGGCCCGTAGCGAGTGGCCGCCGTACTGCGCGGCGTCCAAGCCGGCGCGGGCGCAGGCGCGCTGAACGATGCGGGCCACGGCCCTGCCCACCAGCCGATCGGGCAGCAGCTGGCCATGCCGGGTAATGGGTCGGAAGAGCGGCCCCTCTCGGATCC
>CATPBP010000115.1 GCA_955652675.1 Candidatus Dormiibacterota bacterium
CCCTGGAGCAGGTGGCGGAGCAGGCCCAGGTTTCGGTCGGGATGATGTCTTTGATCGAGACCGGGAAGCGCCGACCCTCCCTGAAGTCGTGGGGGCGGATCCGGCAGAGGCTGGGCATCACCGAGCCGCTGCCCGAGGAGGCCTGGCGGCAGCAGCCCCGCGAGATCTCGGACGAACTGGTGGCCAGCCTGGGCGCCTGCCTGGTCGCCGTGCGCGCCGCTACCCTGGCCGAGCTGGCCGAGGCGGTCAGCGTATCGCTCTCTGACGTCAGGTCCAGCGTCTCCGAGCTGTCTCGGGGCAGCGAGACCGGCCCCTCCGGCCCTATCGATGGCTGGCTGGCCACCCAGACCGTGATATGGACGACCGGCGACTCCGGGCGGACATGGCAGTGGCGCAGCGGGCTGCCCGGAGGGTGGGCCTGCCGAGCGCTGACGCCGGTCAGTGCGCGCGTGTCGTGGTGCGAAGGTGTCCCCCCAGACAGGATCCTCCCGAACGGGCGATGGGAGCTGTTCCGGACCACCGATGGCGGGCGTCACTGGCAGCAGGCGCCTAAACCCCAGATCGCTTAGTCCTGGGTCTCTCTAGTGACACCGCCGAACCGATCAGATTTCATCGCGGTCGGGAACGTGGGTTATCGATTGGGGGTTCGACGTCCTCAAGTGACCGCTACGGTGGACAAAGTCTTCAGAACCTCGATCTGAGCTATTGCGCAGTCACCCGCTCGACCAGCTCGCGTGCCTACTCGCGGCTCAACCGGATGTTCCTACTGATCTTCTCACGTCCCAGGAAATCCTAAGGTTCGCCATTGAGACTTTCTGTATTCAAGTTCGACGCGAGCCCTCGGGCAGAGTGCTTGACCAAGCCAAGACGCAGGAGTTGCTCTCATGACGCCTCGGCCAGTCCTGGGCTTGACGAACTCTGGGAGCAGCCGCGGGAACACAGGGAGAGCCTAGCGCATGCACCCCATCACCGCCGCCGTCGCCAGCGGTGCCGCAGCCGCCCGCGCCCGCGCCCGCACGCATGCCGTGAAGGACACATACGCGGTTTTGAAGTGGGTACTGCGGGCGCGGTTTCCAAAGCTCGAGGTCCGGGTCCAGGCCCTCGAAGCAAGACCAGCCTCCAAGAACAAACAGGCTTCGCTGGCCAAGGAGCTCGAGGACTCCGGGGCCGGCCAGGACGCTGATCTCCTCGCTCTGGCTAATGTGCTCTTGGATGCGATCGAACGAGAGGCTCCGCAGGCGGCCACCACCGCTGGCGTAGATCTAGAGACGGTGAAGGCCGCCGCCCCGCTGGCCATTCTCGGCTCAGCAGACCAGGCACAAGAGGAAGACCTGAAACAGTTTCAGGGTCATCGAAAGCGCCTCCGGGACTCGTAACGCACTACGCCGCCCGCCCTGGTCGACTCAGTATTGATCTACCCCGCCGCCACCACCCGCTCTACGAGCTTCTGGGCCTCCTGACGGGGTCCGTGACCGGGCCTGATCGAAGCGTCCCCATAGGGCGCTGACGGCTTGTAAGCGATAATGCTGAACCACAATCACTGCGTGTCGATCAACCGAACACAGGCGATAGTGATTGGGTTCTTCTTCCTGGCGTGGCTGAGCCTCCTGGGCATCCTGATCTCGACACCGAATGTTCTGGACGCAACGCTGAGGCTGCCGCCTGGTTACCACCGGTCGGCCGAACTCGGTTTCCTATTGGCGCTCTCCGCTTTCCTCACGTTGCTCGCCCTCGGGGTGCTTCGTCGCTGGCGCTGGACGTTTTGGCTCGTCCTGGTCGCCTTCCTGGCCGGCCTGCTGCGTGTTCCGGCGGCAGCCCTCGAGCTCACGGGAGTCCTGCCCTCTGACGGGCCGACCTGGTACCTGTTCCTACAGGCGGCCATCGGACTCGTGCAGTTCGCGATCGGGCTAGCGATGCTAATCGGCCTCCGGAAGTCGGGCCCCTGGGGAGCCTTCTGACTGGACCCGGGCGCGGCAACCTCGCAGTGGGGGGTCTCACCCCTTCGGTCGATACCGCTTGTTATTCAGAAGCAAGAGGCGCCCATCCCCGACGCGCCGCGTTAGCCTTTCCGCCACAAGCCCCCTCATCAGATCTCCTCGGCCGCCTAGGGTTTGCCGTTGGGATGCGACCGGGTGTGTGCAAGAGCTAGCGCCTAATCCATACCGGGCATCTTGAGGTTGTACTTGGTCATCAGCGGCGGGGCGAGCTTCGGCAGAAAAAACGTGTCGAAACGGCGGCCAGCCTCGAGCACCTGGTCGCAGTCGACACGCGGACTGTGGTCCGGGAGAGCGTTACCCTGCTGAACTTCCAGGCAGATTTAACTGGTGCGGAAGAGGGCGGAGGCGCGCGGACGAGCTCCTATTGAACTCGGAGATGGAGATTGGAGCGGGAGACGGGCTTCGAACCCGCTACCTCAACCTTGGCAAGGTTGCGCTCTACCGAGTGAGCTACTCCCGCGTCCCAGGGATCGCTGCCATCTTACTGGAGCCAGGCGCCCACAGCTTGGAAGACCCCTGCACATGATAGTACTGATATCTGTATTACCTCCAGCCTGCTGTGGGTTTAACCACCGATCGGCACCAAGATTAGGAGGACTCGGAATGGACGACAATCCAGCGACCGAGCAGGGCGAGGAGGGCCTCCCCCGCCCGGTGCCGGAGTCGGGGCTCCCGGGAGGGGGCAGCTCCGTCACCGGTGGGAAGGCACCTCCTGGCAGCACCGAGACCGAAGATGTCCGGGAGAACGTTGTCGGCGGCCCGGCCGACGAGGCGGCGGGCCCTGTGGAGCCGGACGACAAGTTCGGCAGCAAGCGTGGGGCCGCGGCGGCAATGCAAGGTTCCGATGAGGAGGACGATGACGTTTCCCGGGGTGGCTCGGGAAACCTCACACCAAGCGCGTAGCCCAAAGGGGGTGCAGACTGCTGGGAGGCGCCGCGAGCCGACCCGATCGCGCTCGCGGCGTTCCGGGCAGCTGTCTCCTGTCACCTCTTGATGGTGCGACGTTGACACCTGAGGCTTTCGTACGCGCCAACACCAGGCTAAGCTCGCCGCCACAGGTCCCTGAAATCCGCTTGCACATCGCCGACGAGGCCTTAGGGCTGTGGCACAAGACCGAAGAGCTGCTCGGCCGCCGCGAGCTGCCGCCTCCCTTCTGGGCTTTCGCCTGGGCCGGCGGCCAGGCGCTGGCTCGCTACGTGCTGGATCATCCGAACCTGGTGAGAGGTCGGAGTGTTCTAGACCTGGCCACAGGCTCCGGACTCGTAGCCATCGCCGCTGCCAGGGCAGAGGCGGCTACGGTAACAGCGACTGACATCGACGGACTTGCCCTGGCGGCCTTTAATCTCAATGCCGAAGCCAACGGCGTCCGGGCAACGGGCGTGCTGCAGGACGTGCTGGACGGCGAGGCCTTCCCGGCCGACGTCGTGCTTGCGGGTGACGTCTTTTACGAGAAATCGATGGCCGATCGCGTCCTGGGCTTTCTGATACGAGCTCGATCGAATGGCGCCGTGGTTCTGGTGGGCGACCCGAACCGGGCCTATCTTCCCTGTCCCAGCTTTGAACCTCTCGCCACTTATCGAGTAGATGTCACGCGGGCGCTGGAGGACTCGTTGGTCAAACCAACGACCGTCTGGCGGCTCGGCGGCCTGGACCGGCGGGGCCATGTGACGGAACGTGCGGAGCCGCCCTCAGGACGGGCGTGACCACAGTTGCTCAGCTGTGCAGCTCCTCGGATCTCGATCTGGCCGCCAGCGCAGGAAACGGGCCAGGTGCCGCAGCCGCCCGTGGTCGACGTGGGTCACCGCGACCTCGGCCACGAGCTCCGGCGGCAGCTTCGTCCAGCGCTCTCCGGCGCGGTTTCCCCACCTCGTCTCGATCGGCTTGCCTGTCACCCAGCCGCGAGGAGCGATGGCAAGCAGAGCGCCGGCCTGTGCCCTCGGCAGCGGATAGGTTGAGCCGAAGCCATACAGCGTCCCGCCTTCGTCGTAGAGCGCGAGAACAAGCACCGGTTCTTCGAGCTGACCGATATAACCGACGACGACAGCTTCGACCGATCTGACGCGCTTGACCTTGATCCAGTCCCGCTGGCCGGGCCGATAGGGAGCATCCACTCTTTTCGCGACAACGCCCTCGATCCCTTCGGCGACAAAACGCGACAACCAGCTCGCGGCCAGTTCCCGGTCCTCGGTCTGGGGGGTGACGTGCACCGCGAGGCCCGCGGCTCCCTCTTCGAGCTCTTGCCGTCGCTCCCGCAGCGGCCGGCGCATCAGGTCCTTGCCGGACCAGCGCAGAACATCGAAGGCGACGAAGGTGACCGGGATGCCGGCCGCGGCCGCTCGAGCCCGCCGCTCGTCCATCGTCAGCCGGTGTTGCAGAACCCCGAAGTCCAGACCCCCGTCAACGAAGGCAACGATCTCGCCGTCGAGGACGGTGTCGGCCGGCAAGCTGGTGCACATATCTAGCAGCTCCGGGTAGTGCCCGCCCAAGGAACGGCTCCTTCTCGAGAGCAGCATTGGGCCCTGCGGCAGACGGGCCAGCAGTCCGCGGAACCCGTCCCATTTCGGTTCGTACACCCAGCTCGCGCCGGAAGGTATGTCACGACTCAGCCGCGCCAGCTGAGGCTCGATGTCGAATGCCATCGCAGTCCGCCCAAGGTACCCGCGCGGACCGCGCGGACCGGGAGCGGGCAACGGTCGCATCATGCCAGCCGGAACACCGGCCGGTCCGCCCTGGCCCGACCGCTACTGTAGGTCCGGTGCGGGTGGCGACCTGGAACGTGAACTCTGTCAAGCAGCGGGTGCCTCGGATGCTGCCGTGGCTGGACCAGCGGCAGCCCGAGGTCGTATGCCTCCAGGAGACCAAGCTCGCGGACGACGCCTTCGCCGGGCTGCTCGGCGGCGAGCTGGCCAGGCGGGGCTATGCGACCGCGCACCACGGCGAGGCGCAGTGGAACGGAGTGGCGATCCTCTCGCGTGTAGGGCTGGACGACGTTGTGGTCGGGATCCCCGGCGCGCCGGGCTTCCCGTATCCGGAGGCGCGAGCGGTGTCCGCGACCTGCGGCGGGGTACGGCTGCACTCGGTATACGTGCCGAACGGACGGGTGCCCGACTCGGAGCACTACCGCTACAAGCTGGCCTGGCTGGCCGCGTTGGCGGAGGCTGTGAGCGCCGGTCCTGAGTCCACGATGGTGTGTGGGGACATGAACATCGCGCCGACCGACGCCGACGTCTTTGACCCGGACGCCTACATCGGCCAGACCCACGTGACACCGGCGGAGCGAAGGGCGCTGGCCGACCTGGAGGGACGGGGCCTGCATGACGTCGTTCGGGATCGCTGGCCGGACGCCCGGATCTTCACCTACTGGGACTACCGGGCGGGGATGTTCCACCAGGACATGGGGATGCGGATCGACCTGGTGCTGGCTACCGCGCCGGTCGCCAGCCGGGTGCGGGCGGCCTGGGTCGACCGGCAGGCCCGCAAGGGCAGTGGGCCCAGCGACCATGCGCCGGTGATCGTGGACCTGGACGTGGCGCCGGACGGCGACGCCGGACCGGTCGTACCACCGCCGTCAGCGCCGGCCGTCGGTAGGGGCCGGAAGAAGCTGCCCCAGGCACCCTGATCACGGCGGCCCGATGGCTCGAAGCGGCTTGCTTGTCGCCGGTGTGCGTACAATCCGACCCCTCTGAAGGAGGCTGAGAAGTGACGACGACATCCAATCCTCCTGCGCTACCCGAGAGGTCTGGGGACCACCCCAAGACCGGTCCCGAGATTCCGCACCAGCAGCTCAGTCAGATCGCGCCAGTGTGGTTGCAGGAGGAGCTGTGGCACCGGATGACCGGCCTGGAGGGGGTTCGCCCAGGGCGCAGCCACGTGTCCCTTCCTGATACGCGTGCCCTGCATCTAGATCCCCGACTCGCCACGGGCCCCGGCGACGCATTTTTCACGGGCACCGAGTTTGCGCATCTCCATGGCGCCTCAGACGGCAGCCTCCACCTGATGCTGCCAGTCTCGGTAGCCGGCGACGCGATCGACAAGGGTTGGTCGGAGCTCCATCCGGTCGCTCGCCGTGGAGCGGCCCCGCCAACGTTGGTGATGCTCTACGGTCCGCGGGACCCAGCGGAACTCGAAGTTGTGTGGCGACTCGTGCAAACGAGCTACGCCTTCGCACGCGGCGAAGTCGGATAGCTCGGCTTGCCAGCGCCTTCGTAGCTGTCCTCACTGCGATTGACGCCGCGCGATCAAGTGAAAGATGTGCCAGTGCTTGGGCGCCCCGTCGGCGGTGTGGCCGTCCTCATCGACTTCGGTCAACTCGATGAGCTCCCAGCCGAGGAACAGCCGTTCGATGTCGGCCGCGGTGCTGAATGTCAACTCGGTCCCAGCCACGTTCCATCCATCGTGCTTCCCGAAGAACGTCGCGGTCAGGATGCCGCCAGTTTCCACCGAGTCTCTCAGGGACTTGAGGGTCGCGTCGAAATGCGCCGGTGCAACGAAAGGCAGTGAGAACTGGGCATTGACCAGGTCGTAGCTGGCGGGCTCGAAGTCTTCAATGGCTGAGAGCACCATCTGCAGGTTGCGCTGCTGCGGAAGGCGGCGCAGCGCGGCAGCGGCAGATGGGGAGGCGTCGACTGCGGTCACACGCCACCCCTGACTCAGCAGGTACCGGGTGTCGCGTCCACCGCCGGGCCCGACATCGAGCGCGTCGCCGGGACTCTCGAACATCCCGGCGGCGCGTACGAGCCGCGGCCATGGCGGCTCGGCGCTGGTGATCCGAACGAATTCTCGCCAGTTCGACTCAGAGGGCATAAAGAACGATGGCGCAACTGAACTCAAAGACGGCGGCTGGAGCGGGTGGCGGGAATCGAACCCGCGTAAACAGCTTGGAAGGCTGCCGCACTACCACTGTGCTACACCCGCCTGAAATGAATTGGTGGTGGCCCGTGCGGGCTTCGAACCCGCGATCTCCGGCTTGAAAGGCCGGCGTCCTAGTCCTCTAGACGAACGGGCCCGATCTTAAAGCTTACCTTCCGGCGTAAGGAGGGCAAGCTCAAGCACCCGGCTCGAACTGCTTGAGGCCGGCGCTGCCGTCCTTTCCGGCGCGGTTGCCCCTCAGCACTGAAGGGACGAAGGTGGCCTTGTCCAGTTCTGACCACGAGGGGCTCCGCCAGTACCGACCGCTGCGCGGCCGAGGGTCCAGCACCGGGCGCAGGGCCCAGACCAGCTCCAGCATTGTCTGGTAGCGGTGAGCCGGATCCTTGGCCAGTGCCCGGTAGAGCGCCGCGTCGAGCCCGACCGGCACCTCGGGGCAGCGCTCCCGGGCCGATGGGACCGGTGCGGCGGCGGTGGCCCTCAGCAGATCGGCGTCCGCCGCGTACCGGTAGGGCGGGCTCCCGGCAAGCATCTCGAAGAGCACCACCGCAAGCGAGTAGAGGTCGGCGCGCGGATCCGACGGCTCTCCACGGGCCTGTTCCGGAGCCATGTACCCGGGCGTCCCTCTCGCGAAGCCCATATGGATCCGAGCCAGGCCGAAGTCGGCGAGAAGCACCCGTCCGTAGGCGTCGAAGAGGATGTTGCCGGGTTTTACGTCCCCGTGGACCACACCTGCCTTGTGCGCGCTGAGCAGGGCGTCAGCGACCGGACGGAAGACCTGCCAGGCGTCCCTGGCCGGAAGCGGCCCCGCCTCGAGCCGCCCCTTCAGCGAGCCCCCGGAGGCCACCGGCATTACCAGGTATGTGAGCTCACCGGCGGTGCCGTACTCATAGACGGGAAGGATGCTGGGGTGGCTCAGCACGGAGATCCTGTGAATCTCGTTCTCGAGGCGCTCACCGAAACCTGGCTGGCTCGCGAGATCGGAGTCCACCACCTTCAAAGCCACTTCACGCCCCGCCGCGCCCACCCTGGTCGCCAGGAACACCACTCCTGTCGATCCCCGGCCAAGCTGCTTGACGAGGCGGAAGCGACCGACACGCAAATCCGTCAACCCGGCAGCCGCCATGCCCCCACCGCTCGGTAGTCCGGAAGAACTATAGCGCCCCGACCGCGCGGCCCATCGGGACCGCTCTCACGCTGGCCGCCATTATGCGAACATATGTTCGACGATGCGCCCGGACCCGCCACGGCGCAAGGGCCCTGTCCCGCAGGGCTCCGCGTACCATCCCCGAATAACTTGCCGCCGCTGCGGCCACGATCTCAGCGAGCATCCGAGCCAGTACCGTGGCCGGGCCACCCCGGCCAAACCTTGCCGGCACCCCGCCTGCGCGTGTCCCGATTTCTCGGTCCGCTGCGAGGAGTGCGGGCACCTATGGCCAGTGCCCTGCCCCCACTGGCCGGTGGCCGACTAGACGGCCACCGAACTGATTCCTGAGCAGCCGAGTTGAGACGAGTATTTGCGACAACGTCCTGATAAGGTTTGATGCTGCGGCCGGCGTGGAACCGGCTGGTCTGGAGATCGACGATGGCTTTGGTCGCCGCGGATATCCGACGAACCTTCGACCCCGGTGAACGGCGCCGCCTGGGCGGCTTCTTCGGTGCCGTGGCGTTGCTCCACATCGTCGGCTGGGGTGCCCTCCTCACCTATGGAGTCGGCCACCCCGCCTTCATCGGTCTGGGAGGGCTGGCCTACACCTTCGGCCTGCGCCACGCTTTCGACGCCGACCACATCTCCGCCATCGACAACACCACACGAAAGCTCCTGCAGGAGCGAAAGAAGCCCCTGGGCGTCGGCTTCTTCTTCTCCCTGGGCCATTCCTCTGTGGTCTTCCTGATCGCGCTGCTGCTCGGCCTCGCCATCAAGTCGCTGGTCCAGGGCGTGGTCAGCGGCAACGGCGAGCTGCGGAGCCTCGGCGGCCTGGTCGGAACCACCGTCTCGGGCGTGTTCCTGATCGTGATCGGAGTCCTCAACCTGCTGATCCTGCTGGACATCGTGAGGGTCTATCGGGACATGAAGCAGGGCCGCCACGATGCCGCGACGCTCCAGCATGAACTGGTCGCCGGCGGTCTGATGAGCAAGATCTTCGGGCGCCTCTTCCGAGTCGTGGGTTCGAGCTGGCACATGTACCCGATCGGGTTCCTCTTCGGCCTGGGCTTCGACACCGCCTCGGAGGTCGCCCTACTCGCCATATCGGCCGGAGCGGCGGCGGAGAGCCTGCCCTTCCTGGCGGTCGTCTCGCTGCCGTTGATCTTCGCCGCGGGAATGTCGCTGATGGACACGGCGGACGGCGCCTTCATGGCAAAGGCATACGCCTGGGCCTTCTCCCACCCGATTCGGAAGGTCTTCTACAACATGACGGTGACGGCGCTTTCGGTTTTCGTGGCTCTCTTCGTGGGACTCGTCGAGCTGACCCAGCTCCTTATCGGCCAACTCGACCTCAAAGGCCAGCCCTGGGATGTTCTGGGAGCGCTGAACTTCTCCAACATGGGGTTCATCGTCGTAGGGGCCTTCGTCATCACCTGGATCGGCGCCTTCGCCATCTTCAAACTCCGCCGAGTCGACGAGCGCTGGGCCGCCCTCCTGGAGGACCGCCGGGCCTCCTAGCCGGTGTATTGAGACCGGCTCGCAGCTAAGCGACTGCGTTCCATCCCCGGGCGGGGAGGGTGTGAGGGGTACTTCCCAGGCAGTTCCTGAGGCGGTGCTTGCCCGACTGCGGCCAACCCCTCCCTGACCCTCCCCAAGGGAGAGGGAAAACCAAGCCTTGGCGTATTTATGTATCTAGTAGATGCAAATTGATGGTCTAAACCGTCATCCTTGACGGTCGATGAGGAAGGGGGGGCTCGGCACGAGCTCTGATTTCGAACTTGGGCGAACGCTTCGCGAAGGGGACGAAGCCGCCCTGGCCGGTCTCTATGACCGTTACATGCCGGGGATCTACGACTTCCTTGGGCGCTCTCTGCGTGACCGGTCCGCGGCCGAGGACATCGCCCAGCTCACATTCATCAGGGCTTGGGAAAGCCGAGACACCCTACGCGAGCCGGTGCGGGTCAAGAGCTGGCTCTTCACGATCGCCCACAACCTGGCCAACAACCACCTCAGCCGCGCCCGCCGAACCGAGTCCATTGAGGACCAGTTCGATCTCGCCAGCCCAGCTGCTGGACCGGAAACCGAGGCTGAGACCAGGGAGATCGCCAACCTCGTCTGGGCCGCTGCGGCCAGCCTGGAGCCGAGGCAGTACGCGGTGCTCGACCTCTGCGTTCGCCGAGATCTTGCAACCGGTGAGGTGGCCCAGATCCTCGGGGTGCCAGCCGGGCACGCCGCCGTCCTCGTCAGCCGCGCCAAAGAGGCCCTCGGCAACGCTGTCCGGTACTTGCTTGTGGCCCAGCGCCGGGATCATTGCCCTCGGCTGGCCGAGCTCGTGCCCGCCGGGATCACCAGCCTTACGCCAGAGCAGCGAGCTTCGGTCGACCGGCACATGAGGCGATGCCATGAGTGTCAGGGCCTGGCCCGCAAGCTCACGATGCCAGCGGAGCTCTTCGGTGGCCTGGTCGGACTGCCGCTCCCCGCCTCGCTCCGCCGCGAGCGCCGGGACTTCGTCTTGGTGGGTGCGCGACACCAGCGCCAGGACCTTGGCAAGCGACCGGCGACGGGAGGACCTCGACCGGGAGGGCCCCGTGGGTCTGGAGCGTCGCGACGAACTCTCCTGCGGCGAGCAGCCCTGGCGGCGACCGCCCTGCTGCTGCTCGGCATCGCGGGGGGCAGCCTTTATGTACGCCTGGCGAGGCCGCCGGACCCGGCCGTGGCGGCTGGTTTCGACCGGCTCAGCCTCGGCGCCAGCCCGTCGCCTCCGGCGGCGGCCGCCGCCCCTGACCTCGAATCACCGACCCCGCAGGCGCAGGTGCCGCCTGGGGGCGTGGGCGGCGGAAGCACGCCTCCCCCATCCAGCCAGGGGAGTGGGGGCACAGGCTCCAACCGGCCTCAACCCCCTCCCAACCCACCTCCGGCAGTGCTGCCGGGCACCCCGCCGCCGGTGGTCTCCTCACCGAAGCCGGCGCCCTCCCCGACGCCGATCCCGACAGCAACCCCCTCTCCCACCGCGAGACCTACGGCCAACCCAAGTTCGACGCCAACTCCCACCCCGACGCCGAGAGTCAGTCTTATTATAATCACTACTCGTACAACGAGATCAACAC
>CATPBP010000116.1 GCA_955652675.1 Candidatus Dormiibacterota bacterium
GAGGCTTCGACTTCGGGCGCTGGAGCCGGCTCGCCGGACGCCGGCTGGAGGGGCGTCTCGGCTCGCTCGACGCCGGCCGGCTCAGGCTGAACGCCGGCGGAAACCGAGGACGGGGCGGCCTCCGCGGGCGTCCCATCTGGGCGCCGCCTGCGGCCGGTCTTGCCCAGGGCCTCTTTCCTGGTGCTCTCGCTCAGGGCGTTGCGCGCGGCGTCCTGTTCGGCCGCCTGCTTGGTTATGCCATGGCCCGTGCCGAGGGGCTCCGAGCCGGCGTAGACCACTGCCGTGTACTCGCGCTGCCTGCCTCCGCGGGCGCTGGCGCTGTCGTAGTACGGGGTCTGGCCGAAGCGCTCCTGGACGACCTGCTGAAGGCGGCCCTTGTGGTTCTCGTCCTGCACCGGCTCCGGAAGCGCCCGGAAGCGGTCCAGGAAGTAGTGGTACGCGGCGTCGTAGCCGCCGTCGAGGAAGATCGCGCCGAGCACCGCCTCGAACGCGTTGGCCAGCAGCGACTTGAGGCTGCGGCCACCGCCGCGCGCGATCCCCTTGCCCAGGTAGAGGTAGCCGCCCAGGCCAAGCTCCTCGGCCAGGGCTGCAAGGGTGTTGGTGTTCACCATGGCCGAGCGGATCTGCGTCATCTCCCCTTCCTTGGCGCCCGGGCGCAGCTTGAAGAGGTACTCCGCGGTGATCAGCTGGAGGACTGCGTCTCCCAGATACTCGAGGCGCTCGTTGTCCCGAGGCGAGACGTGCGGGCTCTCGTTGGCGAAGGAACTGTGGGTAAGCGCCTCCCGGAGCAGGCTGGGGTCGCGAAATGCAATCCCGATCCTCTGCTGGAGATCATCGAGACTACCGGCCGGTACCTGTGGCTCCAGGACCGTTCGGCGGCTACGCCCGCCGGAAGAGGCTCGCGCTATGAGCCGGACTTCTCCTGTATGTACTCCCAAGCCTGCCCCACGGTGGTGATCTTCTCGGCGTCCTCGTCGGGGATCTCCAGGCCGGTGTTCTCCTCGAAGGCATAGATCAGCTCGACCAGGTCGAGCGAGTCCGCGTTCAGATCCTCCTGGAACGAGGCGTCCATGGTCACCTGTTCAGGCTCGCACCCGAGGCGCTCGACGATGATGTTCTTGAAGTCTTCGAAGCTGATCTTCTGACTGTCCAAATTTCGCCCTCCCGAGGCAGGCAGCGGTATTGCGGCGACTAATGTATCAGCAGGGGTCGGCGCGGCGTGGGACCGGAGCTTCAGGGAAGCGGGACCTGTTCGGCCGCGCTCGGGGTGGCCACCGCCAGCGCCGCGGCTTCCGGGGCCAGCTCCCGCATCATCCCGGTGAGCGCCCGCTTCGGCCCCAACTCCACGAAGGTGTCGCAGCCGAGCTCCCGCAGCCGCGCGACGCAGGCCGCCCAGCGTACCGGCGAGCTGAGCTGGCGCTCCAGGACGACCGGGATGGTCGAAGCCTCGCCGTAGGGCTCGGCGGTGACGTTCGCCACCACCGGAACACCGGGCTCCTGCCACTGCAGCATGTCCAGCAGGCTTCGCAGAGCCGTGCCGGCGGGCTCCATCAAGGGGGTATGGAAGGCGGCGGCGACGTTCAGGCCGACCACCCTCCGCGCGCCGGCCTCCTTCAACCTCTCGCCCCCTCGCTCCAGGCCCAGCATGGTGCCCGCGATCACCGTCTGCGTAGGGGTGTTGTAGTTGGCCGGCCAGACGTCTGGGACTCCGATCAGGGCGGCCTCCACGGCCTCGGCGTCCAGACCCAGGACGGCCGCCATGGAGCTGGTTCCCGGCGGCGCGGCTTCCGCCATCGCCCGGCCCCGTTCCACGACCGCCTTGACCGCAGCCTCCAGGGATAGAGCCTGGGCGGCGGACAGCGCCGCGTACTCACCGACGGAGTGTCCGGCCCCAGCGTCGGGCCGGATCCCCCGCCGGGCGAGGAGCCGGGCCAGCGCCACGCCCACGAAGAGCAGGGCAGGCTGGGCATTGGTGGTGAGCCTGAGCTCCTCGTCATCGGCACTGGTCAGCAGGTGCCTCAGGTCGATCCCAGCCGCCTCCCCGCACATCCCCGCCAGCTCCGCAACCTCAGGATCCTCCAGCAACTCCCCCCCCATCCCAACCTGCTGAGACCCCTGCCCAGGAAAAACAAACGCGATCTTGCCCAAGCTCAAACAAACTCCATCAAAAAAGACCCAAACGCCAGGTATTAAGGGCGGCTTTGCTGCCCTGAGTGAGTCTCTCCTCCAGACGACTCCAGGCTCGACGTTGCCTCCTCGGAAGGGGTCCGTGGGGGAACCGCTTGGGTTCCCCCGCGATCGTCGTCGCCCCGCAACGCCTCGACCCCTCTCCTCACCGTGGCCAGCGTCCGGCTCAGGTGTGCCTCCAGGTGCTGGAGCTGCTCCAGGGCGTAGGCCTCGGCTTCCCCGATCGTCTGGTCGGCTCGGGATTGGGCTTCGCGCACGGTCTGCTGGGCCAGGCGGTCAGCCCGCCGCAGCACCTCGTGATCCTGCACCGCCGACTCCGCCCGCTCGTTCGCCTTGCCCAGGATGCGGCTCGCCTCCGCGTGCGCTTCGGAGATCAGCCGCTGCTGCTCCTGGACGGTCCAGTTGGCCTGCTTGATCTCCTCGGGCAGGTTGAATCGAAGCTGGTCGATCATCTCCATCAGCTCCTCCTCGTCGACCATCACCTGGTTGGAGAAGGGGACGTGACGGGCGTGGTGGATCACGAACTCCAGGCGGTCAAGGATCTCGTCGACCTTCAGCTGAATTTCTCCTCGAGGCGCTTGGCGACAGCCGGGGGGACGAAGTCGCTCACGTCGCGGCCGTGGCTCGCGATGTCTTTGAGAATAGATGACGACACAAAGATGTGAGCGAAGCTGGACATCAGGAAGACCGTGTGAACGTCCGGCGCCAGCTTCCGATTCATGAGTGCCTGCTGAAGCTCCGCATCGAAGTCGGAGTATGCCCTCAGTCCCTTCACCAGCGTCTTGATCCCCTGACTGCGGGCAAAGTCGACGGTGAGCCCCGTGTAGGCCGTGACCTCGACGCTGGAATGCCCGCCCAGCGAGTCGCGGATCAGCGCCACGCGCTCATCGGCCGTGAACAGCGGAGTTCGCTTGTCCGGGTTGGCGGCAACCGCGATCATGAGCTCGTCGAATATCTTGAGCGCCCTCTCCACGACGTCGAGGTGGCCGTTCGTGAAGGGATCGAAGCTGCCCGGGTACATGGCTCGCCGCGTCATTGGTCGGACGGCACCTCGAGCAGCGTCACGGCGGTGTCGCCGTAGCGCCGCTGTCGGGCAGCGCTGAGCCGCGACAGCGAGGGCAGCGCCCGCCGCGCCGAGTGCTCCACGACCACCACCGCGCCCGCGGAAATGATCTCGTCGAGAAGCCGCAGAGCGATGTCCAAGACGGCGTCATTGTAGGGAGGGTCGACGAGCACCACCCCGGCCGACGCGACCTCGGCCACATGCGCTCGGAGCCAGCGGCCGACCTCCGCGCGGACGACCAGGCTTCGCTCTCGGTAACCCAGCGCGTCCAGGTTGCGGCGTATCACCGCGGCCGCACGGTCGTCTCGCTCGACGAAGATCACTTTGCCGGCGCTCCTCGACAGGGCCTCGATGCCCAGGGCTCCCGAGCCGGCGAAGAGATCGATGACGCGCTCACCCTCGAGGCTGCCGAGCATGTTGAAGACGGCCTCTTTGACCACCCCCTGGCTGGGGCGGACGCCGCGCGGGCTCTCCAGCCGCCGCCCTCGGTCCGCCCCCCCGTGGACCCGAAGCCCGCTAGGCAAGGTACTCGGCAGGATTCCTGCCGGTCCAGGGCCGATCATTCTCCAGCTGGCCGGCAACCGAGAGGATCAGCCCCTCGCCCCGCGGCGGCCCGACCAGCTGGACCCCAAGCGGCAGGCCTTCCGTGCTGACTCCGAGCGGCAGGCTGATCGCCGGCTGACCGGTGCAGTTGTACGGGTAGGTGAAGGCGAGCCAGTCGAACCCCCCCGTCATCGCGCGCCGGGCGTCGCCAGCGAACCGCCCCACCTCGACGGGAGGCTGAGTCAGGGTTGGAGTGAGAAGGACGTCATGCTCGTCCCAGAAGGCCACCACCAAGCGGCTGTGCGTGCGGACCGTGTTCACAGCGCGCACGTAGTCGGCGGCGGACAGCTTCAGTGACTCCTCGATCAGCCAGGCGTTGAGCGGGTCCAGCACGCTCGGGTCCGCTATGTCATAGCTCGCCGTCCCCGCGGCCACGATGGTCTCCTGAGCCTTTCTGAAGGGGCGGGTGTCCGGTCCCGCCTCCTCGACCCGGTGGCCGAAAGCCTCCAGCCGGCGAGCGGTCTCGCCGACCAGGTCGATGAGCTCGGGATGAACCGGGGTGTCCGCAGAGACCTGGACGCCGATCCGGAGAGGCCTCGGTTCTCGGCGGGCCGCTTCCAGGAAGGAGCCGTCGGAATCGGCCCAGTAGGGGTCGCCGGGCAGGTGGCCCGCGATCGCGTCGAGCGCCGCGCCGGCGTCCTCCGCGGTGCGGGTCAGGACGCCCTGAGTCGACAGACCAGCCCAACCCTCGCCCACCAGAGGGCCCAGCGAGACGCGACCTCGGGAGGGCTTCAGGCCGACGACGCCGCAGCAGGAGGCTGGGATGCGGACCGAGCCTCCCCCGTCGGTGCCGTGGCTCCAGGCACAGAGCCCGGCGGCCAGCGCCGCGGCAGCACCGCCGCTCGAACCGCCGCTCGTGTGGGAGAGGCTCCAGGGATTCCTGGTCACCCCGTGAAGGCCGAACTCGGTCACCGGACGCGATCCCAGCTCAGGCGTAGTCGTCCGGCCCAGGATCGGACAGCCGGCGGCCTTGATCCTGGAGACGGCGAAGCTGTCCCGCTGAGCGACCTGACCCTCGAAAGCCCGCGAGCCGAAGGTGAGCGGGAAGCCTGCCATGGCGGCCAGATCCTTGATCGAGGTGCAGGCGCCGGCCAGGGGACCATCCGGGAGCTGCCGGGCCTGCGAGCGGGCCTGCTCCGGCGTGGTGAGCCAGAAGGCGTTGACCGCTGGCCCGAGCCGAGCGATGCGCTCCAGATACATCTCGACCAGCTCCCCGGCGCTGACCTCCCGGCGGCGCACGGCCGCCGCCTGCTCAAGCGCGGAGGCGAATGGGTGCATCACTGACCACACCTATGCGGGCCGCCGGGTAAGGCGAACCGGCCATGGCCGCCTCGAAGCCCGCCGCGCGCGCGGGTCCGATCGCGACCAGGAGCCCGCCGCTGGTCTGCGCGTCGCACATCAGGAGCCGCTCCGGCTCCGTCAAGGCTCCCCAGTCCACCTGGCCCTGCAGCGCCTCGTAGTTGCGCCTCGTGCCATCGGGAAAGAGGCCATCCGCCGCCAGCTGCCGAACGCCGGGCAGCACGGGTACCGAGGCCGCATCGATCTCGGCGCCGGTACGCAGGTTGGCGAGGTGGCCGAGCAGTCCGAAGCCGGTCACGTCGGTGGCCGCCGAGGCCCCGGCGGCGAGCATCGCAGCCGAAGCCTGCCGGTTCAGGTGGCTCATCACCGCGATCGCCTGGCGCTCCAGCTCGGGCGGGCAGAGGCCGCGCTTGATGGCCGTCGTGACCAGCCCGCTGCAGAGAGGCTTGGTCAGGTAGAGGAGATCGCCCGGCTGGGCGCCCGCACTGGAGACGACGTGGTCGGGATGGACCTCGCCGGTCACCGCGTAGCCGATCTTCGGCTCGGCGTCGTCGATGCTGTGGCCGCCTACCACCGGCACGCCGGCCTCCGCAAGCTTGGCGGCGCCGCCGGCAACGATCTGCTCGAGCAGGCCGCTCCCCAGCAGCTGCCGCGGAAACCCGATCAGGGAGAGGGCGAAGAGCGGCGTCGCGCCCATCGCGTACACGTCGCTCAGGCTGTTGGCGGCGGCGATGGCGCCGAAGGCGGCGGGGTCGTCCACGATCGGCGTGAAGAAATCGACAGTCGCCACCAGCGCACGGTCGGGCGTGAGCAAGTACACGGCGGCGTCGTCCGCCGCCGTGGCTCCCACCAGGACGCGTGGATCAGACGCGGCCGGGAGGGCCCTCAGAACCTGCCCAAGCTCCACCGGGCTGAGCTTGCAGGCTCAACCGGCCCCGTGGCTGTACTCGGTCAGGCGCAGGTGCGGAAGGGGGTCCATCGCAGGCCCCAGGCTAGCCGTTTCCCGCAAGCGGAAGGGGCGCTCGGGGTGGCATGCTCCACTCGGCGTGCAGACATCTTCGCTGGCAGACCATGTGGCCCTGGTCACGGGCGCCAACCACGGCATCGGCGCTGCGACCGCAAGGGCTCTGGCCGATCGCGGCGCGGCGGTCCTGGTCACCTACCTGCGCGTCGAAGATCCCCCCGACAACGGGACGCCCGACGCTTATCGCAAGAACCGCGACCAGGACGGCCAGGCGATCGTCTCCGCCATCCGGGCGGCGGGAGGCCGCGCTGAGGCGATCCAGGCCGACCTGCTCGAGGAAGACGCCGCGCGCCGGCTCTTCGACCACGCCGAGGCGGTGCTGGGGCCGGTGGACATCCTGGTCAACAACGCGACCGGCTGGCTGCCGGACACCTTCAAGCCGGTGGACACCGACCGGCTGGGTCGCCGTATTCAAGCAGTCAGCGCCGCAACCGTCGATCGGGTGCTCGGCGTCGACGCCAAGGCCGGAGCGCTGCTCATCGCAGAGTTCGCCCGCCGCCTGGCCGCGCGAGGCGGAAGCTGGGGCCGGATCGTCGGGCTCACATCAGGCGGCCCACAGGGCTTCCCGGAGGAGGTCTCCTACGGCGCCGCCAAGGCCGCCCTGGAGAACTACACGATGTCGGCGGCCTTCGAGCTGGCCTCGTTCGGCGTAACCGCGAACATCGTCCACCCGCCCGTCACGGACACCGGCTGGGTCACCGACGCAGTTCGCCAGGCGGTCCTCGACGATCCGCAGCTCCTGCACGTTGCACAGCCCGAAGAGGTGGCCGAGGTGATCGCCTACCTCGCCTCCGACGCGGCGAGGCTGATCACGGCCAACCTCATCCGGTTGCGCTGAGCAAGCGGCCGGCAGCGACCGTCAGGGCTGCTGGGGCGGCCGATCTTGACGGCGCAGCGACTGCAGCCAGGCGGCCTCCGCAAGGTGGTACTGCGCAGCCAGCAGCTTTTCCTGCTCGCGCAGCCTCGCGGCGGCCGGATAGTCGCGGCGGGCGATCGCGCTCGCCTTCTGCCGCCGGACCTCGAGCAAGGCTGAGTTGAGCCTCTCGACGTCTTCCGGAGGCTTCCAGCCGACGCCGAGCCGGTCGAGCAGCCGGGTTAGCGCCTGGAAGCCCGCCTCGTCCGTGAGGGCGCGAAGTAGGTGCTCGAGGTCGACGACCGGAGCACCGCGGGCGGCGGCTTCCTCGTGAGCCTGCCGGATGAGCTCCGCCAGCCGCGGCGAGAGCAGTCCTCCTTCTGGAGCCGATACCCGCGGGCCGGCCGTCGCGGCGGTCGGGCCAGGCGAAGCCTCCTCCTCCCCCACCTCGCCGAGCAGCCGCTCAACCTCCGGGCGAACCTTGTCCAGGGTCACGCCGAGGTCGTTCAGGACGTGGGCGGCGATACCCTCGCCCTCGATCAAGAGGCCAAGGAGCAGGTGCTCGGTGCCGACGAATCCATGGCCCATCTCTCGCGCGGTTTCGAAGGCGATCTCGATCACCTTCTTCACCCGCGAGGTCGGGATGATCTGCTGAACGACGATCTTCACGTCCTTGGCCAGGACCGACTCGATCGCCTGCCGGACGGGAGCGATCTCGACCCCGAAACTCTTCAGGACCTGCGCGGCCAAGCCATCGCCTTCCCTCGTCAGCCCGAGCAGAAGATGCTCGGTCCCGATGTAGCTGTGATGAGCCCTCTCCGCCTCTTCCTGGGCGAGCGTCAGGACCTTCTTCGCCCGCTCCGTGAACCTTTCGAAGGGATACATGCCCCTGCCTCCAGTTGAGATTGGAGGAGACGATGGCGAGGGCTGGGGTGGACGGGAGACCTGCGTCAGCCGGGCCCGCGCCGCCATGTAGGACTCACCGGTCCTGCGCATCCGAGCGCGAACGACTCGCTTGAAGTCGCCGTCCCGGGTCAACGCGCCGTCACCTCCTCGAACCGCCGGCGTCCGTCCCCCAGCAACGGCCGCGCGGCCGAAGAGACGACCTGCAGAGGTCCGAGAGTCTGCCTCCCTTTGCCTCGGCGAGGACCCGGCTGGGGCAGGGTCTCGAGGTCGGCGCGGACCTGCGCCGACTTACAGTCTGCGGCAGCCCCTCATACCCGTCAACCGGGTCGGGCCAGCTTCAGCCGCGGTAGCGCTGGAGGACCTGCCAGAGGGCATCGGTGCCGAAGTCGAGCGCGGCCACCGGCACCCGCTCGTCAGCCGCGTGCACCGTCTCCTGGCCGAAGCCGGGAGGCAGCCGGAGCGGCAGGAAGCCATAGCCACGGATCCCGAGCTGGCCGAAATGCCGCTGGTCGGTTGCGCCGGTCATCATCACGGGCACAGGCACGCCCTCGGGGTCCAGGCCGCGAAGCACGTCGCAGAGCAGCCCGTAGAAGCCGTCCAGCTGGGGCTCGGGCAGGCTCGGGCCGACCTGGAGCACGTTGATCTCAGGCTCCGGACCGACCAGGTCGCGGACCTCGGCGATGAATTCGTCCGGCTCGAATCCGGGCAGCATCCGGCCGTCCAGATCGACGGTGGCTTCGGAGGGGATCACGTTCACCTTGTCGCCAGATCGGACGATGGTGGCGTTGGCAGTGTTGTGGAATATCGAGTCGAACCGTGACGACTCGGGGCCCATCGCCTCGAGCACGCCGTCGGACAGGACCGGGTCGAGGAGCGCTATCAATCGCGACCGCAGCGGCTCCGTCGATGCGGCCGCCACCTCTCGAACAAACGCCTCGCCTACCGGTGTCACATGCAGCGGCAGCCTGCCCCGATCCAGGCGGGAGAGCAGCGCGGCGAGCCGGGCGATGGTGCCGCCTCGGTGGTAGCGGGCCGCGTGGCCGCCCGGCCCACGGACCACCAGCCGCAGCCGGCAGGTCCGCTTCTCGGCGACCATGATCGGGTAGAAAGGCCGGCCGTCGATGTGCTGGGTGACGCCACCCCCCTCACCCAACGCGTGGCGGATGCCGGAGAACAGCTGCGGGTGATCCTCGACCAGGAATCGGGCGCCCTGGATGCCGCCGGCCTCCTCGTCCGACAGGCAGCAGAGCACCACGTCGCCGGCCGGTGGCCGCGCCTCCGCCAGGCAGCGCAGAAGGGCCGAAGCCATCATCGCGAGGCCGCTCTTCATGTCCAGGGCGCCCCTGCCCCAGACCCAGCCGTCAAGGAGCTCACCCGAGAAGGGCGGGTGTCGCCAGGACTGCCCGGTCGTGGTCACCACGTCGATGTGACCCTGCAGGAGGAGCGGGGGCGCCTCGCCACGCCCGGGCATGCGCACGACCAGGTTCGGCCGTTCCGGCTGCTTGGCCAGGACCTGGACGTCCAGGCCCGATTCCCGGAACTGCTCCCGCAAAAAGTCCAGGCATGGCCCCTCGTTGCCTGGCGGGTTCGTGGTGTCGAACCGGATGAGCCGCTGTAGGAGCTGCGCCGGGGGCATGGGCGGGCTCAACTGATGGCCGTCAGCTCGAGCCTGCGGGCCGCAGCTCGCCGCAGGGGTTCGGCGTCAGCCGAGTCGAGCATTCGCTCCGCCTCCTGACGGACCTCGGACAGGAGCTCGGGGCGGTGCAGAGCCTCCATGGCCAGGTCTGACATGCCGTGCTGGCGGGGGCCCATCAGCTCGCCCGCACCCCGCAGGCGCATGTCTTCGGCGGCGAGGCGGAAGCCGTCGTTCTCGACGGCCAGCAGATGCAGGCGTTCCAGGCTCTTGACCGACGGGTCCTCGGCGAGGAGCAGGCAGCTGGAGCGCGCCGCCCCCCGGCCCACGCGGCCCCGGAACTGGTGTAGCTGGGCGAGGCCGAACCGGTCCGCGCCCTCGATCAGCATCACTGTGGCGTTGGGCACGTCCACCCCGACCTCCACCACGGCGGTGGCGACCAGGATGTCGGTCTCGCCGGCCTTGAATCGGCGCATCACCTCGTCCTTGTCCTTGAGCCGGCCGTGGACCAGGGCGAGCCGCAGATCAGGGAACACGTCCTTGCGCAGCCGCTCGAACTCGACGGTCGCCGCCTTGGCCTCCGTGGTCTCCGACTCCTCGATCAGGGGGCAGATCACGAACGCCTGGTGGCCTGCCCGCACCTGCTCCCGGAGCATCCCGTAGGCACGCTCCCTCTGATCGGGAACGACCACCTGGGTCACCACGGGAGTGCGGCCGGGTGGCAGCTCGTCGAGTGTGGAGAGAGCCATCTCCCCATAGAGGGCGAGGGCCAGGGAGCGCGGGATGGGGGTTGCCGTCATCGCGAGGAAGTGGGGGCGGCCGTCGCCCGCCTTCTGACGCAGAAGCTCGCGCTGCCGGGTGCCGAAGCGGTGCTGCTCATCGACCACGGCGAGTCCGAGGCCGGCCAGCTCGACGTCGTCTTCGATCAGCGCGTGGGTTCCAACCAGCACCGCGCAGTGGCTCGAGGCGGCGGCGGTCCGAACCCTCCGGCGCTCCGGCGCCGACAGGCCGCTGACGAGGAGCTCGACGGTCAGCCCTGGAAAGCTTGGCTCGAGGTAGGCCCGGAACTTCTCCAGGTGCTGGCGAGCCAGGATCTCGGTCGGAGCCATGACCACCGTCTGCATCCCGGCGGCGTGGACCATCGCGGCGGCCGCCGCCGCCACGGCGGTCTTCCCGGAACCGACGTCGCCGTTGAGAAGGCGGTTCATCGGGATCTCCTTCTCCAGGTCCTGATAGATCTCCCAGGTTGCCCGGCGCTGGGCCCCGGTCAGCTCGAAGCCGACACCCGACTTGAAACGCTCGATCACCTCCTGCCGGAAGGCCACCGGCGTGGCCCTCTCTACCGCCGTCCGGGCTCGAGAGAGGAGGAACGCGGCCTGCAGTTCCATCAGCTCCGCGAAGGCCATCCGGCGACGCGCCTCGCGCCAGTCCTCCTCGCTCTGCGGGCGGTGGCCGCAGCGGATGGCCTCCGCCACCGGCAACAGGCGGTGGCGGGTCCGGCTCTCCGACGGGATCAGGTCTTCCAGCTGATCCGCGAGAGGCAGGACGGCCTCCACCCAGCCGGCCATCCGGCGCGAGGTGAGCCCGGCCGTGAGGTGGTACTTGGGCATCATGCCGCCGATCCGGCGAGGGGTCCCCTCGGGCGGCAGAACCTCGTGGTGCGGGTTCTGCATCTCCATGCCGGGCCCGTACCGGGAGGGCTTGACGACTCCAGCCAGGGCCAGCCGGTCGCCGCGCCGGAGCTGCCGCGCCAGGTAGGGCTGGTTGAACCAGACGATGGAGATGGCAGCGCCCGATTCGTCCCGAACCAGCGCCTCGGTCAGCTGCATGCCTCGGCGGAACGTCCGTTTGGCCGCCACGCGTTCCACCTCCCCCACCACCGTGGCCTGGCCGCCGGGGGACACCTCGGTGAGTGCCACCGGCTGGCCGTAGGCCTCCCAGCCGAAAGGCAGGTGCAGGAGCAGATCCCGGACGGTATGGAGGCCGAGCCTCTGAAGCCGGCGGACATCTGTCGAGGACACGCGCGCCAGCGCTCCCAGGGGGCTGTCCAGAGCTGGCACGGGTGGCACGCCGTATAGCATCCAGCATCGTGGACCAACCTCCGGAGACCCGGATCGACGACGTGGTGGAAGTGATCCACGGTGTGGAGGTGCACGACCCCTATCGCTGGCTCGAAGACGGCCAGGCTCCGGCGGTGCGGGAGTGGTCCGCCGCTCAGAACAGGTACACCCGATCGGTGCTCGATGAGCTGCCCGGCCGGGAGGCGGTGCGCGCCCGGCTCGCCCAGGCAGTCGACCGTGGAGCGCTCGGCGCCTCGATCCCTCGAGGCCGGTATCGGTTCTTCAGCCGCCGAGACCCGGGCAGGGACCAGGCCGCCCTCCACGTGGCCGAGGGCGGGGCTCCGCCGCGGCTCCTCCTCGATCCGGCGCCCCTGAGCGCGGACGCGGCCACGGCCATCGACTGGTGGACGCCCTCTCCCGACGGGGAGCTGGTCTGTGTCGGCGTCTCAGAGGCCGGGAGCGAGGAGTCGACCCTCACCCTGCTGCGTACCAGCACCGGGGAGACGCTCCCCGAGCGGATCCCGCGCTGCCGCTGGTCCGCAGTCGGCTTCGAGCCCGGAGGACGGGCCATCCTCTACTCCCGGCAGCCCGACCCGGGCAGCGTTCCCGCCGGGGAGGAGATGTACCACCGGCACGTCTGGCGACACGTCCTCGGCACCGACCCCTCGCAGGACGTGAAGGTCTTCGGGGAAGGCCGCGACAAGCTGGACTTCCCGGCTTCGATCTCGTTCTCGCTCGACGGCCGCTGGGCGGTGATCGTGGTCGGCCAGGGCTGGGATCGCACCTCGGTGTTCCTGGCCGAGCGGGACGGCGACTTCGAGGCCATATTCGAGGGACCCGCCAAAGAAGTCCACGCCTGGTTCGCCGGCGACCGGCTGCTGGCCCTGACCAACCTGGAGGCGCCCAATTACCGGCTCGTGGAGATAGACCCGGAGCGGTCGCGGCCGGAGTGCTGGACCGAGCTCGTCCCCGAGTCTGACCACGTCCTGGTGGACGCCGCCGTGGGAGCCGGCGCCATCCTCGCCCATCATCTGGTGGACGCCCGCTCCCGCGTCACCAGGCACCGGCTCGACGGGGCGCCGGCCGGCGAGATCGAGCTGCCGGACTTCTCCACTGTGACCGGCCTCGGCGCCCATCCCAGCTCCGAGCGGTTTCTGCTCACCGTGGAGACCTTCACCCGGCCCGCATTCACTCTTGAGATCGGAGGCTCCGAGGTGGAGCGGCTGGACCCGCCCGCCGGGTTCGACCCCGGTAGTTACCCGGTCCGCCAGGTTCGCTGCCTGTCACGCGACGGGACCGAGGTGCCAATCTTCCTGGTGGGCCGCGAGAGCGGCCCGGGCCCCACCCTGCTCACCGGCTACGGCGGGTTCAACATCAGCCGGACGCCGCTCTGGACCCCGGTCGTCGTGCCCTTCCTGGAGGCGGGCGGGCTGCTGGCCGTGAGCTGCCTGCGGGGCGGCGGCGAGTACGGCGAGGCGTGGCATCGAGCCGGGATGCTGGGCAACAAGCAGAACGTCTTCGACGACTTCCTGGCGGCCGCGGAGTGGCTGATCCAGGCGGGTCTCACCACGCCGGGCACTCTCGGCATCACGGGCGGAAGCAACGGCGGCCTGCTGGTGGGCGCCGCCTTGACCCAGCGACCCGAGCTCTTCGGCTGCGTCGTCTGCCGCGTCCCGCTGCTCGACATGGTCCGCTACCAGCGATTCAAGGTGGCCGAGCTCTGGGCGGCGGAGTACGGCAGCGCGGCCGACCCGGAGCAGTTCGGCTGGCTCTACTCCTACAGCCCGTACCACAAGGTCCGGGACGGCGTGGCCTACCCGCCCACGCTGATCACCACCGGCGAGGAGGACGCACGGGTCGACCCGATGCACGCGCGGAAGATGGCAGCGCGGCTGCAGTCTGCCGGCGACGCGCCGGTCCTGCTTCGGGTGGAGCGGAGGGCAGGACACGGCCAGGGCAAGCCTGCCGCCAAGGTGGTGGCCGAGGAGACCGACATCTGGAGCTTCCTCCTCAGCGAGCTACGCCGCTAGCCCGCCGGTGAGACGCTAGATTCTTCTCAGTGCGGAAGCTGATCACCGTCTCCGGCAAGTACGCAGAACCAGACGACAAGCAGGTCGCCTCATGCCTCAAGGCAAGCGATCGTGAGGCGTTCTGGCTGGACATCCGCGACCCGGACGATGCCGACTACAAGCTCCTGCTGGACGTCTTCCAGTTCCACCGGCTGACGATCGAGGACATCCAGGTCCAGAACCAGAGACCCAAGCTGGACCAGTTCGACGGTTACGTCTTCGTCGTCATCTTCGGGGCGAGCCTCGAGAAGGCACGGATCACCTACCAGGAGCACCACCTCTACTTCGCCAAGCATGTCGTCGTGACCGTGCACAAGGAGGCCGCCCCGTCTATGGACGGCTTGATGGACCGGATCCGCAAGGACCCGGACCTGGCACAGAACGACCCGCAGCTCTTGAAGTACCTGGTCCTGAACGAGGTCACGGAGAGCATGTTCGCGGTGCTGGAGGAGCTCGACAATGAGATCGACCGGCTGGAGGACCAGATCGTCACCAAGCCGACCTCCCGCACCCTTTCAACCGTATACCGGCTGAAGCACGAGGTCATCGATCTGCGCCGGGTCCTGGGCGCCCAGCGCGAGGTGTTCCAGCACCTGGTGACTCACTCGGTCCAGATGCTGGGGGACAATGGCGCCATCTACTACAGGGACGTCTATGACCACGTTCTGAGGCAGTACGAGGCGGTCGACTCCCTACGAGATCTGCTCACCGGCTCCATTGACGTCTACCTCTCCACGGTGTCCAATCGCCTGAACAGCACCATGAAGCAGCTGACCGTGATCGCGAGCCTGTTCCTGCCTCTCACTTTCTTGACGGGGTTCTTCGGCATGAACTTCGGCTTTCTGGTGAGCCACATCGGAGCACCGTCCGCGTTCGCGGGCGGCGTCAGCCTCATGGTCGCCACCACCGCCGTCCAGCTCTACCTCTTCAGGCGCCAGGGACTGTTCTAGCCGGGGGACCCCATGGGAGCGCTCTACCGGCCTGACTCGGTGACGTGGCGCATCAACCGGGAATCGGTACTCCTGCTGGGCGGCGGACGCGCCCTCCTGATGCAGCTGGCGCATCCCGCGGTGGCCGCCGGGGTGGCCGAGCACAGCGACTTTCCGCGGCGGGCGCTGGCCCGGCTGTCGCGCACCCTGGGCCTCATGCTTTCACTGAACTTCGGCGACCGGCGGCAGGCGCTGGCCGCCGCGGCGCAGATCAACCGGGTTCACCGCGGCATCCGGGGCGAGGGCTACGCGGCCGTGGATCCCCGGCTCCTGCTGTGGGTTCAGGCGACCCTCATCGACAGCACGCTGGTCGCCTACGGGACGTTCGTCAGGCCCCTGCCGAACCCGGAAAGAGAGATCTACTACTGGGAGGCACAGCGCCTTGGCCGGCTGCTGGGCATCCCAGCCTGGGCTTATCCCTCGAGCATGCGAGCCTTCGACAGCTACGTGGCCGAGATGATTGCGGGGCCGGAGCTGATCGTCGACCGCCGGGCGCGGGAGCTGGGCGCCGCCGTGGTGCGGCCGCCGATCCTGGGGCTGCCTGGGCTGACCTGGTTCCCCCTCGAGGCCGTGACCGCCGGTTTGCTTCCACCTCGCCTGCGCGAGGAGTACGGTCTGCCCTGGGGCCCGGCCCAGCGCGCGCTCTTCGCAAGCCTGCGGCGTGGACTGCCGAGGGTGCTGCCGCTCTTGCCCGACCAGCTCAGGGTGATGCGGCCGGCTCGGGCGGCCAACCGCGGCGCCCGGTCGATACCCTGGGTCGCTAGAGTGACCTGGTTCGCAAAGCAGCACACGCGCTCAAGGAGGAGTGATGGCCGTCGAAAGCAGGGCTGACGCAACCTGGAACGGTGACCTGGCGAGCGGGAACGGGACGGTCGCGCCCGCCAGTGGCGCGTTTCCCGAGCTGCCGCTGACATGGCGAAACCGCGCCGAGTCTCGGGAGCACGGGACCAGCCCGGAGGAGCTCATCGCAGCCGCCCACGCCGGATGCTTCTCCATGGCCCTCTCCCTCGGCCTGGCCCAGGGGGGACACGCACCCGAGCGCCTCCAGACCAGCGCCCACGTCGGATTCCAGCCCGGAGAGGGAATCACCGGCATCCGGCTCTCGGTCCGTGGTCGGGTCCCCGGACTGGACCAGGCCGGCTTCAAAGAGGCCGCTGAGGCCGCCAAAGCCACCTGCCCCGTCTCCCAAGCCCTCAAAGGCGTGGAAATCACCCTCGAGGAAGTCACCCTGGAATAGCAAAAATGTCTCTCCCCTTGCGGGGAGGGAAGGTTTTACCTGGCTTTGATGTAAGCGATGCCGACTGCGCCGGGGCCGGTGTGGGTGGCGAGCACGGGGCCGATTTGGGACATCTGAATCTCGAAGTCTTCGGGGTGTCCCTCCGCCAGCTGTGCACGCAGCTCCTCCGCCTCCTCCGGCGCCTCGGCGTGCATCACCGCCACCTGCTCAACCGGCTGGTCCTGGCGGAACAGCTCGACCAGGCGCGGCAGCGCCTTCCGCCGTGTCCGAACCCGATCCAGCGGGCTGATCCGGCCCTCGGCGACGCCCATGATCGGCTTCACGTCCAGCACCGTCCCGACCAGAGCCTGTGCGCGCGTTACCCGGCCGCCCATCTCCAGATACCGAAGAGTGTCGAGAAGAGCCAGGATGCGCAGCCGCGGCACCCTCTCCTCGACGCGCTGGACCGCCTCCTCGAGCGACGTGGACTCAGCCGCCAGCCGGCAGAGGAAGCCCACACACATGGTCACGCTGCGGCTGTCGACGACGTGGACCGGAAAGCCGTCCACCGCCTGGGCTCCCAGCCTGGCCGAGTCGACGGTCCCGGAGAGGTTGCCGCCGAGGTGAATGGAGATGACCCCGTCGCATTCCCGGCTCAGTCGCTCGTAGACGGCGGCGAAGTCGCCGGGAGCCGGCGCAGAGGTGGTCGGGAGCTTGCTGGCGCCGCGAAGACGTGAGAAGAACTCATCGTCGCTCAGGTCCACCCGGTCTCGAAAGGACTCGTTGCCGAAGACGACGGTCAGAGGTACCACCTCGATGCCGAAGCGCTCGCGCCAGGCCGGGGGGACGTCGGACGTAGAGTCGGTGACAACCCGAAAACGCCGGCTCACAGGAGGCCGCTACTCGACCGAGAGGATGAAGGGGTAGTGCTCCTGGCCACCGGCCTGGAGCTCGACTTCGAGCCCCGGGAAGCGGCCGCGGATCGCCTCGCTCAGCTTCTCGGCCTCCACATCGGTGGCCTGTAGACCGCGGTAGATCGTCACCAGCTCGTAGTCGGCCGCCTTGATCCCGTCCAGGGCGGCCCTCACCACGCTGCCGTAGTCCGCGCCCGCGTGCTTGAGCTTGTCGTTGATCAGCGCGATCACGTCCCCCTTCTTGACCCGGAGGCCGTTGGAGCGGCTGTCGCGGACGGCGTGTGTGACCTCGATCGTCTGCACGTGCCCGGCCGCCTTGCGCATCTCTTGCAGGTTTTGGTCGACGGGGCGCTCGGGATTGAACGCGACGATAGCGGCGATACCCTGCGGGACGCTCTCAGTGGGGACCACCTGGACCCGCTTGCCGCTGAGTCCGGGAACCTGGGCCGCCGCCAGCACGACGTTGCGGTTGTTGGGCAACAGGACCACCTCGTCGTAGGGAACCGACTCGACCGCGGCGAGCATGTCCTGGGTGCTGGGGTTCATCGTCTGGCCACCCTCGACGGTGGCGTCGGCCCCCAGCCCGCGGAAGATCTCGACCAGGCCCGGGCCGGAGACCACGGTCACCAGCCCGACGCCGTTGGCCCGAGCCGGCTGCGCCGCCGCCTGAGGCGGCCGGCCGCCGGCCGCCACCTGGGCTCCAACAGACGACTCCTGGCGGATCCGCCGGTGCTGGGATGACATGTCGCCGACGCTCAGACGGTCGATCCGCCCGTGGGACGACGCCAGCGCGATCACCCGCGAGGGATCGTCAGTATGCACGTGGACTTTGACGAGGTCAGGCTCACCGACGACCAGGGCCGAGTTGCCGAGTGCGGCGATCTCCTCGCGGAGGCGCTCGACGTCGAGCGCCTCGCCCTTGATCAGGAACTCCGTGCAGTAGCCCCAGCCCTCCTCGGGCAGCTCGAGCGCGCTCTGGGCCGCCACTCTGGGCGGCGGCGGTGCGAGCGCCTCGGCCCCGGTCTCCTCGACCGAGCGCACCATCCCCTCGAGCATGATCTGGAGTCCGTAGCCGCCCGCGTCCACGACGCCCGCCTCCTGAAGGATCTTGAGCTGGCTGGGCGTCTTCTCGACCGCCACCTTGGCACCCGCGGCAGCGGCCTTGATCACGTCGGCAGGGGTCACCCCAGCCTCGTGCGCGGCAGCGACGGCGGACCTTCCCGCCTCCCGAGCCACGCTCAGGATCGTCCCTTCGGTGGGCTTGATCACCGCCCGGTAGGCCGCGTTGGCGGCTTCCTCGAAGGCCTGGGCCAGCTCTGCAGGGTCCAGCTCGCTCTTCTGTTGGACGGCGTTGCCGAAGCCTCGGAAGATCTGCGAGAGGATCACCCCGGAGTTGCCCCTGGCGCCCATCAGGCTTCCGTGGGCGGCGATCCGGGCGATCTTGCTCACCTCGGTCGTGTGCGACTCCTTGATGTCCTCGACGGCGGACTGGAGGGTGAGCAGCATGTTCGTGCCCGTGTCCCCATCAGGCACAGGGAACACGTTCAGCCGGTTGATCTCCTCCTGGTGCGCGGCGAGCCAGGCCAGGCTGCCCAGCAGCGCCTGCTTCAGAACCTGGCCGTCAACCTTGCGCGGAGGGTTCGGCCTATGTCGTTCCGCTATCTTCGTGAACCCCCTGCACGAAGACGTTGACCTCCGCCACCGGCACCCCCACCGTGCGTTCCACCTCGAAGCGCACCGCCCCCTGCAGGTTGTGCGCCACCTCGGTGATCCGCGTGCCGTACTGCACCACCACGTAGACGTCGATGGCCAGCTGCCCATCGACCTCCCGCACCTCCACCCCGCGGTGCACGTTCTCGCGCCGGAGCAGGGTCGCCACACCTTCGCGCAGGCCCCGAGCCGCCATTCCCATCACTCCGTAGCACTCGGTGGCGGCATGCCCGGCGATGGCGCCGACCACTGCCGGGAAGACCTCGATGCGGCCCCGCTCGCGCCTGGCACGAAGGGACCCCACCGAGGGGCGATCGAGGTCGACGGCCTTCAGGTTCATGCCGAGGCCTATGGTACAATCCGCGTTCGTTCCCTCCCCGCGGAGCATTGAACCATGGCACAAAAATGCAGCATCTGCGGTAAGACACCGCAGTACGGACACAACGTCAGCCACTCCAAGGTGCGCACCAATCGACGCTTTCTGCCCAACCTTCAGATGGGTCGGGTCGAGATCGGCGGCCGGCTGGTGAGAGCGCGTGTGTGCACGCGCTGCCTGCGCACTCACTCGGCCAAGGCCTGATCTTTCTCGCCGCCGGCGCGGCTCTGTTCCTGCTCTGCCTCGCCGTCCAGTACCTCTCATACTCGCGCCTGTTGCTGAAGAGCCTGCGCAGCTCGGAAGCCATCGAGCAGCGGCGCGGCCTCAAGCGCTGGGCGAGCTTCGTGGTGGCCTGGCAGGCGCTTCTCATCCTGGCCCTGGCCGTGTACGCGCTGCAGGTCGGTCGGAGCCACCCTCGGGACCTGACCTGGATCGCACCCCCCATCGCGGCCCTCGCCGGCACCGCGCTCCCCCTCCAACTGGCCGTCGGCCGCATAGTGCGGGCGGCGATTCGCTAGGAATCCGGCCGGTCGAGGTGTAGAGGCACCTCCAGTTCCTGGGAGAGCTGTTGGAGGTCCCGGTCCAGGAAGGCCCAGACCCTGGCCTGCGCCTCGGGTCCGGGGGTGAACGGCTCCGGATCGATCACGCCGCGGGCGAGGTCGGGACGCTCGACCATCTCGGCGAAGAGCAGCGACCAGGCCCTCGGCACGACCTCCCGGATCGCGTAGCCTCCGCCCCCCGTCGCGACCCAGCGGCCCTCGCAGAGCTCGTGGGCAAGCTCGTGAAAACGCCGCCCGATGTGGGGCCAGATCGCGGTCGAGCCCTGGATGTGGGCCAGCGGATCCAGGAAGTGAGTGTCGCAGCCGTCCTGAGTGACCAGGATCGTAGGCCGGAATTCGCGCAGCAGCGGCGGCACGACCGCTTCGAAGGCGGCCAGCAGCGGCTCGTCCCAGCTGTAGGGCTGGAGTGGCAGGTTGGCAGAGGTGCCTCGCGCGGCCCCGGCGCCGACCTCGTCCGGGAAGCCGGTCCCGGGGAACAGGTAACGGCCGCTCTCGTGGAGGCTGATGGTGAGCACCTCCGGGTCCGAGTAGAAAAGTGCCTGGGTGCCGTCGCCGTGATGCACGTCGACGTCCACGCAGGCGACCCGGTGGCCCTGGGTTCGGAGCCAGGCCACGGCGATGGCGATGTCGTTGTAGACGCAGAAGCCGCTGGCTCGGTCCCGCATGGCATGGTGCAGGCCGCCCGCCGGGTTGAATGAATGAAGGGCAGCGCCGGTATGGACGGCCTCGGCGGCCATCAGGCTGCCGCCGACGATGGTGGCGCAGGCCTCGTGCATGCCGTCGGCCACCGGGTTGTCAGCGCTCGCGAAGCCGGCCTCGGCTCGATCTTCCCAGCTCACCACGCTTCGCCGAGCAGGATCGCTGAGCGCCGCCACCAGCTCCACGTAGCGGGGCGAGTGACAGAGCGCGAGCTCCTGGTCGGTCGCGGTCCGAGGCGGGACGAGCTCGGCGAACTCGACCAGGCCAAGCTCGCGAATCAGCTCGACGGCAAGCTTGACCCGGATCGGCTGCAGCGGGTGCTCCTCGCTGAGGCGGTAGGCCATGAAGGCCTCTCCCCATACCAGGCGAACGTCACCGGACACGGGCAACTACTCTATCGAGCGGGAATCCTTGATCGAGGCAGACCTGGTCGTCCATGGGATCGGCCAGCTCGTGACCTGTGAGCCCACCCAGGGCGAAGGGCCGCTCGGGTTGCTCGAGCACGCAGCGGTGGCGGCTCGAGACGGCCAGATCGTGTGGGTGGGCCCGACCTCGCGCTGGCAGGGCAGGCTGGAGCTGATGCCGGAGGCTGTGATCGTCGATGCGCACGGCTGCTGCGTGCTGCCCGGCTTCGTCGACGCGCACTCCCACCTGCTCTGGACGGGGTCCCGCGCTGACGAGTTCGCGGCTCGCGTCCGGGGCCAGCCCTACTGGGGCGGCGGCATCATGCGGACGGTCCGGTCGACCCGCGCCGCGGGCGAGGACGCCCTGCTGGAGGCGGGCCGAAAGCGGCTGAAGAGCTACCTGCGCCACGGCGTGACCGCCCTCGAGGCCAAGTCCGGATACGGGTTGACCGTTCGCTCCGAAGAGACACTGCTGCGGGCGGCCGCCAAGCTGGCCGAGGAGACCCCGCAGCGGCTGGTCACCACCTTCTACGGCGCACACGTCGTCCCCGAGGACAACACCGCCCAGGAGTACCTTCGCGAGCTGGTGGAGGAGATGATCCCCCGCTTTCGGTCGCTGGCCACCTTTTGCGACGCCTGGTGCGACCCCGGCGCCTTCGACACCGAGCAGTGCCGGCGAGTCCTGAACAAGGCTCTCGGCTTCGGCTACCAGCTCAAGCTAAACGCTTCGCAGCTCGCCCCCGGAAGCGGGCCGCGGCTTGCTGTGGAGCTCGGGGCCACCTCCATCGACCACCTGAACTACCTGCGCGACGGCGACGCCCGCATGCTCGCCGAGAGCTCGGTGGTCTGCGTGATCTGCCCCGGCACGACCAGCAACCTGAAGCTTGCCGGCGAGGGCTCCGCCCGTGCGCTGGCCGCGGCCGGCTGCCAGCTGGCGGTGGCCACCGACTACAACCCCGGCACCTGCTGCTCGGAGAACATGTGCCTGATGATCGGCCTCGCCTGCCAGGAGCTGGGGCTCGGCCCGGAGGAGGCGATCCGTGGGGCCACGATCGGGGGCGCACGGGCGCTGCGCCTCCAGCGGCAGTGCGGGTCGATCCGCCTGGGCAAGCGGTGCGACCTGCTCCTGGTCGACGCCGAAAGCTACCTCGACATCCCCTATCGCCTCGGCGTCAACCTGGTCCAGACCACCATCTGCCTGGGGAAGCCGGCCGCTGGCCAGGTCTGAGGAGAGCCGGCCCGCGCTGTTCGAGGCGGTCCCCAATTTCTCGGAGGGCAGGGACCTTGCCCTGGTCGAACGTCTGGGGGCGGGCCGGCACACGCTCGACGTCCACGCGGACGCGGATCACAACCGCAGCGTCATCACGCTGGCGGCGGTCTCAGCGGAGGCTCTGATCGACGATCTGCTCGGCAAGGTGGCGATGGCGGCCGAAGCAATAGACCTGAGACGCCACTCCGGCGTACATCCTCGCCTGGGTGCCGCCGACGTGATCCCCATCGTTCCGCTCCGGGGTGCCGGGACGGCGCAGGCGTCGGAAGCCGCCCATCGTCTTGGCCGCCGGATCTGGCAGGAGCTGCGTCTGCCGGTCTTCTACTATGGCGCCGCCGCTTCAGGGCGGCGCCTTGCCGACATCCGGCGCGGCGGGCTCGCACCGGACGAGGGGGGGCCCGACCTCCACCCCAGCGCCGGCGCCGTGTGCGTGGGCGCTCGGGCGCCACTGGTCGCTTACAACATCGTGTTCGAAGGGATGTCGATACCGGCGGCCAGGCCACTGGTGCGCGGCATGCGGCTGCTTCCCGGCGTACAAGCGCTGGCCTTCCGCATGGGCGCAGACGGAATCCAGCTGTCCATGAACCTGACGCGGTTGGAAGAGGCCGGTGTAGGGCCGGTCTACGAGGCGGCCTCGGCCCTGGCCGGCCGGGCTGGAGAGCCGGAGCTGGTCGGCCTCTGCCCGGTGGGTGCGGCAGGCCCGGGCTGCGCAGGCGGCCTGCTGGAGGCCAGGCTGGCCGCCGCCGCCGCGGGGGCGGCACGCGTCCGCCGCGATGGAGGCGAAGAGCACGAACGGCTGGCAGCTCGTCTCGCCGCCGAGGGGGAGTCCCTAAAGGCGCTGGGGACCGACCAGGAGGCCATCCTGGGAGGGGCCGAGAGGGCGCTGGCGCTGATTCGCGTCATACGGGCGGCCGGCGCCGGCGACCCGGAGATCGAAGCCTTCCTGGAGGCGGCGGCGAGCGGGTTCCGCCGCGCCCTGGGGAGAGGAACCGAGCGGGACGCCGCGGCCCGGGTGGCGCTGGTCGACCGCTGGCTGGCAGCCGGCTGAAGTCAGCGCCGCCTCAGCGCTGGTCGACGGTCAAGTTGCTGGCTCCGCCGCTGATCTGGAGGTCGTAGCGGTCGGCGGCGCTGTCGTAGTCGCTCGTCTGCCAGTTCACGTCGCCACCGAGGACGCTGTGCTTGGTGCCGTCGGCGGTAAGGTTGCTCGCACCACCGCTCATCCTCACCCGCACTGCGGTGCCCCTCGGCCGGTGGATGGTGATGTTGCTGGCTCCGCCCGACATGTGGACCGCCACGGTGCCGGAGGGCCGCGGCAGCCTGACCTCCGCCTGGCTGGCTCCCCCACTGACGTTCAACGACGTGAGGTGGAGGCCTGCCAGGTCGAGCGATTGCCGGGAGGCGCCCCCGGCCACCTCCAGGTCCCAGGGGACGGACTGGTTGAGCGAGACGAGATCGTGATTGGAGCTGCGTACGCCGAGCACGGTGAAACCGCTGTTGCCCTCGATGGACACGGTGCCGTGGTCAGCGCTCACCTTCGGAGGACGGCCGTTGGGGTACTCGATTTGCGCTCGATAGAGGTCTGGGATGTCAGCTCCCTGGACGGTCAGGTTGCTCGCGCCGAGCGCGATGCGCATGCGGCCCTGCTCGGCGCCGGCCAGGGGAGCCGAGTAGTCGGCCCGGGCGGTCGCCACCTGGAGGCTGGAGGGCAGCGCCGAGTAGGCCACCGCGCCAACCACCAGGACGACAACGAGCAGGAGCGCCACGGCCAGCGCGAACCTCGGCAGCCAGACCCGAAAGATCAGCACCACTCCGAGCAGGATCAGAGCCACCGGCCAGAGGTTGAAGAGACGGAGCAGCTGATCGGCAGAGACAAGGCCGAAATTCACGAGAAGAGCGATGAGGCCGGCCCCGATCAGCAGGATGGGCAGAATCACGCCGGGCGCCTGCCGGCGCGAGCGGCGGGGCGTCCCAAACTGAGGCGGCGGAGCCTCGGGCGGCGGCAGAGAGCTCACCTCGCCCCGGATTCTGGCAGAAAAGCGAGATCCGGGCGCCTCCAGGAACCGGTCTAGACCGGGCTGGGCACCTTGCCGCTGGCCAGTTCCGCGCGAACCTCGTCGCGGGCCTGCTGGACCGTCTCCAGCATCCGTCTGGCCTCCTCCACCGTGCGGGTCTTCAGCCCGCAGTCGGGATCGATGTAGACCTGCTCCGGCGCGAGGTACTCCAGGGCCCGGTAGATGTGGCCCTTGACCTCCTCCACGGGCGGGATACGGTGTGAATGGACGTCGATCACGCCGAAGCCGATGTCCTTGGTGAAGGGGTGCTCACGGAACCGCTCCAGCAGGTCGAGGCCGCTGTTGGTCATCTCCAGGTCGATCTCGTCGACCGGGATGTCCAGCAGCCGCGGATACACCTCCTCGAAGCGGCCATAGCACATGTGGGTCGTGGTGTGGGCGCGCAGGCCGCTGGTGACGATGCCCATGGCCTCGACGGCGAGCTCGAGCTCGTCCAGCCGGGTCGACACCGCGGGCTCGTCTATTTGGATGTAGCGGGCACCCGCCGCCTCCAGGTCGGCGGCCTCCTGCCGGACGACCTCGGCCAGCGCCATGACCATCTCCCGCCGCGATCCGAAGTGGTCGTCGAAGGACCAGTCGCAGATCGTGTAGGGGCCCGTCAGCATGCCCTTGACCGGACGCTCGGTCAGACTCTGGGCGAACTCCCACCAAGCGACGGTGATCGGCTGCGGGCGGCGGATCGGCCCCACCGCGATCGGCTTCTTGTAGTAGCGGTTGCCATAGGAGCGGACCAGGCCTGAGATGGCCATCCCGTCCAGGTTCTCCGCGAAGTAGGCGACCATGTCGCCGCGGTACTGCTCGCCGTCGACCAGTACGTCGATGCCGATCTGTTCCTGTAAGGCGATCCACTCGCGGGTCGCCTGCCGGGCCAGCTCGTCGAGGTCGTGCTGCGTGATTCCGCCCCGAGCGCGGGCTGCCCGAGCCCGGACCAGGTAGTCGGGCTTGGGCAGGCTGCCCACGCTCGTGGTAAGTAGCGATTCGCGGCTCACACTGTCACTCCCTGTGCATGCGTGGCCCTTGCCACCAGCTCCAGCTTCCTGCGCGCCGTCTCGCGAGGCAGGAACTCGAGGCCGCAACTCGGGCTGACGTGGATCAGTCCCTCGCCGGTCAGGGCGACGGCTCTTCCCACTTGTTCGACCAGGCTTCCGATCTCCTCCAGGCGGACGTTCCTCGCGTCTACGATACCCAGGCCCAGGCCTTTTTCCTGCGGCCACTCCCTCAGCAGGTCCCAGTTGGCCGGTCCCTGGACGAAGTCGAAGCCGAAGAGCCGGAAAGGCAGTTCCAGGAGCTTTGGGACGTCTGCCACGTCGCCGTGGTAGGTGTACAGGCTGAGCGGGGCGTCCACTCCTTCGGTGAGCACGGCCATTGCGTCGCGGAAGAGGCTGAAATCACGCTCGTAGCGGACGCTGGGGTTGTTGACGATGGCGGGCTCGTCCACCTGGATCCACTCCGGCCGGGCCTCGGCCAGGGAGCGCAACTCCTGGTTGAGCGCTCGGGCCAGCTCCAGCACAAACCGCCGGTGTCCCAGGTGACTGGGATCGGAGAGGGTCCCGATGGTGTACGGCCCTGTCAGGACCGCCTTCACCGGCCGGGTGGCATGGCGGCGGGCGAACTCGAGGTCCTCTCGAAGGATGGGTCCCGTCCAGGCCAGCTCGATCCCGGGGCTCGGCCGTGGCTGACGAAAGTAGGTGTTGCTCTCGAACCAGCGCAGGAGACCGCCGATCTCCAGGCCCTGAAGGCGGGTGGCGGCGTACGTGATCGGGTCCTGCCAGCGGATCTGACCGTCCGTCACGAGGTCCAGGCCGGCGGCTTCCTGCTCCTTGATCGCGGCCGCGGTCATTGCCTCCGCGGCTCGCTCGATCTCCTCCGGTCCCGCCTCACCGCGATCGACACGGCCGATGGCGAGCCTGAGAGCCTGCTCGCCGGGTCCGTCACCGAGCTTCGGATAGTGGCTTACGGCAGTGGCTATCACAAGACGGGAAAGTCTATAGCAGCCCTACACTTCTTTGGATGCCTCGAACCCTGAATCTAGAGCAGTTCGAGGGGCCGACTCGGGCGCTCCTCGACACGGCCCTGAGTGAGGGGGAGCCGGTCCTCCTGCTGCGCGACGGAGAGCCCGTCGCCGTGCTCGCCTCTCCCGCCGCCCTGGAGACGGCCCGGCTCGGAGACCTGCCCCGTTGGGAAGAGTGGCTGCACGAGATGAAGGAGTCGATCACGACCGGCAGCGGACGGTCCTCCCCGGCGATCTCGTTTCCCGAGCCGCCCCTGATGGACAAGACCATGCTCGGATTCGACCTCAGCACCGGGACCCTGGGATCGGACGACGGGCGCGATTTCCTTCGCGCCGAGCTGGTCCGGCTGGGAGTGCCCATCAACGACGAGAAGCTGCTGGCGGAGGTCTACGCGGCGGTTCTGGCCCTCTGCGAGGACAAGGAGCGCCTGTACGACGACGACGTGAGGCTGGTGGCTCAGAAGCAGATCGCCCAGGCTCCCCAGCGCATCCGGCTGCTCTCGGTCACCGTGACCTCGGCCACCGGCCTGCCCGCGACCGCGGAGGTCACGGTGGAGCTGGGCCACGGGCCCGCCATGCGCCGAGAGCAAGGCGACGGGCCGCTGGATGCCGCGTTCAAGGCGCTGCAGAGGTTGGTTTCACTGGAGCCGGAGGTGGAGAACTTCTCGGTGGTGGCGGCGACACCCGGCAGCGACGCGCTGGCTGAGGCGGTTATCGCGCTGTCCTTCGAGGGTGGTCGCTTTCTCGGCGCCGGAGCCTCGACCAACGCCATCGAGGCGGGCGTCCAGGCCTACGTCAATGCCCTGAACTTCCTACTCGAAGAACGCCCGGCTTCCTAGCAAAAAGATTCAGACATCACTAGATAGGCCGGATTCATTCCGGCCGTATGAGCTGTTCCTTCCTAACGATTCCCCACATCACTTTGCGGAAGGGGGCTGGGGGGGAAACCTGTTTCCCCCGCATTTACTCCCCTCCCTGGAGTCGTCGTACTAGGTTTGCCATCTCTATCGCCGTCTCGGCGGCCTCGGCTCCCTTGTTGTTCTTGGGGCCGCTCCTGGCCAGCGCCTGATCGCGGTCGAAGGTCGTCAGCACACCGAATGAGCAGGGCACACCGGTGTCGAGGTTCACGTGCATGATGCCCTCGGTACATGCGCTGGCAACGAACTGGAAGTGCGCCGTCTCCCCGTTTATGACGCAGCCCAGCGCCACCAGCGCGTCCACCTGACCCGACTCGGCCAGCGTCATCGCGGCCAGCGGAAGCTCCACCGCCCCGGGCACCCAGACGACCTGCGGATCTTCGGCACCTCGCTCCTCGAGCACTTCCAGCGCGCCCTTGAGCAGCCGCTTGGTCACGTCGAGGTTGTAGCGGGAGACGACGACGCCGATCCTCAGCTCGGAGGCGTCCAGATCCTCGTCGTCAGCCTTCTCATGGCTCCGCTCACCCACAGATCAGCCCAGGAACCCCAAAATCCCAGACGTCACCAGATAGGCCGGATTCATTCCGGCCGAATGAGTTGTCTCTTCCAATCGACTCCACACTTCGTCTTTGCGGAAGGGGGCCGGGGGGGAAACCTGTTTCCCCCGCATCTTTATAGAAGATGTCCAAGCTTTTCCTTCTTGGTCTTCAGGTACCGGGAGTTGTGACGCGTCGCCGCAACGCGTATGGGTACCTGCTCCACGACCTCCAGTCCGTACCCCTCGATGCCGATGAGCTTCCTGGGATTGTTGGTGAGCAGCCGCATCTTGCGGACGCCGAGGTCATAGAGGATCTGGTTTCCGATCCCATAGTCTCGCGAGTCGGCCGGCTGGTCGAGCGCCTCGTTGGCCTCCACGGTGTCCATGCCCTGGTCCTGCAGGTTGTAGGCGCGCAGCTTGTTTATCAGGCCGATGCCGCGGCCCTCGTGGTTGCCGATGTAGAGGACCACCCCTCTTCCCTCCTGCGCGATCATGTCCATCGCCGCGTCCAGCTGGGGGCCGCAATCGCAGCGCTGGCTGCCGAAGACGTCGCCGGTGAGACAGCAGGAGTGAGCTCGCAGGAGGACCGGCTGGCTGGAGTCGATCTCCCCCAGCACCAGGGCCAGATGGACGTCCTGCGTCAGGATGTCCTCGTAGGCGTGGACAAGCCAGTCGCGACCTTTGATGGGGACCCTGGTGACGACGCGCCTGCTCACCAGCCTCTCGTTGCGCCGGCGATAGGCGATCAGGTCCTTGATCGCGATGATCTTGATGCCGTGCCTGGCCGAGAACTGCTCCAGGTCGGGCAGCCGTGCCATCCTCCCGTCCTCGTTCATGATCTCGCAGATCACGCCGGCGGGATAGAGGCCGGCCAGGGCGGCCAGGTCGACCGCGGCCTCGGTCTGGCCGGCTCGCTTCAGCACTCCGCCCTCTGCCGCGCGCAGCGGGAACGTGTGGCCCGGCTTGGCGAAATCCTGAGGCCGCGCGTCCGGGTTCAGCAGGTGCCTGATGGTGGCCGCCCGGTCGTAGGCCGAGATGCCCGTCGTCACCAGGTCCTTGGCCTCGATCGAGACGCTGAACGCGGTGCCGTAGCGGCTCGTGTTGTTCATCACCATCGGCTCGATCTGGAGCTCGTCCAGGCGGCGGGCCACGATAGGCGTGCAGATCAGACCACCGCCGTAGCGCGACATGAAGGCGATTTGCTCGGGAGTCACCAGCTGGGCCGCCACGCAGAGGTCGCCCTCGTTCTCCCGGTCCTCGTCGTCGACCACGATCACGAACTTGCCGTCCTCGTAGTCGGCGACCGCCTCCGGTATGGTGGCCAGCGCCGTCATCGGCCCCCCTCAACCGGGCCATGACTGAGTAGCCGCTGCACGTATCTCGCCACCACGTCAACCTCCAGGTTTACCAGCGTACCTGGAACATAAAACCCAGAGATCGTGTGGTCGAGCGTGTAGGGGATCAGGGCCACGCTGAAAACACCTCGATCGTCGTCGACACCGGCCACCGTGAGGCTCGTCCCGTCCACCGCTATGGAACCTTTCTCAGCCAGGAAGCCGGCCAGCTCTCGGGGGACGCCGATATCCACCTCCTGGCCCAATTCGACCTTCCTGGAAGACTCGACCAGCCCGGTCCCGTCCACGTGTCCCTGCACCAGGTGGCCGTCCAGGCCCTGGTCGGCCCGAAGCGGTAGTTCGAGGTTCACGGGCTCGCCTGGCTTCAACCGTCCCAGGTTTGTCCGCCTCTGGGTCTCGGGGACCACGTCGGCGAAGAAGAGGGCGCCCTCACGCTCGGTCACCGTCAGGCAGACCCCGTTCACCGCCACGCTGCCTCCGGCCTCCAGCCTGGACGCCGTGACCGCTTCCTCGAGGACCAGCCGGCCGGACCGCCACTCGACGACCCGGCCGACGGCGCTCACGATCCCGGTAAACACGGCGCTCTACTCACGCCTCAGTCTAGGAAGGGGCGCCGGGCCCCGAGTGGCTCAGTTGCGCGCTCTTATCTGCTGGAAGCAGTCCTGGCAGTAAACCGGCCGGCCCTGCGTGGGCATGAACGGCACCTGGGTGGTGGCTCCGCACACGGCGCAGGTCACGTCGTGCATGGAGCGTGCCCTGGTCACGGCGCGGCCCTCGCGGCGCAGGGTTCGGCACTCGGGACACCGGCCCGGCTCGTTCACGAGGCCCTTGGTCTCGTAGAACTCCTGCTCTCCCGCGGTGAAGGTGAACTCGATACCGCAATCGCGGCACGTCAGCGGCTTGTCGACGAAGGTGGTCACCGGTACCTCCTCGAGGTTTGGAGTGTCCCTGGGTGCCGGTACCGGGCGTAATTCCGTTCCGCGCGGTCCCTCCGGGGCCGAAGCGGAAGTATAGCCGCGAACGCCCAAAGCTACAACCGAATAGGTCAATTCGAGATTCTGCCGCCAATTGCACGGCTTCTGGATCGTCATTCCGTTCTTCAGGAAACTGAAGAGTGGGGGTAGGTGGACAAGCCCTCGGGCGATTAGTACCGCTCAGCTCAAGCACTCACATGCCTTACACCTGCGGCCTATCAACCTGGTGGTCTACCAGGGCCCTTACCCGGTTAACCCGGTGGGAGACCTTATCTCGGAGCCGGCTTCGCGCTTAGATGCTTTCAGCGCTTATCCGTACCGGACATGGCTACCCGGCAATGCCACTGGCGTGACAACCGGTACACTAGCGGTCCGTTCAACCCGGTCCTCTCGTACTAGGGCCAAACCTCCTCAAGTCTCCTACGCGCACGGCGGATAGGGACCGAACTGTCTCACGCCGTTCTAAACCCAGCTCCCGTACCGCTTTAATGGGCCAACAGCCAAACCCTTGGGACCGACTCCAGCCCCAGGATGCGACGAGCCGACATCGAGGTGCCAAACCGGGCCGTCGATGTGAACTCTTGGGCCCGATAAGCCTGTTATCCCCGGGGTAACTTTTATCCGTTGAGCGACGGCCATTCCAC
>CATPBP010000117.1 GCA_955652675.1 Candidatus Dormiibacterota bacterium
CTTTCACCCTGGTCTACGTCGTGCTGATCTCGATCTACACGCCAACCAACTTCAGCACAACCCTGCTGGGCCTCCATCTCGATCTGCCCAGCGTCGACTACGGGGGCATCGTGGCCGGGTACGTGGGCGTGGCGCTGGTGGGGGCGGCCTGGGTTGCGCTCGGCGTCCTCGCCTCCAGCCTCACCTCCAACCAGATCATCGCGGCCGTGCTGGGAGTCGGCATCCTGCTCACCTTCCAGTACCTCTTCGGCCAGCTGGCCAACTTCCTGCTCCCGCCTTACTCCGAATTCTTCGGCTACCTCGACGCCAACACACACGCCCAGTCCTTCGACGTCGGCCGGCTCGTCCTCAGAGACGTGGTCTTCTTTCTCACGCTGACGGCCGCCGCGCTCTTCGTCACCGCCAGAGTCGTCGAGTCGAGGAAGTGGCGATGAAGCACTGGGAGCGCTTCCTGGGAGTTGCGTCGGCGGCCGTCGGCGTGGTCTTGCTATTCGTGGGCGTCAGCGTGGTGCTGGTGCAGGGCCAGCTGGCCCCGGCCGCCTCCTACACCTTGGTGGCAGGACTGGCGCTGGTCATCGCTTTCGTCGTGCTGGATCCGGGGGCCGTCGCGGACATCGTGCGCAGCCGCCGGGCTCGGTTCGGCTCACTCAGCGTGCTGGTGAGCGCCGTGGTGATCGGGATCCTGATCATGGTGAACGTGGTCGCCTCTCGCGGCAGCCAGGCAGCGGACCTGACCAGATCCAGCCTCTACACGCTGTCGCCCAAGTCGGCGCTGGTGACCAAGAAGCTCGATTCCGACCTCCGCGTGACCGGCTTCTACCGCCCCAGCCAGGCGGACAGCAAGCGCCAGATGCAGGACCTGCTGAGCCTCTACCAGCAGCAGAGCCGCTACGTGAAGGTCCAGTTCCTGGATCCTGACCAGAACGCCACCCAGGCCCTGAGGCTCGGCGTCACGATTGCCGGCAGCGTCGTGATGCAGTACAAGGAACGGTCGCCGGTCGTACTCACCCTGGACGCCCAGACCGAGTCGGATGTCACCGGGGCGATGCTCCGGCTCGAGAGCAACCGCTCTCCGACCCTCTGCTGGGCGACCGGTGACGGCGAGCGCGACCTCAAAGACACAGACCAGACCAACGGCTACTCGTCGGCTGCCGCCCTGCTTAAGACGAGCAACTACCAGACAAAGGATCTGCTGCTCTCCCAGCAGTCCCAGATCTCGTCCGACTGCGATGTTGTGGCGGTGGTCGGAGTGCGCCGGCCCCTCTCCGAGGTCTCGGTCAAGGCGCTCCAGGACTACGTCTCGGGGGGCGGAAAGCTGCTCTTCGCCGTCGACCCGTGGGCCTCGGACCCGGGGATCCTGAGCACCGCCAACGCGGTCCTCCAGCCCTTCGGCGTGGGTTTCAGCGGGGGGCTGGTGCTCGAGGGCGACGCCGCGCACCAGGCGGCGAGCGGTCCCAGCACACCGGTCGCCTTCGACTTCGGCGCCTCGCCCATCAGCAAGAACCTCCAGCGCAAATACGTCTTCTTCGTGCAGCCGACGAGCATCACGGGAGACGCGAGCAACGGCTTCAGCTCCGTGGACGTGGTCACCACCACCAACCAGGCCTACCAGATCGCCCAGCCGCGGAACAGCGCGGCTCGGACCGCCAACGACAAGGGCGGCCCCTTCGTCCTGATGCGGACGCTGCAGCAGACCAAAGGGAGTGGCGCCAAGGGCCGGGTCGTGCTGGTGGGGACATCCGCCATCGCGGAGAACCAGGCGCTCCCACCGAACGCCTCCGGGGCCAACCCTGACCTCTTCCTCGGCACCCTGGACTGGCTGAGCCAGCAGGAGGACCTGATCGGCGTCAGTCCGAAGCCGGCCGCCGCCCAGCCGCTGGCCCTGACGGCCTCGCAGGAGCGACTGAACTACCTGCTGACGCTGGTTCTTCTCCCGCTCCTGATCATCGCCGCCGGGGCGGCCGTCTTCGTCCGCCGCCGGGCTTAGGCGGTCGCAAGGGAAGCGGTCCGTGGTCAGCTGGAAGGGCGGCCTGATCCTGCTCGTGCTGCTGGCGGGAATCGCCGTCTATGCCTTCGTCAGCCGGCCTCAGCCCGCCCCGGCCCAGGCGGCCTTCGTGCCCTGCGACGTGGTGCAGGCGGTCTACTTCCGGATCCAGGGAAACGATCGAACGGTGGAACTGCAGCGGGCGACGCCCACTTCTTCCTGGCGCGCGCTGCAGCCGCCGGCAGGGCAGGTTGACACCAACCGGGTGACCACCATCGTCAACGCCATGGACGTGATCCGGGTACAGAACACCATCAGCAAGCCCGGAGCGGACTCCCAGTACGGGCTGGCTCCGCCCCGGGAGGTCTTGACGTGTCGCGTTAACAGCGGCTCCTCGTATACCCTATCGGTCGGCAGCCAGAGCTTTGACGGCTCGGGCTACTACGCCCGGAAGGGCGGCGACAGCCGGGTCTACGTTATCTCCAGCATCGAGGTCCAGCAGTTCGACCAAGCGCTGGCAGAGCCTCCGGTGAAGCCAACCCCGAGTCCTTAAGGACGGCCGGGCCCACCCGGTCCCGTACCAGGCGTGGTGGCCACCTGCCAGAACTTCGGTTAAAGAGAGGGTGCGACGTCCATGGATTCGAGCGTTCTGCTGGCGGTCGGCGGTGGTGTGCTGGCGGTGCTCTTCGCAGGGGTGCTGACCGGGCTTGTGCTCAGGCTACCGCCAGGCAACCAGCGCATGGTCGAGATCGCGTCGGCCATCCAGGAGGGTGCTTCCGCCTACCTGAACCGCCAGTACCTCGTGATCGCGATCATCGGCATCCTGATCGCGATCGTGATCGGGTTCACGCTCGGCCTGCAGACCGCCATCCTCTATCTGGTGGGCGCCGCCTGCTCGGCGACTGCCGGGTACGTGGGGATGAACGTGTCGGTGCGCTCCAACCTGCGCACCGCGGAGGCGGCTCGAGAGGGGGTCGGCAAGGCGCTGTCCACGGCCTTTCGGGGCGGGGCGGTGACGGGCTTCATGGTCGTCGGCCTCGGCCTGCTGGGCGTCGCCATCTCCTACTACTTCACTCACAACCTGGACGCCCTGGTCGGACTCGGCTTCGGGGCCTCGCTTGTCTCAGTCTTCGCCCGTCTCGGCGGAGGCATCTACACCAAGGCTGCAGACGTGGGCGCCGACCTCGTCGGCAAGGTGGAGGCCGGCATCCCCGAGGACGACCCCCGCAACCCGGCAGTGATCGCCGACAACGTGGGCGACAACGTCGGCGATTGCGCCGGCATGGCCGCCGACCTCTTCGAGACCTACGCGGTGACGATGGTCGCGGCCATGCTGCTCGGCTCCTTGCTCTTCCACGACGTGGCCTGGGTGGTTTACCCGCTGCTGCTGGGCTCGATCTCCATCGTTGGCTCGGTGGTGGGCGCCCTGGCGGTCCGGCTCTACTTCCCGAACTGGATCATGGGCGGCCTCTACGCGGGCCTGCTGGTGGCTGCCGCCATCGCTCTGGTCGGCTTCTTCCTGACGACCAATTACTTCGTCGACTCCGGCCTCTTGAAGCCGGTCAACGGCGTACCGGACCCGCACCGGCTCTTCTGGGCCGGAGTGGTCGGGATCGCCATCACGATCCTGATCGTGGCGATCACCGAGTACTTCACGGAGACCCGCTACTGGCCGGTCCACCTGATCGCCCGGCAGTCGCTGACGGGCCACGCCACCAACATCATCGCGGGCTCGGCAATCGGGATGCTGGCGACCGGCCTGCCTGTGATCTGCATCGCGGCCGGCATCCTGGTCAGCTACGGGCTGGCAGGCCTCTACGGCATCGCCATCGCCGCGGTCTCGCTGCTCTCGATGACCGGCATCGTGGTGGCGATCGACGCCTACGGGCCGATCACCGACAACGCGGGCGGCATCGCCGAGATGGCCGAGCTCCCCGAGGAGGTCCGCAGCGTCACCGACCGGCTCGACGCGGTCGGAAATACGACCAAGGCGGTCACCAAGGGCTACGCGATCGGCTCGGCCGGCCTGGCCGCCCTCGTTCTCTTCGCTTCCTACACCCAGGAGCTCGTGAAGGCGGGAACGCACATCTCGTTCGACCTCAGCGACCCGTACGTGATCGTGGGGCTTTTCCTGGGAGGGATCCTGCCCTTCTTATTCGGCTCGCTCGCGATCCTGGCCGTTGGACGCGCCGGGGGGCTGGTCGTCGAGGAGGTCCGCCGCCAGTTCCGTGAGATCAAGGGGATCATGGAGGGCACGGCCAAGCCGGAGTACGGACCGGCGGTCAGCATCGTCACCGCGGCCGCTCAGCGGGAGATGATCCTGCCCGGCCTGATCCCGGTCGTCGCCCCCATAGCCGTGGGCCTGATCCTGGGTCCCAAGGCGCTGGGCGGGATGCTGGTCGGAGCCATCATCACGGGGCTCTTCCTGGCGCTGTTCATGACCAGCGGCGGCGCTGCCTGGGACAACGCCAAGAAGTACATCGAGGAGGGCCATCTCGGCGGCAAGGGCTCCGAAGCCCACAAGGCTGCCGTAACCGGCGACACGGTCGGCGACCCCTTCAAGGACACCGCCGGCCCGGCCATCAACCCCATGATCAAGGTCGTGAACATAATCGCGATCCTGATAGCCGGCCTCGTAGCCTCCCACTCCCTCCTGCACTAGAGGTTTGTATTCCCTCCCCCGACTGGGCCTCGACTGGGGGAGGGCGCAGGGAGGGGGTCCCCCACCGCACAGGGCTGCTCTCAGCGGCCGATACCGGGTTGGGAACGACCTTGATTCAGCCTTCTACCAGGGCTATGGCGCGGCAGGGGCTGCCGGAGCCGCCGACCAGCTTCAGCGGCAGCACGACCAGCAGGGCTCCGGCCGGCGGCAGCTGGGCGAGGTTCGCCAGCTGGGTCAGACCGTACTTGCCGGCGCCGAGCAGGAAGTTGTGGCAGGGAAAGGCCGGCTCGAAGGAATGGGCCGCCCCCGCGTCGGTGCCCACGGTCTCCACCCCGATGCCCACGATCGGCGACTCCTCCGCCAGCCAGCGGGCGCACTCCGGTTCGATGCCGGGAGTGTGAGGGCCGGTCTCACTGGCGTTTAGGAAGGCAGCGGCGTCCTCGGCCCGCGCGTCCCAGCCCGTCCGGTAGAGCAGCCAGCTCCCCGGGGGCAGCGCTCCGTGCTCGGCCTCGAAGCTGCGCACGTCCTCGATTCGCAGCAGGTAGTCGGGGTCGCGGCCCGCCTCCACCGACTTGTCGATGACCACTGCCGGACCGATCAGCCGCTCCACCGGCAGGGAGGCCACGTCTTCGCGGTCACGACCTGTGATCCAGTGGTTCGGCGCGTCCAGGTGGGTCCCGACGTGCTCGCCGCCCTCGAACCAGTTCCAGTACCAGGCAGGTCCTCGCTCGTCGTACCTGGACAGCTCGTGGGTCTTCCAGCCATGGGTTGTTCACGAAGGGTGGCGGCAGCTGAAGGATCGGAGTCCTTTCGGAGAGCGGCTGGGTCAGGTCCACAACCCGCACGCGGCCGGAGGCCAGTGCGTCCAGGAGCGGGGCGAGCGCGGTCACGGCATCTTCCCTCCTTCGGCGGGTGACTCCCGAGGCGCTGGTTCGCGCATCGCCCGGGCGAACATGAAACGGTCCTCGAGCAGGTGGGTGTCGACGATGTAGCCGGCCGGACCGACCGCCTCAACCTTGGCCACGACACAGGCCAGCTCGCCGCCGGAGAGGGCTTCGCGGACCGCCGAGGCGAAGTCATCCACCGTGGTCACCGTGATGGCCTTGTGGATGCCGGCGCCCCGGGCACAGGCCGCCAGGTCGGTGCCGGTGGCGGTTGCGGTTGGGAAGCCCCCCACCGAGAGCAGGCTCTCGTTGTCGAAGATGATCTGGAGCAGGTTGCGAGGGCCGTAGCGAGCCATGGTGGAGAGGCCGCCCAGGTTCATCAGCACCGAGCCGTCTCCGTCCAGGACCACAACCTGGCGCTCTGGACGGCAGAGGGCGAGACCGAGCCCGATGGAGGAGGCCAGGCCCATGGCGTGTGTCAGGTAGAAGAAGTTGGCACGGTGACCGAGCGAGTGGAGCTCGGCGCTGGTCGCGCCCATGATCGTCACTACAGCGCAGTCCTGGATGTCGGGGTAGATCGCCTGGAGGCACTCCAGGCGCTTCACGGGGCCGGCTCCTCCCAGAGCAGAGAGCGCGTCATCAACAGCGCGACCGGGGCCAGCGAGGCCTGCGACAGGGCTAGCGCCCGGTTCACCTTTATCCCAACATCCTCCGGCCGGGAGAGCTCGTCGTGGACGATGTTGAGGGCGTCCAGCACACGGCGCGTGTAGCGGCCGCCCTCGGTCTGCCACGGGTCCTTCTCGCCCAGGTGTCCACGGTCCGAGATCAGCATCAGGAGCGGCATCCTGTACAGCATGGCGCCCGACACGATCCCGTTGATGGCCTGCAGGAAGCCGTGATTCTGCATCAGGAGGGCAGAGCGCACGCCCGCGAAGTACGCGCCCATCGAGATGCCGACGCCCTCCTCCTCCTTGGCCAGGCGGACGAGGATCATCTCCGGGTCCTCCTCGGCCAGGCGGATCAGGTGGACGAGCCAGGTCTCGGGCAGGGCGCTAACGAGCCGGACCCCCGAAGCCTTCAGCGCCTCGTAGACGACTCGCGAATTCGCCTCTGAGACGGGCATCTGTGGCGCCATTATCGCCCTGGCGGGGAGCGATCCGAGCGGAGCCGAGCTGTGGAGCTGGCGGCCGGGTCGTGGTGCCGGGGGACGGCGCCTACTCGTAACCTGGACCGGTGGACGAGTACAGCCAGGAGATCAACGAGATCCAATCCCAGATCGACGCCATGGTCGAAGCGGAGGAGGACGCGAACCTGATAGCCGACCTCGAGATGCAGCTCCAGATCCTGAGGACGCTGTACCAGCAGGCGACGATGCTCCTGGCCGAGGGGGAGGGCAATCCTGAGCTGCGGCGGAACCTCGCCATGCGCGGCTACGGGGACTGGACGCTGGACAACGTCTACGCCTTCGTCTACGAGACCTCGGTCGACCTCCCAAACGACGTCCGGGGATCATTCCTGGGCGAGATCCGCGACACCGATTTCGCCTCTCTGCTCACGCACTGAAGCCCCGATAGCTCCCCGTCTATGGACTCCTGCCCCAGTGCGTGGGGTGACGAAGCTCCGACATAATGTCGGCATCAAGTCTTATAGCGTTACGCTCGCATTTTCTCTTCTCGCCCTGACCGCCTGCGGTCAGCTCGAGGCCACGGCGCTCCTCGTCGGATGGCCCGGCCTTCTCGCCTGGCTGGGATTGAAACGTTCCGTGGCAGACAGAGCGCGGATTTCCTGGGACCAGGCCGCACACCTCCCCAAGAGTGGCTCCTGGTGAGCGTGGGGAAGCTGGACCTACACTTTGCCGATGGCGTGGACGACGGCCGAGCTGCCACCGCGCTACAACGCGGCCGCTGACCTCCTCGACCAGAACCTCGCCTCCGGGCGCGGCCAGAAGGTGGCCATCCGCACCACCGAGGGTGCAGAGCTCACCTACGCGGAGGTGGCGGCGGCCGCGAACCGCTTCGGCAACGCCCTCGGCGAGCTGGGCGTCGAGCTCGAGAACCGCGTCCTCCTGGCCCTGCTCGACACCCCGGAGTTCGCCACCGCCTTCTTCGGCGCGATCAAGGCGGGCGTGGTCCCGATCCCGGTGAATACCAACCTGAAACCGCACGACTACGCCTACTTCCTGAACGACAGTCGGGCCCGGGCCGCGGTCGTCTCGGCGCCGCTGGCGGATCGAATCCGGAGCATCCGCGGCGAGCTGCGCTACCTGCGGCACCTGATCGTGGTCGGCAAGGCCGGCCCCGGCGAGCTGAGCTACGCGGAGATCACCGGCGCGGCGTCGGACGAGCTGGAGGCGGCCGAGACGACGCCAGACGACATGTGCTTCTGGCAATACAGCTCCGGCACCACCGGCTTTCCCAAGGGCGTGGTGCATCTCCAGCACGACATGCGTTACTGCTGCGAGAACTTCGCCCGGCCCGTGCTGGGGATCGGCGCCGACGACGTCACATTCTCGGTCGCCAAGCTCTACTTCGCCTACGGCCTCGGGAACGCGCTCTACTTCCCGTTCTCGGTGGGTGCCACTACCGTGTTGATGTCCGGCGCGCCCGCTCCCGCCGCGGTCCTCGACGCCGTACGCCAGCAGCGCCCGAGCCTTTATTTCGGGGTGCCGACGAGCTACGCCAACACCCTGGCGGCGGATCCCGAGACCTGGGCTGCGGCGGACTTCAGCTCCGTCCGCCTCTGTGTCTCCGCGGGCGAGCCGCTGGCCGGCTCCATCTTAGAGCGCTGGCGAGCTCGCACCGGCACCATCATCCTCGACGGGATCGGCTCCACCGAGTGTTGCCACATCTTCATCTCAAACCGCCCCCAGGACGTGCGACCCGACTGCAGCGGGACGGTAGTGCCCGGATACGAAGCGATGGTGGTGGACGAAACCGGCCAGGAGCTGGCGCCCGGTGAGGTGGGCACGCTGCTCGTCAAGGGCGACTCGATCGGCGCCTTCTACTGGAACCAGCACAACCGGACCAAGCGCACCATCAAAGGCGAGTGGATCGACACCGGCGACAAGTACAGCCGCGACGCCGAGGGTTACTTCAAGTACCAGGGCCGCAGCGACGACATGCTCAAGGTGAGCGGCATCTGGGTCAGCCCCACCGAGGTGGAGGGTGCCATCAACGCCCACGAGTCGGTCCTCGAGTGCGCCGTGGTGGGGATCGTGGATGACCGCCAGCTCGTCCTGCCCGAGGCCTTCGTGGTGCTGCAATCCAGCGCCCACGCCGGCCCCGAGCTGGAAGAGGCGCTCCGGGCCCACGTTCGCGACCGGCTTGCCCACTTCAAGTGCCCTCGCGACTTCCACTTCGTGGAGGAGCTTCCCAAGACCGCCACCGGCAAGATCCAGCGCTTCAAGCTCCGCCGCCCGACCCCCCCGCCTGAGGTCGAGGCAGAGGCAGATCCCTTCCCCTTGCGGGGAGGGTAGGGAGGGGGTCACCCGGTTGACCAAGCGGATAGCAGTCGTCCCCGGTGACCTGGCCGGCCTGGAGGTCATCCCCGAGGCCGTGAGGGTAATCAGGGCGACGGGGCTGGACTACGAGTTCGAGGAGTTCGAGGTCGGCGCGGCGCCGGTGCTGCGAGGGGAGCCCGCCATGTCGGAAGCCACCTTCGAGGCCGTCTCCCAGGCCGACGCCATCCTTTTCGGAGCCATCGGCGATCCTCGCGTTCCCGACGTCGGCTATCCCGCCCAGGTGCTCCTCCGCCTGCGCTTCCAGCTCGACCTCTATGTGAACCTGCGGCCGGCCCGCCTCTACGACGACCGCCTGAGTCCGCTTCGGGACCCGGCCCGGCGTGGTATCGACCTGCTCATCGTGCGCGAGAACACCGAGGGCCTCTACGTCGGGATGGGCGGCCGCTTCCGCCGCGGCACCGAGCACGAGGTCGCGGTTCAGGAGGACCTGAACACGCACCACGGCGTCGGCCGGATCCTGGAGCAGGGGTTTCGCAGGGCCAGGCGCCGGCTCTGCATGGTGGACAAGTCGAACGCCATGAACCATGCCGGTGGCCTCTGGCAGGAGCGCTGGGCCCAGGCCAGGGCGGCGCACCCGGAGCTGGAGACGCGCCACCTCTATGTGGACGCGGCGGCCATGGAGCTGGTTCGCGATCCGACGCAGTTCGAGGTCATCGTCACCGGCAACCTCTTCGGCGACATCCTGAGCGACCTGACCGCCGCGCTTGTCGGCGGCATGGGTGTCGCACCCTCGGCCAACATCAACCCCGAGACCCGCCGCGGACTCTTCGAGCCCGTCCATGGCAGCGCGCCGGGGATCGCGGGACAGGGCATCGTGAACCCGGTGGGGGCGGTTCTGACCGCCGGTATGATGGTCGAGCACCTCGGCGACGAGGATGCCGCGAAGAGAATGGAATCTGCGGTGAGAGGGGCCATACGGGCGGGTGAATGCACTCGCGACCTGGGCGGGTCCCTATCCACCCGGGAGGCCGCCGACGCCGTGATCGGGAGGCTGAGGGACTGACGTGATGCCCGCGATGACCATGACGGAGAAGATCCTCGCCCGCGCCAGCGGCCGGGAGCAGGTCAGGCCGGGAGATCTCGTCCTCGCGAAGATCGACTTCGCGATGGGGCACGACCTGACCATCCCGCCCTCCGGCAAGATCATGCGGGAGCAGATGGGGGCGGAGAAGGTGTGGGACCCCAAGCGGGTCGCCGTCGTCCAGGATCACTTTCAGCCCGCCAAGGACGCCGCCAGCGCGACGCTGGGGCGGCTCACCCGCGAGTTCGCACGGGACATGGGCATCAAGTGGTACTTCGAGGTCGGCCAGGGCGGCATCTGCCATACGGTGCTACCCGAAAAAGGGCTGGTGCTGCCGGGCGAGCTGGTAGTGGGCGCCGACTCACATTCCTGCACCTACGGCGCCCTCAACAACTTCGCCACCGGCATCGGCTCGACCGATCTCGCCTGCGTGCTCGCGCTGGGCGAGCTCTGGTTCCGTGTGCCGGAGACGTTGAAGTTCGTCTATCACAACCGGCTCTCCGAATGGGTTGAGTCGAAAGACCTGATCCTGCACGTGATCGGCAGAATCGGAGTTGACGGTGCCCGTTCCAAAGCGATGGAGCACACGGGCGAGGCCCTGACGCACATCGACATGGAGGGCCGCCTGACGATGACCAACATGGCCATCGAGGCCGGCGCCAAGAACGGGATCATGGGCTACGACGAGGTCACCGCCGAGTACCTCCAGGGCCGCGCGCAGCGGCCTTACGAGCCGGTCGCTTCGGACCCCGACGCCGGATACGAGAAGGTCTTCGAGATCGACGCCGAGCAGGTGCCGATCACGCTGGCGCGGCCCATGTCGCCGGACAACACGGCGCCGCTGGAGGAGGTGGCGGGCACCCGGCTGGACCAGGTCTTCATCGGCTCCTGCACCAACTCCCGGATCACCGACCTGCGCAGGGCGGCAACGGTCCTCGAGGGCCGCCACGTCGCACCCTGGGTGCGGCTGATCATCACCCCCTCCTCGCACGAAGTCGCAACCATGGCCGAACGGGAGGGCTTGATCGGCACCTTCCTGAGGGCGGGCGCGGCCTGGACCACGGAAACCTGTGGCGCTTGCCTCGGAGGCCATCAGGGCGTCCTGGGCGAGGGCGAGGTCTGCCTGAGCACCACCAACCGCAACTTCCCCGGCCGCATGGGAGACCCGAAGGCGCTCGTCTACCTCTCGAACCCGGTGGTGGCCGCCGCAAGCGCCGTGGCCGGCGAGATCGTGCACCCGAAAGAGGTGCTCAAAGAGCGGGTGCCGGCGTGACCGTGGCCTCCGTCCTGCGCGGCCGGGCCTGGAAGTTCGGCGACAACGTGGACACCGACCAGATAATCCCGGCCAAGTACGCGATCTACTCGCTGGACGAGAAGAAGCTGGGCGAGCACGCCCTGGAAGGCGTCCCCGACAACCAGGGCTGGGCCCAGAGAGTGTCTCAGGGCGACATCGTGGTCGGCGGCTCCAACTTCGGCTGCGGCTCCTCCCGCGAGATTGCGCCGATCGCCATCCGGGGAGCCGGCATCTCCTGCGTGATCGCAGGCTCATACGCCCGCATCTTCTTTCGAAACGCCATCAACCTCGGCTATCCGATCTTGCAGTCGCCGCAGGCGTCCGAGGCCATCGAGCAGGGCGACGAGCTGGAGGTCGACCTGGAGGAGGGCGTGGTCCGCAATCTCACCAGGGGCGACGAGTACCAGGCGGAGCCGTTTCCGCAGTTCATGGCGGATCTCATGAAGACGGGCGGCCTGGTGCCCTGGGTGCGCAAGCGCCTCGCCGAGCGCGCCGCGACCGCCGGTGGACACGGATAAGCCGGTCGAGCTCCAGGAGCCGCTGGAGTCGCTGGTCCGGCCGCCCGCCCGCTTCCAGCACGACCTGAGTTTTCCGCCAGCCGAGAAGATTCGCGTCTACGACGACACTCTTCGCGACGGCGAGCAGATGCCGGGCGTGGCAATCTCTCCGGCCGACAAATACGAACTTGCCCGATCGCTCTCCGAGATAGGCGTCCACATCATGGACGTCGGCTTCGCAGCCGTTTCGGAGAGCGAGCGGGAGACGCTCCGTCTCGTGCTCGAGGGAAGGCGCCGCGGCGAGCTGAGGGAGGACCTGGAGGTCCTCTGCATGATGCGCAGCACCCCCTCCGACATCGACGCCACCATGCGCGTCATAGACGACCTGGGCCATCCGCGGGACGCCGTCACCTACTTCATATTCACCTCGGCCAGCGACCTGCACGTGAAGTACAAGCTGGGCAGGACGCTGCTGGCTCGCGAGGGCATCCCGGCCAGCGAATGGCTGGAGCTGCCGGTCGACCTCTACCGCGAAGCGAACCTGCGGATGATGTGCGACGCCATCCGCTACGCGCGCGAGCAGGGCGCGACGCAGATCGAGTTCGGGGGGGAGGACGGCTCTCGGGCCGATGTCGAGTACATCAAGCGCATGCACGTCGAGGGGATGGCGGCAGGGGGAACTCGCCCCTCAACGCCCGACACCGTGGGCTGCTACTCGCCGTACGCGGTTCGCGACTACATCGGACAGCTGAAGGCGGCCACGCCGGAGGCCCCCCTCGTGGTCCATTTCCACAACGACCTGGGCCTGGGGGCGTGGAACACGGTGACCGCGCTGGGGAGTGGGGCGGAAGTCTTCACGACCAGCGTCAACGGGATCGGTGAGCGCTCAGGTAACGCGCCCATGCACCAGGTCCTGCTGCAGCTGCGCTACCTGTTCGAGATCGAGATCCCCGGCTTTCGCTACGAGAAGCTTCGAGAGCTGGCGCGGCACCTGGAGCGGGTCAGCGGCGTCCCCGTACAGCCGACCGAGCCCGGAATCGGGCTCAACGTCTTCAGCCACGAGTCGGGAATCCACACCGCGGGCATGCTCATCCACCCGGCGATCTACCAGTTCATACCGCCGGAAGACCTCGGCGGCGAGGTCCGCTACGTGTACGGCAAGCATTCGGGCGCGCTGGTGATAGAGCACGCCCTGCGCGAGGGGGGCGTCCCACCCGAGCCAGAGCTCGTGACGCGCGTCATGGAGGAGGTGAAGCGAGTGCGCGAGGAGCGTGCCCAGCGCGAGGACTTCTCCGAGTTCCAGCGCACCTACTACGACCACCTGGAGGGGATGGGGGTGAGCGCCGAAGAGGTGGTGGAGATAGCCGTGGCCCTGACCGGTGAGAGCGCAGGTTACTGATACCCCGGCCGGCAGCCGGGACGAGTACCTGCGCATCCACGGCTGGATGTGTGCTGCGAAGGCGCTCGACGACCGCATGCACATGCTGGTAAGGCAGGGCAGGGCGCCCTTCGTCGGCTCGGCGCGCGGTCATGAGGGGATCCAGGTCGCGGCGACGGCGGCGCTGGAGCCGCAGGACTGGCTGGTGCCGCACTATCGCGGACTGGGCAACGCCGTGACGCGCGGGCTCACTGCTCGCGAGTGGATGCTTGCGGTATTCGCCAAGGCCGCTGACCCGCTCTCCGGCGGGCGCAACATCCCAGGCGGCTGCTTTTCCCACGCGGGGCTGCGCATCGCGCCGGTCTCCCAGGTGGTCGCGAGCTGGATCCCAAAGGCCTCGGGCATCGCCTTCGCCAGCAAACTGCGAGGCGACGGTTCGGTAACGCTCTGCACCTTTGGCGACGGAGCGACCTCCAAGGGTGACTTCCATGAGGGAATCAACTTCGCGGCGGTGCACCGGCTGCCAGTGGTCTTCGTCTGCGAGAACAACGGCTATGCCATCTCGGTCCCGCTGCGGCTGCAGGTGGGCGGCGGGAGCGTGGTGGAGCGGGCGGCGGGCTACGGGATCGCTGGGGTGGCGGTGGACGGCACCGACGTGCCGGCCTGTTACCGGGCGGCGCGAGAGGCGCTGGCGCGAGCCCGGGCAGGCGACGGGCCTACGCTGATCGAGGCCAGGATCTGGCGTATCAACGCCCACACTTCAGAGGACGACCAGGCCAAATACCGGGACGCCGAGGAGGTGGAGGAGGCGGGCCGCCACGACCCGCTTGTTCGCTTCGAGGCGTGGCTGGAGGACCGCGGCTGGCTGACCGCGGAGGAGGCCCGCACCCTGCGCGAACGCCTGGACCGTGAGGCGGCGGAGGCCGCCGACTGGGCCGAAACCCAACCCGACCCCCGCCCCGAAGACCTGGCCACCCACGTATACGCCCCGTAGAACACTGTTCCTGCCCTCAGGTGGAGGGGACCTGGCTACTCGGGCTTGCCGGTCAGGCCTTCCATGGCTTCGTCGACGTCGATTTCGCCGCGGGCCAGGCGTTCCAGGAGTTCGACCCTGGCGCCTGCGGGCGGGCGTTCGGTTGCCAGGCCCAGGCGGGCCAGCAGCTGGTCGAACCTGGCTCGGGTGGTCGGGTAGCTGACTCCCAGGTGTCGCTCGAGCTCCTTCATGTTGCCCCGTGAGGCGAGGAAGTGGCGCAGCAGCTGCCGGTCGTCCGCGCCCAGGGCGCAGAACTCGCAGGCCTCGAAGTCGCCGGCGATCTCGGTCCCGCAGGAGCGGCAGCTCAAGCGCGTGAGGGCGAGGCGCTCCCCGCAGACCGGGCAGTCGCGGGGAGCGTTCCGGGGTTGGCGCGGGCTCAATCGGTCACGACCCGAACCGAGCCCATGGTCGTCGAAACGTCGAGGGTGCCCCGTCCGTCTCCGATCAGCCAGGCTCCGTCCTGCTGCTGACCCGACACGCTGACGCTGCCGAGCGTTGTCTTGGCGGTGACCCTGACGCTGGACCCCTCCTCGAGGCGGAGCTTGACGCTGCCGGCCTCGCAGGTGACGCGCGAAGCGCCGTGGTCCAGGCGGCCGCTGGCGCGGACGCTGCCGGCCCGCGCGGTCAGCTGCAGCGGTGAAGCAAAGCCCTCGATCCGGGTCTGGCCGGCCTGGACGTCGGCTTTGATCGGCGCCTTCACGTCGCGGATCCTGAGGCTGCCGGCCTGTGACTGCACCTCGAGTGGGATGTCGGGGTTGACACGGAGCCGCAGCGGCGTCACGTCGCCGAAGTGCATGTGGTATCCGCGCCGCCAGGAGAACCTGAAGCCCGGCAGGTCCGCGGTGTGTTCCTCACCCTCGATCACCAGGGTGTCGCCGTCGCGCCGTGCCACGTGGGGACCCTCGGCCACGGCCTCCTGGACTCCGGGATCACCGACGATCTCCGTCCAGCCCGCGGTCCGGACCACGCGGATCCTGGCCGCCCGCTCGCCAGGGATCTCCGTGCTCACGGCGAGCGATCCCCGCGTCTCCGCCTCGTCCAGCATGCCGGCGGCGTCGTCCGGGCTGAGCTCGCCCGACGCCACGCGTCTTAAAATGTCACGTCTTCGGTCTTCCATGAACCAATTAGAAAGGAGTGTTTTATAGTCTGTCAAGTCAAACTGGAAAAAGGGCTGCGCGAGAGAATAGACAGATGATCCGTGTGGGGGTGGTGGCTGACACCCACAGTCCCGAGTTCCTGCCAGAGCTGCCTGACGCCCTCTTCGAGCGGCTGCAGGGCGTGGACCTGATCCTCCACGCCGGCGACGTGGGGGGAGAGGAGACGCTCCGGCGCCTTCGCGAGGTGGCGCCTGTGGAAGCCGTTCGCGGCGACCACGACCCGGGCATGGACGGTCTGCCGCCCTGGCGGGAGGTCGCGGTCGGTGGCCGCCGGGTGGCCATCGTCCACGGCAATCGAAGCCGTCTGATCGAAGAGCCGGTCACCCTGCTCGGCACCCTGAGCCTCGGTCTCGTCTGGCCGGGCGGCGGCATGCAGAGGGCGCTCCGCCGGCGGTTTCCACGGGCGGACGTGATCATCTACGGCCACACTCACAGGGCGCGCGTCGACGAGGTCGAAGGAGCTCTCCTCTTCAATCCCGGTGCCGTCTACATGGTCACCGCCGAGGAAGCCGAACGGCGGCTCGGCGGCGGTCCGACCTGGTTTCAGTGGTGCTGGCTGCAGGTGATCCGGCACCGCCTGGACCAGCCCGTCTCCTCGGTGGGCGTGCTGGAGGTCCCAGACGGCCGCTCAGGCAAGGTGCGGGCGCGGGTCTTTCCACTGGGTTAGCGAGGACCCCGAATTGGTAAGAACAGCCCCGCAGCGATGGCGATGACAAAGGACTACTACGACGTCCTCGGCGTCTCCCGCGGCGCCAGCCAGAAGGAGATCCAGAGCGCTTTCCGCAAGCTGGCCCGCAAGCTCCATCCCGACGTGAACCCGGGCGACAAGCACGCCGAGCAGCGCTTCAAGGAAGTCTCACAGGCCCACGACGTCCTCTCCGACCCCGAGAAGCGAAAGCTCTACGATCGCTTCGGCCGGGACTGGCAGGCGGCCGCCGCGGCCGGCGTCGACCCCACCGCCGCCGGCAGAGGTCCGCGCGGCCAGCGGACCGGATACCAGACTATCGACCCTCAGGAGTTCGAGAACCTGTTCGGGTCCGGTCGCGGCGAGGGAGCCGGGGGCGGCCTGGGAGACATGTTCGGATCCATCTTCGGCGGCAGGGGAGCGGGAGCCCGAAACCGGGACCTCGACATCGAGGGGACCGTGGAGGTGACGCTCCAGGAGGCATACTCGGGCACCGCCCGGCAGATGGAGCTCGCCGGCGGCCGGCGCATCGAGCTGAAGGTTCCCGCCGGCGTGCAGGACGGTACGGTGCTGCGGACTCCCGGTCTCCGGGCTCGAGTCCGGGTGTCAACGGACCCGACCTTTGAGCGCGACGGCAAGGACCTCCGCGTCGTGGTGCCGGTGGCGCTGAGGACGGCGCTGCTGGGCGGCGAGGTCGACGTTCCGACGCTGAAGGGCAGCCGGGTCAAGCTGGACCTCCGTCCGGAGACGCAGAACGGCATCCGGCTCCGGCTGCGCGGCCTGGGGATGCCCGACCCGAAGGGCGGCAAGCCCGGCGACCTCTACGCGGAGATCAGGGTGCGGCTGCCCCTACCGATGGACGAGCGCACCCGCCGCTGGGCCGAGGGCATCGACCAGACGTAGCCGGAATCCCTCCCCTTGCGGTGAAGGTGCTGGAAGGGGTCTCCTTACAGTTCAGCTTTGCAACCCACCTCACCAACCGACGCTCAGCCGAACAAGCTCCCAGGCTCCAGCGGCACGGAGGAGCCGAATGGCGCAACCCGGGCCCGGCTAAGCTTGCCGGTCGTGAACGCCCGCCGGCTGCTCCTGCCCCTGGTCTTCGTCTCCGGCATGTCGTCGCTGGCGGTGGAGTTCGGCGCCTCGCGCCTGCTGGCGCCCTACTTCGGGACCAGCCTCTACGTCTGGGGCGTCCTGATCGGCCTGGTGCTGATCTACCTGAGCATCGGCTACGTGATCGGCGGCCGGCTGGCCGACCGCCGCCCCGAGCCCGACCTCCTCTTCCAGATCACAGCCTGGGCGGGCGTCTGGATCGGCCTCATCCCCCTGGTCTCCTACCCGATCCTGCTGGAGTCGCAGAAGGGCTTCGCCAGCCTCTCGGCCGGGCTCGTCCTGGGCACTCTGCTGGCGGTCCTGGCCCTCTTCGCCGTGCCGGTGATCCTGCTCGGCTGCGTCTCGCCCTTTGCCATACGCCTGCTGCTGCGCTCGGTGGGGACGGGAGGAAACACCGCCGGCGCCGTGTACGCCCTGAGCACCGCCGGGAGCATCCTTGGCACCTTCCTGCCCGTCTTCTGGCTGATCCCGACCTACGGCACCCGGCCCACGCTGATCATCTTCAGCGTCGCCCTGCTGCTTCTCTCCGTGGTCGGGCTCTGGCCGCGCCGGCGCTTCTTCGCGCTGCTCCTGGTCGCGGTGATCGCGGGCGCCGCTCTGCTGCCGCACGGAGTCAAGCCGCCCGAGCAGGGCCGGCTGCTCTACGAGAAGGAGTCGGCCTACAACTACATCCAGGTTGTGCAGGTCGGCACTCGGACCGAGCTGGTCCTGAACGAGGGCCAGGCCGTCCACTCCATCTATGACTCGGCGTCGCTGACCACCGGCGGCCCCTGGGACTACTTCGCGCTCGGGTCCTACTTCCGCCCGGCTCAGGCGAGCGAGCCGATCCCCAAGAAGGTCGCAATCCTGGGCCTGGCGGGCGGCACGACAGCGCGCCAGCTGACCGCCGCCTACGGTCCCTCGGTCGACATCACTGGTGTGGAGATCGACCCCGACATCGTCGACGTGGCCCACCGCTACTTCCACATGAACGAGCCCAACGTGCACCCCGTGGTGCAGGACGCGCGCTACTGGCTGGCTGCCGACGGCCAGCGCTACGACATGGTCGCCCTCGACGCCTACAGGCAGCCCTACATACCGTTCCACCTGACCACCACAGAGTTCTTCCAGCTCGTCCGCGGCCATCTCTCGCCGGGCGGGGCGGCGGTGGTGAACGCGGGCCGGACGGCCACCGACTTCCGCCTGGTGGCGGCGCTGGCCAGCACCATGGCGGCCGTCTTCCCGAACGTCTACCTGGTGGACGTGCCGTCCTTCAGCAACACGATGGTCTACGGCACCAGCCAGCCGACCAGCTTGGACGACGTCCGGCACAACCTTGGCCTGGCCACAGAACCGTTCATCCAGGAGATCGGCGCCAGCGCGAACAGTTCAGGCGGCCTGCGAGTGTCCACCTACCACGGGCAGGTCTTCACAGACGATCTGGCCCCTGTTGAGCGACTGATCGACCAGATCATCCTGGGCTACATCTCCAGCTCGGGCCGGTAGGCCGAGCTCAGCCCAGCGCGCGGTCGGCGTCGAAGCAGAGCAGGCGGACGCGGCCCTGCGCCACCAGGTGTTCGTGCTCGTCCCAGATCCACGCCTCCCAGACTTGGGTCGAGCGTCCTCGGCTCACCGGCCTGGCGACGGCGTGCAGGCGTCCGGAGCGGACGGCTCGGATGAAGGAGGTGTTGTTCTCGAGGCCGGCCACCCGCTGTCCCCTGGGGTGGGCGACCAGGGCGGCCCCGATCGAGGCCAGCGTCTCCACCACGCCGGAGTGAACGCCGCCGTGCACGATCCCGTAGCCCTGGTGATGCTTCTCGGTGACCTGCCACTCGCAGCTGACCTGCTCGGGGGTGGCGTCGAGGATCCGGATGCCCATCTCCTTGACCCAGCCGCTGGGCAGGTTGTTTACATAGCTGGTCAGGTCCCCCGGCGGCAGGTCCACCCGCTAACCGTAAACCAAGCCCCTCCCGCGCCCCCCGCGACGGAAAGGAAATACGAAGGCCCGGTCGAGTGACCGGGCCTTCCGTAACCGTTACCAGATTGCCTCGCGGAGCTTCCCGCCTCCGACTCCGGGAGCCGGGGAAGGGATATCGGCAGCGTCTAGAGGGGACCCTCCGACACTCCCGGCGGGCAAACGAGGCGGTTGGCTCCACGACTGGGTTGGTCCAACTTGCGCCTCACCTCCTTTGCCTCAC
>CATPBP010000118.1 GCA_955652675.1 Candidatus Dormiibacterota bacterium
AGCTGGTGCTGGTGCGCCGGGCCCAGTACGAGCGCGAGTTCCACCGGCGACGGCAGCCGCGCTTGCTGCTCTCGGACGGCACCGGATTTTACGGGGATGTGCCGACCGCCGCCCAAGGGGATAGCCGTACATTGGCCGGCAGCGCGGCCTCGGCGGGCGTGTACACGGGGCTCGCCCGCGTGGTCATTGACCCCACCGGCGCTCGCCTGGTGCCCGGCGAGGTGCTGGTCGCGCCGTCGACCGATCCTGGCTGGACCCCGCTTTTCATGACCGCCGGAGGCCTCGTCATGGAGATGGGCGGAATGATGTCACACGGCTCCATCGTCGCTCGTGAATACGGCATCCCCGCAGTGGTGGGGGTCCCCGGCGCCACGACCGCGATCCAGACCGGGCAACTCGTCACCGTGGACGGTGAGAGAGGCGTGGTCTGGCTGGCTCAAGGGCAGGGTCCTGCCGGCCCAGGTCCGCCAGTCGGGCGGAGAGGTTTTTGAGCGACCTGGCCGGTGGCGGATGCGAACGGCCTCCTGGATCGCGTCGAGGGCCGGCTCGGGCCGGCTCAGGCCGGCTCAGGTTCGCCAAGCGGATAGAGAGGTCGTTGAGCGACATGGCGAGGTCAGTCGAGGAATGCGGCGGGCCTGCTGTCGGCAATGCGGCGGTAGAGGTCGACGGCCTCTTGGTTGGCCTTGAGCGAAAATCGTTTGCTTGGACGATCGCGGGGCGGCGTAGTGTAGATAGTCGGCAGCCTAGGCTGAGAGCTACCTGATCGTTGCTACCAGTCATTAGTAACCACCCGGGCCAGGGTCGACCTATCACCGGGGGAAGGAGGCGGGAGTGGCAAGGCATTCCGAGCTGACGCCTAGTGCTGGCAGATAGGAGCTGCTCGAATGAAGCCGGCCAACCTGACCCAAATCTTTGATGCGGGCCGGCAACGAAGCTGAGCTCATCTAACGATCATCCGATGTAGGAACCACCGGACCAACGGTTAAGGGGGAGTGGACACGAGAAATGCGCCTGGGATACCACTCAATCACGTGGGGTGGCGTGGTTGGTGATGCGACCGGCGTCACCAACGTCAAAGACCTCTACTACCGCGCGAACGGCTCAATGACGCAGGCCCTCGGGGACATCGCCGCGGCCGGGGTACGAGGGCGTCGAGATGTTCGACGGCAACGTCGCCGACTACGCTGACCATCCCGATGAGCTGCGGCAGCTGCTAGCGGGCGCAGGCTTGGAGCTAGGCAGCGTCTACTCCGGCGCTAACTTCATCTAACCATCGGCCATGGCCACGGCGCAGTATCCCGATGGATTCCTCGCCGAGTGCGCGGGACTCGCAGTTCCCCGAAATGCCAGCGGCAAGAGCGTCAAGGACGCATAATCCTGGTTTCCGCCATTACGGTCACGAGCATCTGAGGCTCACCACTCCCCAATGTACCGGTCCCAATTGGATGGTACTCCGGTCGATGGTGAACACGATGATTCCCGAGAGTAGCCCAGCAAGTCTCTGGTCATCTCAGTCGTTGCCAAGCCAGGACTAGTAACAAGTAGATCGCCGGGGGTGGCTGGCCGAGCCATCTACGCAGCCAACGTCACAGCAACGAAGGGCCATCCCACAAAACCGAGGAGGTGGCCCTGTGCAGCGGATCAAACGAAACGTCGGACGAGCAAGATTAAGGAGCAAAGGGCTGAGAATGCAGCTCACACGACTGCGCGTGCTGGGCACGCCGGTGGACTGGATCGAAGGCTTTCCCTTCCATGTGGTGGGGAAGGGCATCCTGGAGGCGCCGCCCAGCGAGTACGAAACGCGCCTCCTCCGCAAGTTACAGCAGCGCGGATTGCGATAAGGAGAGGCGCCTATGGCCGAACTTGGATCGGGAGGATCCGAAACCACTGCAACTGAAGCCGGTTTGCATCTTCCGTCGTAGCGAGGGATATGCATTGCTGGAATGGCGGCTGGTGCTCACGCCGAGAACGAGACTAAGCTAACCGCGTACTCGCGCATCGGCTGGAGTTGCCATCCCCTGGCAGCTCCGGATTCTCTCAGCCTAGGCTGCGGGTGTGTTTCAAGGGGCCTCCGCCGCCGTCTTGGGTCCGCCTGAAACCCACGACGCAACAGGCTCACGCAGCCGCCGAATTCCTCCTTCGCCTCGATGGGGCCGGGCGTCGCGACGACTTAGTCCTGGAACAGCGCGCCGTCCAGGGCGGGGCGCGGATCTACAATGAATCGTTCGCCCTGTTCCTCCCCTGGCCCAACTCGTAGCCCCCGCTCTGCGACAGCGCTTCTGATTCCCCTTACTACCAACGCATGAAGGCAATCGTCCGCAACCAGTACGGCTCACCCGATGTCCTAACACTCCAGGACATCGACAAGCCTGTCGTCAAAGACGATGGCGTGCTGGTGCGAGTATTCGCGGCAACCCTGAATTCAGGTGACCTGGATTACCTGCATGGCAGGCCACTGATCGCCCGCATCGGCACCGGTCTGCGCAGGCCAAGGTTCAGAGGTCTGGGCTTGGACTTGGCCGGTGAGGTCGAGGCGGTTGGCAAGGACGTGACGCAGCTTCGGCCTGGCGACGAGGTGTTTGGGGACATGACCGAGCATGGCTTCGGCGCATTTGCCGAGTATGCGTGTGCTCCTGCCCGTGCCTTTGCGCTGAAACCGCTCACGATGACCTTCGAGGAGGCTGCAACCGTGCCGCAATCCGCAGTCATAGCCCTGCAGGGTCTTCGCGGCAAACGCCGGATCCAGCCCGGGGACCAGGTCTTGATCAACGGTGCGTCGGGAAACGTGGGTCCCTTCGCAGTTCAGATCGCAAAGCACTTTGGAGCAGAAGTGACCGGCGTGGATAGTACGGCCAAACTGGACATGCTGCGCTCGATCGGGGCAGACCACGTCGTCGATTACACCCGCGAGGACTTCACCCGAAACGGGCGGCAGTATGACCTGATCCTCGATGTCGTGGCACGTCGGTCGACGTTTGAGTGCAGGCGTGCGCTGCGTCGCAACGGAGTGTATGTCCTCGTCGGAGGTGCGACGGCTCCGCTGCTGCAAGCTGCGCTCCTGGGACCGCTGATCTCGATGACGGGAAGCAAGAAGTTGGGAGTTATGTGGTGGTGGAGACCATTCAAAGAGGAGGACGTGGCGTTGGTGAAGGAACTCATCGAAGGCGGTAGCGTGGCACCCGTCATCGACAGACGTTACCCGTTGAGTGAAGTCCCTGAAGCTCTCCGGTACATGGAGGAAGGCCGCGCTCGAGGAAAGATCGTCATCACCGTTTGAGGCGCTAACCGCCGCCGGGCACCAACCGGGATCACGCCGTTTGTCGGAACCTCTCAAGGCCGTCGAGGATCAGATCCAGCAGAGGCTGTCCCGGTTCCCCGGCTTCCCACTATCCGAGCAGCAGGTCGACGAGGCCGTGGGACGGTTCGCCAAAGACGGCGTCATGACGAGCAGAACGGGAGCATCCGCATGAGCGGGCACCTGCGGTCCGACCCCTGTCCAGCTGGTGTGCGTCGGTTAAGGAGGGCGAGGAGAGTACGAGCATGGATACACAGTCTCTCCCGTGGTCACGCACCTCGTTTCCGGCTCCACGCCGTCTATGGTTCGGCTACGTCTGACCTATACTTGCGCATGCTAGTGCTCATTAGCAGCGAGGTTGGTACAAGGTCGCTACAGAGGAGTTCAGTGCGGTGGGTCAGAGCGGGAAATTAGCAGGGCTTGCTTGACATGCTAGAGGTCGGCGGTTCGATCCCGTCGCCGCCCACCAGACAATCCTTAACAGTAGTCCATTGTTAGGCCGGGTGCAAGCACAGAAGGGTTAATGGTGAGTGCGGAGACGAATCAGCGCCTATCTACTATTGCTCCAACTCAAGCGTATCAGTCACTTCAGTGTTTACAGGCACTGAGGCGGCGATAGCATCCACGGCCTCCATAGTCACCATAAGGCGTCGATGTGTCGAGATCCATACAGCCCATTTGTCATCTCCGCCTTTCCAATGCCGCAACTGAAGCCGCAATGCCGGTCTGCCTCAAATGGAGAAAAGCGTTCGATCCGAGGTGCGAGGGCTCGTGGCTATGACCTGCTCGCGCGGGCGGAATGAATGCAGTAACTGACTGAACGGTCGCAATCTTGGGTAGAAGAGTAATGCTGTCCGGTCCAATCTCTTTACTGTCTGTCAAACTGCGGTGTCTGGCCCTGACGCCCCACTAACAACGCTTAGTGAGGGCGACTAATTAGAACGACCGGCGTGTTGCGTCCTAGAAGCTGGACCAGTCTTGGCGGGGCCCCACCACGTCTACGAGCGAGCAGCGTGAGCTGGACCTAGTCTTTGCCGTTCCGACACCGTCGACTAGGGTGAGATCTCTTCGAGTTCTCTGCCACGGGTATTCACACCGAACTGAGCGACGACCGAAGCGACACCCAAGAAGGCTGCTATCAGGATGAAGGAAGCGACGGGCCCAATCGCTGGCAGAATGGGCGCGATGGCGAGGAGCCCGACACCACCACCAAGGTGCCCGAGACCGTCAACAAGTCCGAAGCCGGTCGCCCGCGCGCGAGTGGGGTAGTTTTCCGCAGACCAGGCGTAGGTCTGGGGCACCCAGACGTTGAAGCCGAAGAACACGATCATCGATCCGATGAAGGCAGCCCATGGAATGGCGCCCCGCACCGGCTGGCCTGCGACGGCGACTAGCACTCCACCGATGAGCAGGATCGCGGTCGCTATCGGCAGCCAGTATTTGCGCTCAAGGGCCTCACCAAAGTAAGTGGCGAAAACGGCGGCCAGGATGAAGCCGAAGGTTCCGAAGGCGGCGATCAGGCCAGCCTCGGGCGGCGGGTATTTCAGCGAGGTTAGTACCGACGTGAAGCCTGCGCCGATCGTGTACACGGTCACGTAGCCAAGGCCCCAGACTCCGAGCAGGATCAGCGAACGCCGAACATACATCGGGTGTCTGAAGATCTCCGCGTATCCCATCTCTTTCTCTTGCCGAACGGGCGCCTCTTCGGTTACTGGGCTCAGCCGTTCCTTCAGTGAGGCCCGTTCCTCCATCTGGCTAATGATCTCGTCCGCCCTCTCCAGCCGTCCGGTTGAAACGAGCCATCGCGTCGATTCGGGGAGGAACCAGCGAAGGGCGATGCCCACGACGGCGAAAGCCGCGCCCAGGTAGTACATGATCCGCCACCCACCCGAGAAGGAGGGACCGGCGAGCGCGAAAGGAAGTCCTAGGGGGAAGGGCTCCGGCGTCGTCGTGAGCAGCAGGCCGAGCCAGATCGCCAGAAAGGCGCCGAGCGAGGCCATGATGAAGATTAGGGCCGTGTACTGAGCGCGCCTGGCGGCGGGAGACATTTCGCCGATGTAGGTATTGACGACGGCCAGGTCGGCCCCGATGCCGACGCCGGTGAGGAACCGCGCCGCAACGAGGTTGGGGTAGTCGTTGACCAGGGCTGTGTAGAGGGCCCCGACGCCGGTGACGGCGAGAGTGAGAAGCATGGTGTAGCGGCGGCCGAAGCGATCGGCGATGACGGTCAAACCCAGGGCGCCGACCACGTAACCCACCAGGTTGATCAGGGTGGGCAAGCCCAGACTTTCCGATGCGGTCGCAGGCGTGCACTTGGGGACGATCTGTGCGCAGGTCTGGATATAGGAGACGTTGATGTCGAAGATGTCATAGAACGTGAAAAGGAAGCCAATGCCAATGACGAGGAAGAACGCCGTGGGCAGGGCCCAGACGGTGATCCTGTCCTGGCGGGCGATCAACAAGCCGGGACTCAGGCGGAAGCTCCCGCGTCCAACGGTGTCATCGACTCCCATAGATCCCTCCTTCCAACACCGTCGGAGAGCCGTGTGAGGAAACCTCATACACGGATCGATGAGGGGCGGCTGGCGAGGCGATACAGCCGGACCAGCTGCCTACTCTACCCTGCGCCGGGTGGAGGCGCCGCTGGAGGCCGTGCAAGCGGCGCTCGACGACTCCAACCCTGGCCACCACTCCTATCTATCTATGTGCGGCAGCTGGAGGGGAGGAGGATACCTGGTGGCCCAAGCTGGCCGCCGAGCGCGGGCTCGACCGTGGGGGAGAGGTCTCCTCGCCGACGGAGGAGCGGCGGTGAGCGCGGCTGGCGACGGCAAAGCCGGTCTGGCCGAGGAGCTGCGCCGGCCACGAATCGCCCTGGGCTGGACCCTGGAGCAGGTCGCTGTGCAGGCTCAGCTCTCCGTGGGCATGCTGTCTTTGATCGGCAAGCGGCGCCCCTCATTGAGTTCCTGGCAACGTATCCGCCAGACGTTGGGCAGGCGCGCAGCACGTTGGAGACGGCGACCATCTCGAGCTGGGGCTTGGTGCCGTCCCGGAACTCGGTGTACATCTTCGGGTTCATCCGGTTGCGCGCCGCCATGTCGAGGTATTTCTCCGGCGTCGCGTGGTGGTCGTCGGCGAAGAGGACGGTGCCGCGACCGGCGCATACCATCTCGAAACCGAGCGTTCGCGCCCATTCCGCCATCGGCTCTGACCGACTTGGCGATGCTCTTCGTGCGCTGCAAGGGAGGCGTCAGCCACAAGCCTGCGGAGTCAGTGACGATATCAGTGACGATAGAGGCGTGGGTGTCGCCATCGACCTGCTGAGCCGGTTCCTCGAGCTGCTGGCCCAGCAACAGTTGAACACGGCGCTGGCAACGGTGTGACATCGAGGAGGTGGGAACCAGATGAGCGAAGTAGCGACGACGACCTCGATCCCGGGTGCGAGCCCGCGCCTGCTCAACGAGGACCTAGCACCGGCCAAGGAGCGTACCTGGAAGTTCTTCGACCTGTTTGCGATGTGGATGTCAGACATCCACAGCATCGGCGGCTACACTTTCGCTGCCGGCCTGTTCTTCCTGGGCCTGGCCGCCTGGCAGGTGCTGGTCGCCCTGGTGCTAGGAATCTTCCTTGCCTACCTGGGCATGAACCTCACAGGCATCGCCGGCCAGAAGAACGGCGTGCCTTATCCCGTGCTGGCCCGGATCAGCTTTGGTGTCTTCGGCGCCAACATCCCGGCTCTGATCCGGGCGGTGATCGCCATCGCCTGGTACGGCATCCAGACCTACTTGGCTTCGGTCGCCGTCGTGGTGCTGACGCTGCGGATCTTTCCTCAGCTGGAGCCGCTGACGAGGAGCGACCTCCTGGGATTGTCGTACCTGGGTTGGATCTGCTTCCTGATCATCTGGGGACTGCAGCTGCTGGTGCTCCAGCGCGGTATGGAGAGCATTCGCCATTACCAGGACCTGGCCGGCCCTCTGGTCTGGGTCGTGATGCTGGCTCTGATGGCCTGGATGATCATCGCGGCCGCCGGCCGGATCAACCTTAACCTGCCGTCGAAGTCGCTCGACCTGGGTCAATCGACGCTAATGTTCTTCACCGCAGCCTCGCTGGTCGTGGCTTACTTCTCCACCTTGATGCTCAACTTCTGCGACTTCTCCCGCTTTGCCCCTGACCGGAAGACGGTGATCGTCGCCAACTTCTTCGGCTTGCCGATCAATTTCACGGCCTTCGCCATCGTGTCGGTAGTGGTGACGGCGGGCACGATCGCAGTCTATGGCAAGGCGATCTTCGATCCGGTCGAGATAGTTGCCAGGGTTCCGAACACCGCGATCCTCATCCTGGGAGCGGTCACATTCACAGTCGCCACGATCGGGATCAACATTGTCGCCAACTTCGTCTCGCCCGCCTATGACCTCGCCAACGCGATGCCGAAGTACATCAACTTCAAGCGCGGCGGGCTGATCGCGGCTGTCGTCTCCATCCTCGTGATGCCTTGGCGCATCTTCGCCAACCCGGTGGCCGTTAACTACTTCCTGGGGGGGCTGGGTGCACTGCTGGGTCCACTCTTCGGCATCATCTTTACCGACTACTTCTTGGTCCGCCGGCAGCAGGTCAACGTCGAGGCGTTGTTTCAGGAGGGAGAGAGCAAGCCGTACTGGTACACGGGCGGCGTCAACCCGAAGGCCCTGGTCGCGTTCCTACCTGCGGCGGCGATCTCGATCGTGATTGCTCTGGTCCCAGCCTTGAGTGGCCTCGCAGCCTTCTCCTGGTTCATTGGCGCCGCTCTTGGTGCCGCCATCTACGCTGCGCTCAACTTTTCCGCAGTGGCTCGGCCCGCTCAGCTCCGGCCCGTGGCCGGGGGAAGGAAATGATCCGTGCCCGAGTGACGATCGCCCGCAGCATCAGTGTCCCGCCGCAGAATCCTGGATCTCGCGGCGGCCGCGGTGCGGATCGAGGGGCCGCACCTTCAGGCCGTCTGGGCCCAGATCTGGCTCGCTCGGCCGGTCCATTTCTACGAAGGCGATCGGTTGGTGGTGGGCATGTGGCGGGTATGTAGGCTTTCGGCTACTCAGCGTCGTGCCCTGCATACTGAGCACCCAGCTGGCTTTTCGCCGAGTCCGACCAGCAAACGGCAGTGTTCAGAGCCGAATCCACGCGCCGCGGCATCACGGATCGCGAGTCGCGCCCAGGGCCGGGGCTCGTCTTCTTCTCCCGAGTGTCCCAACCCCTCACTCCTTCCGACCTGCACTTGGGCGGCCAGAGGCTTGAGCAGGTTTGAGCTGCGAGGCAACACAAAACGGCCCACCGTTCGCGGCAGCACGCGTCTCAGGCCAGCGCGCGCGCCCAGGTCCGCCAGCTGGCGGGTGGCGAACGGAGCCGCGATCGCCTGCTCCAGGGAGACGACAGCGACGCCCTCGAGTGGGAGCATCAGTACGAGCGGGGAAGACCCAGGACGTGCTCCCCGATATGCGTCAGGATCAGGTTGGTGGAGATCGGGGCCACCTGGAAAAGCCGCGTCTCGCGGAACTTGCGCTCGATCTGGTAGCTGGATGCAAAGCTGTAGCCACCGTAGGTCTGCATGGCCGCGTTGGCGGCCTGCCAGGAGGCCTCGGCGGCCAGCAGCAGCGCCATGTTGGCTTGCGCCCCGCAGGGCTGGCCGCGGTCGAACAGCTCGGCCGCCCTGGTGCGCATCAACTCCGCCGCTTCAACACCTACGTGGGCGCGGGCTATGGGGAACTGGATGCCCTGGTTCTTCCCGATCGGGCGGCCGAAGACCTCGCGCTCCTGAGCCCGGGCCACGGCCTTCTCCACGAACCAGCGCCCATCTCCAATGCACTCGGAGGCGATCAGGATGCGCTCCGCATTCATGCCGTCGAGGACGTACCTGAAGCCCTTCCCTTCCTGGCCAACCAGGCTGCTCGCCGGGATCTCCAGGTTTTCGAACAGCAGTTCGTTGGTCTCGTTGTTGATCATGATCGGAATCGGCGTTACGGTCAGCCCGTTGGAGACGGCCTGGCGAAGGTCGACCAGGAACATCGAGAGGCCTTCCGTCTTCCTGCGAACCTGCTCGATTGGAGTTGTGCGCGCCAGCAGGAGCAGCAGGTCGGAGTGCTGGACGCGTGAGATGAAGATCTTCCTGCCGTTGACGACGTAGCCGCCGTCGCTGGGCAAGGCGGTGGTGGTGAGGGCGGTGGTGTCCGTGCCGGCCACCGGCTCGGTCACGCCGAAGGCCTGCAGCCGGACATCCCCTGAGGCAATCCTCGGCAACAGCTCTCGCTTCTGCTCCTCCGAGCCATGCCGGAGCAGCGCGCCCATGACATACATCTGGGCATGCGCCGGCTGCGCGTTGCCGCCGGAACGGTTGACCTCCTCGAGGATGATTGAAGCCTCGGTCAGCGAGAGGCCCAGCCCTCCGTACTTCTCCGGGATGAGCGCCGCCAGGTAGCGCGCCTCCGTCATCGCTTTGACGAATTCCTCGGGGTAGGCACGCTCCCTGTCCAGCTGCGCCCAGTAGCTCTCCGGAAAGCGACGGCACAGCTCGCGCACTGCTTGCCGGAGGTCCTGCGAGAGCTCCTGGTCTGCCACCGCCTGCCTCGTGCTCATACTCCTGCCTCCTGGGGTGCCAGGCGGGCAATCGTCGGGGCCTGGCCTCGCTTGTAGACCATCAGCGTGCGCTTGAAGGTGATCACCACCTTCCCGTCCTGGTTGAAGCCGGTGGTCCTCACCGTGACGATGCCGACGTTGGTCCGCGACTTCGACTCGCGTTTGTCCAGGACCTCGGACTGAGAGTAAAGGGTGTCCCCCTCGAAGACGGGGTTCGGCAGCTTCACCTCATCCCAGCCCAGGTTCGCCATCACGTTCTGGGAGACGTCGGTGACGCTCTGCCCCGTGGCCAGGGCCAGAATGAAGGTGGAGTCGACGAGGGGCTTGCCAAACTCCGTCTGACGGGCGTAGTGGTGGTCGAAGTGGATAGGGGCGGTGTTCTGCGTGAGCAGTGTGAACCAGATGTTGTCCGTGGTGGTGACCGTGCGTCCCAGAGGGTGCGGATAGACGTCGCCGACCTCGAAGTCTTCAAAGAAGCGCCCCCGCCAGCCTTCCTTAACCGTCATCCTGTGATCTCCTCAGCTCGGGTGCCTGTCCGCGCCCCCGGCATCCCCCGATCCGGGCGCCTGGATCGCGCATGGCCAGGCAACCTGCCATCGCCGTTACCCATCATCGATCGTAGCGATTTGCTATAGAAAACTGATTACCTGATAATCAGACCGTGGCACCGTAGAAGGTGCCATAAATCGGGAGGTCTCAGATGCATTTGGGGTCGGCCCGGGGGCCGTCAGACGAGTCGTGACGAGGCTTCACTGACCGTGCGCAGACACCCTCAAACCAGGAATTCGGCCTGTCGACTCTTTCGAAGCCGGAGAGGAGATGATGCCAGAGGACCGATAAGAACCGTCAAACCCGTTGCCATCGTGGCCCAGTTGCCGACACGGGTGAGGCAGCTGGAAGAATCGTTGTGAGGGAGGTGATTCGTATGGCGGACGCCGCTACTGAAAGACCACTTTTGATTCCAGCGGTAAGCCAGTCGCAAGTCGTCTACGCATCTATCGTGGCCTTCCTGGCCTGGATGCTCTCGGTCTACGACTTCATTCTGTTCGGCACCCTGCTGCCGCTGATCGCAAAGGACTTCGGCTGGTCGACCGCGTTCAGCACGTTCATCGCCACCTGGGTCGGCGTCGGCACGTTTCTCGTCGCCATAACGGTCGGTCCCATGACCGACTACCTGGGCCGCCGCACCGCCCTGGTCCTGACCACCGGGGGCGCAGCTCTCAGCTCGGGCTTGGCGGCGTTCACGTTCAACCCGCTTTACCTCGTTATCGTCCGCGCTCTCTCCGGCTTCGGCTATTCCGAGCAGGCCGTCAACACCACCTATCTATCGGAGCTTTACGGGGCCAAGAACCGTGGCTTTCTCTACAGCTTCGTCCAGGGTGGCTGGCCCATCGGCGTGCTCTTCGCCGCTGCGGCGGCCGCGGTGCTGCTGCCTTTTGTTGGCTGGCGCGGCGTGTTCCTCATCGCCACCTTTCCCATCATCCTGATCACCATCCTGGCCACCAAGCTTCGCGAGTCACCGCGCTTCGAGGCCGCCAAGGAGGTTCGCAGGCTGATCAGGCTGGGCAAGGCGCAGGAGGCCAAGACCTTCGGCGAGACCCACGGCGTGGACACGGAGAAGGCTCAGCACTTCAGCTACCTGCAGCTCTTTTATGCGGATGAGCGGACGCACACAATCTTCCTGGGCCTGTCCTTCCTGCTCAACTGGATCGGCATCGAGGTCCTGGTCGTACTCGCCACCACGGTCCTGGTCTCCGGCAAGCACGTCTCCATCGCCAACGCCCTGCTGTTCCTGATCGCGTCGAACGCACTGGCCTACATTGGTTACCTGGTGCACGGCTATGTCGGGGACAGGATCGGTCGCCGGGAGACGATCGCCGCCGGCTGGATCCTGTCCGGCCTCTCCTTCGCTGTGATGCTCCTGTTCGCAAACAACAACGTCGCCGTCCTGATCGCCTACATGGTTGGGCTCTTCTTCGTGATCGGTCCCTACTCCGCTCTGTTCGGCTACATAGGGGAGTCCTACCCGACCCGCTCCCGGGGTACGGGCGCCGCCTTCATCAACGCCATGGGACCCATCGGAGCCATCCTCGGAGCGTCGCTCTTCACGGTTCTGCAGGCAGCCGGCCTGTCCGTCTCGGCGGCCGCCCTGTTTGGCGGGGCCCTCCCCATCTTCATATCCGGGCTGGTGCTTCTTGGCGCTCATCGCATTCCTCCTGGCCAGAGCCTGGAAGGAATCGCAACCTAGGGATCTGGGGTCGCCTCTCGCTCTGGGCTGCAGGTGGATTGAGAAATGAGTGAAGAAGACCGGGACCTCTATGAGCGATCTGGGTTTCGAGGCCGGCTGACGCCAGGCGCTCGCCCGGCCGTCCTGGTGGTCGATTTCAGCTGCGGCTTCACGGACGAAGCCTGCCCGTTGGGTAGCGACATGACTGCCGAGGTCGAGAAGACGCGGACACTTCTGGACCGGGCGCGGGACAAGGGCATACCCATCCTCTTCACCAGCATCGCCTACGAAGGCAGCTTGAAGGACGGCGGGGTGTGGCTTCAGAAGGTGCCCACCTTGGGAGAACTGAAGGTGGGCAGCCGGTGGGTTGAGATAGACCCTCGCTTGGGACGGCGCGACGAGGAGGTGGTCATCTACAAGCGAGGCGCCTCGGCCTTCTTCGGCACCCACCTGGCCAGCCAGCTGGCTGCGGAGAAGGTGGATACCGTCATCGTCACGAGCGCCACCACCTCGGGCTGCATCCGTGCCTCCGTCGTCGACTCGCTCCAGTGCGGGTATCCGACCTTCGTGGTACGCGAATGCGTCGCAGACCGGGCGCGTGGCCCGCACGAGGCCAACCTTTTCGACATGGACTCAAAGTACGCGGAGGTGGTTGGACTGGAGGAGGTCGTCGCGTATGTGGACGGGCTTGTCGCTCCCGCCATGACGGCAGCTTCGACATGACCGACGAAGGACATTGAGTGTTCGCCGGCACGATCTGAGAGGAGGTTGACAGATGGCGAAGGAAATCCAGTGCGCATTCGGCGTGGACGTCGACGCGGTCGCCGGCTGGCTCGGATCCTACGGCGGTGAGGACTCGCCCTCAGATATCCAACGGGGCATGTTCGCCGGCGAAGTGGGCACCCCGCGGCTGCTGAAGCTTTTCGACAAGTACAGCATCAAGACCAGCTGGTTTATCCCCGGCCATTCGATCGAGACCTTCCCTGAGCAGACCCGGATGGTCGCTGATGCCGGACATGAGATCGGAGCTCACGGCTACTCCCACGAGAACCCGATCGCCATGACTCCGAAGCAGGAGGAGGACGTCCTAAAGAAGTCCGTGGCACTGATCGAGGACCTCGCCGGAAAACCACCCCGTGGCAACGTCGCCCCATGGTGGGAGATGTCCAGCGTGACCGCCGAGCTGCTCCTCAAGTACGGCTTCAGGTACGACCACAGCCAGGCCTACAACGACTTCCTGCCCTTCTACGCGCGCGTGGGCGACACTTGGACCAAGATCGACTACTCCAAGGAGGCCAGCGAATGGATGAAGCCGCTGGTGCGCGGTCAGGAGATTGACCTCGTCGAGATCGGCGGGAACTGGTACGTGGATGACCTGCCGCCCATGATGTTCATCAAGAAGTCGCCAAACAGCCACGGTTTCGTGAACCCGCGCGATATCGAAGCAATGTGGCGTGACGAGTTCGACTGGGTCTACCGTGAGATGGACTACGGCATCTTCCCGTTTACCATCCACCCCGACGTCAGCGGCCGGCCCCAGGTGCTGCTGATGCTGGAGCGGTTGATCGAGTACATCAACAGCAAAGAAGGGGTCAGGTGGATGACGATGGAGGAGATCGCCGAGGACTTCAGACGGCGGTTGCCGCTCAGTTCCGCAGCGGGGGCGGCTGCCCCCTAAGACGTCCAGCCTGTCGGCAGGACGGGCCTTTGACGGCCCCTCTCTCCGAGCAGGCAGGCCCCAAGAATGAGCCGCGCTGAGGAGGTCAAATCAGCTTTGTGCGTTCTATGCGGGCAGCTCGTTACGGAACTGCATTGGGCCGAGCGCCGGTTCGACGCTGGCGCCACCGGCGGCCTCGGCACAGAGCTTGGGCGGCGGCGGGACCGCTTTCACCGCACACGGATCGTGAAGCAGGTCCTTGAACACTATGGTCTCCAGTTCGACGACGACTGGAGTGCTACCAGTTATGTGCTGGCGAATCGAAAGGGAGCTTCAGAGCTGGTCCAGAACCTGGGCCAGCTCTGGCCGGCAGCCCAGCGGATGGCCGGACGGCCGCTCGATCCGCTCGATCCCGGACTCCTCTGTGCGCTGGAGGCCAAGCAAAAAGGGCAGGGCGCAGCATGAGTGACGCAAGGGCCAACCGCTGCCCGGTTACGGTCATCGGCGGCTTTCTGGGTTCCGGCAAGACGACCCTGCTGCGGCGCGTTCTCGCTGACGAAGGCAGCAAAGGCATCGCCGTGGTGATCAATGAGTTCGGCGAGGTCGCTCTCGACCACCACCTGGTCCGCCAGGTAGGGGAGCAGACCGTGTTGGTGAGCGGAGGTTGCGTGTGCTGTAACCGGCGGGACGACCTCGTCCGGGTCATGAGGGACCTGCTCGACCTGGACGAGCGCGGGCCGATACGGAAGCTCCGCCGCGTGCTTATCGAAACCAGCGGACTCGCCGATCCCGCTCCGATTCTCTTTACGCTGGTGACCGATCCGGTCCTGCAGCATCACTTTTTCGTCGACGGCATCGTGGCGACCGTGGACGCTGTCAACGGGCAGCTGCAGCTGGATCTCCACGAGGAGTCTCGAAAGCAGGCGACGGTCGCAGACCAGCTGGTCCTGACCAAGGTGGATATGGCAGAGCCCGACGAGCTGGAGAAGCTGGTGCATCGGCTGCGCACCATCAACCCGATGGCGAGGATCACAAGCGCGGTCTTCGGGGAGTTGGCCGGCGGCCGGCTATTCGGCGATGGCGCCTCTCCCTCCTCACTGCGGGAAGGGTGGGGGAGCGGATTGTCCGCCGAGCCGGAGCGCGAGCTTTACAAGGCAAACAGCAGCTCACCGCCCACCGAAACGCGATCTTTATGCCTCCGCCTCGACCAGCCGCTGGATTGGGTGGCCTTCACGATCTGGCTCAGCATGCTTCTCCACGCTCGCGGCGAGGATGTGCTGCGGGTCAAGGGCCTGATCAACGCCAGGGAGGTGGGAGCCGTGGTGCTCAACGGCGTCCAGCACGTGCTCCATCCCCCCGAGCACCTGGAGCGATGGCCCGCCGAGGACGAGAGCTCCCGGCTGGTGTTCATCACCCGGAAGCTCGACCCACAGTCGATCGTCCGTTCCCTGAACGCTTTCCAGTGCTTAGGAGGAGGCCAGCCGGTCGATGCGAATGTCAGCAACTAGAACGGCCGGCGAGCTCGCCGATGCCCTTGCGGCCTGGGCAGGTCGGTTAAGGCCAGACGCTAAGGATCAGGAGCTGGCGCGGCGGTCGCTCCTGGACACCGTTGCCGTGGCAGTGGCCGCGCGGCAGGAGCCAGTCACCCAGGCGGCGCGGGGCTTGTCCGAAGCCACCCGCTGGGCAACCGCCGCGCACGCCCTCGACTACGACCTGCACATGGCCTCCACCGCACGTATCAGCGTGGTCTGCGCATCTGCCACGCTTGCCGCCGGTGGCGCCGAAGCCTACCTGCCTGGAGCTGGAGTGATGGCTCGCCTGGGAACTCTGCTGGGTTGGAATCACTACCAGCTCGGCTGGCCCGCCACGTGCACCTCGGGAGCACCGGCTGCGGCGGTAGCTGCTCGTATCGCGCTGGGACTCGAGGAACGCGAGTTCGCGACCGCCCTCGAGCAGTGGGTGCTGCTTGTTGGTGGAAACCCTGAGGGTCTCCTGCCGGATACCTCGGCTGTCCCTGGCGGCCTGGCCATCAAGGTCTATCCGTGCTGCTACGCCCTACAGCGGCCCATCGCTGCACTGGCCTCGCTTGACCTCGAGCCTGAGATGGTGGCGAAGATACGCTGCGTCACGCCGGCCGCGGCTCTCCAGCCCCTGATTAATCACCGTCCGCAGAGGGGCTGGAAAGGAAGTTCAGCGGCGAGTATGGCTTGGCGGCGGCTCTCCTCGACCGTCCCGTCGGCTTCGCCACCTTCACGGATGACGCAGTGCAGCGCCCGAAGGCAGTCGGGCTGGCGGGAAGGGTGGAGGTGGAGGCACGGCCGGGAGCCGAGGGCCTTCTCGATAGGTAGTTCGAGGGCGGAGTTGACGTTTAGCGACGGCAGCCGCCAGACATTCGCCTGGCAGCGCCTCCCGGAGCGCCCTCCCGGCCGCCGGGTCTGGAGGAGCTGCGCGCCAAGGTCGGGGACTGCTGCGGGAGCCTTACCGAGGAGGTGCTGGGGCTGGACTGGCGGCTGGCTGCTGACTTCCTGTGCCGGGTCCTGACCTAATCGCCAGCCCTGCCAAGGAACGAAGAGAAAGGAGGAGAGGGATGAGCATGGCGGCTCTGCCGACAGTGGCGGTCTTCTCGACCGGTGGCACCATCGCCTCGCCTGTTCAGGGAACGGCAGGCGCGATTCCCAGCCTGAGTGCCCAGGATCTCCTCGGCGCCGTTCCCCAGCTGAGCGGCGTGGCCCGGCTCGAGGCCACCACATTCCGCCAGGTACCCTCGCCCGAGCTGCGAGCGGCGGACCTGGTCGAGTTGGCGGCCGCGATCGCCAACCGAATCGCGGCCGGCGCCCGGGGCGCGGTGGTGACGCAGGGCACTGACTCGCTGGAGGAGACGGCCTTTGCCCTCGATCTTCTTGTTGACGGGGAGGCGCCCGTCGTCCTCACGGCCGCCATGCGCAACCCCAGCCTGCCGGGCGCCGACGGGCCGGCCAACCTTCTCGCTGCGGTCCAGACGGCCACCAGCGAGGCCGCCAGGGGTTTGGGGTGTCTGGCTGTGCTCAACGATGAGGTTCACGCGGCTCGCTTTGTACAGAAGAAGCACACGTCGAACCCGGCTACGTTCAGCTCGCCCCTCACGGGACCAATTGGCTGGATAGCCGAGGGCCAGGTCCGGATCGCCGTCCGCCCGGTGGAACGGCACCATGTCGAAGTCTCGCCACCGGCCCAGCCCGATGCCGAGGTCGCGCTGCTCAAAAGCGTCCAGGGTGACGACGGACGCCTGGTCAGTGTGATCGAGCAGCTCGGTTATCGCGGTCTTGTGGTCGAAGCCCAGGGCGGCGGCCATCTGCCCAGTGCAACCGTTGAGCCGCTGCAGCGGCTGGCGCAGGCGATGCCTGTCGTGCTCAGTTCGCGCACCGGCAGCGGCGAGCTGCTTAGGACCACCTACGGCTTCCCGGGTTCGGAGAAGGACCTGCTGGCGCGGGGCCTCATCCCCGCCGGCGCCCTCGACGGCCTCAAGTCGCGCGTACTGCTCACCTTGCTGCTTATGACTGGAGCCGACCGGATGCAGATCGAGCAAGCCTTCGAGCTGGTGGGCGTTCCCGGACAGGGAAGCTTCCGGTTCGCCGCCGGACATCATGCTACTCAGAGCTGAAGGCGGAGGGCTTGACATCGGGACACTGAGTGGGAGGGCCTCTGTCATAACGGGCGGCGCCCGCGGGCTGGGCTTCGCCATCGCTGAGCGCTTTGCGGAGCAGGGTGCGGACGTTGCTATCTTGGACCTGGACGGCCACGGCGCGGAAGTGGCCGCGCAGCGATTGGGTGGCGGGGGCATGCGCGCTGTCGGAATTCAGGCCGGCGTCGGCGACCCAGGGGATGTCGAGAGAGCTTTCGGCCGGGTCGCTTCCGAGCTAGGTGATGTGCAGATCCTAGTGAACAATGCCGGCATGGACACCACGGCCGAGATCGCGGAGATGCCGGTCGAAATGTGGGACGAGATGATCCGCGTCAACCTGCGCAGCGTGTCCTCTGCACCCGCGCGGTCCTTGCGCCGATGATCAGGAACCACTACGGCCGCATCATCAACATCAGTTCTCAGCTGGCGCACAAGGGTGCTGCCACGATGGCCCACTACACGGCCGCGAAGGCAGGTGTCATCGGCTTCACGCGGGCGCTGGCTTACGAGGTCTCTCCCCACAACATCCTGGTCAACGCGATCGCTCCCGGTCCACTCGAGACAGAGTTGTGGCGTGCACTGCCCGAGGAGCGGAGGGCCCGCAAGCTGGCAGAGATCCCGCTCGGGCGAGTGGGCAGCGTGGAGGACATCGCACCAACCGCGCTACTGCTGGCGGGCGAGCGTTGCTACTACCAGGGCTCGACGCTGAACCCCAACGGCGGTGATGTGATGGTGTGAGGCCTCCATGGCTACAGCAGACGCGAAGCTAAAGCGCCATGGCTTGTGCAACTGCTGGCTCAC
>CATPBP010000119.1 GCA_955652675.1 Candidatus Dormiibacterota bacterium
AGGAAGATCTCCCGGCCACTGCTCCTCCCGGCGCAGCCGGTTCCGCTCACGATCCCGTCCGGCTGCTTGTACCAGTCGCGCATGTTGGCGGGCAGCCCGTTGATGAAGGGGGCCAGGACCTGCTGCCCTACCTCGGTGCCGAAGGCACTGATCGAACCTCCGCCTCCATTGGCTCCGGTGTTGCCGGCCCAGGTCCCCACCACGATGTTCGGGTTGTAGGCCATCATCCACGCGTCCCCGTGCACGCCTGTCGCGCTCCCACCGGTCGTCCCCGACTTGCCCGCCATGGTTCGCCGCCAGCCCAGGCTCCACTGCTGCGGGTATCCCTTCAGCGTGTCGGTGACCAGGTACGCCTCGGCCGGGGTCAGTGGAGTGGTGATGTTCGGCTGCTTGCCTGGCTGCACGGAGAAGAGCGTGTAGCCCTGGGCGTCAGTGATCTTCGAGATGGCAAGCAGCGGGACCTCGGTGCCCTGATTGGCGAAGGTCTGGTACCCCTGGAGGTGCTCCAGCATGGTCACCTCCGAGCCGCCGATGGCGGTCGGGAGGACCGGTTGCAACTTGCTCTTGACCCCCATCGACTGAGCCGTCCTGATGACGTTGTCGATGCCCTCCATCTGCGCCACCTGGACCGCCGGCACGTTTCTGGAGAGGAGAAGGGAGCGGCGCGCGCTGATGTCTCCCATGAAGCGGTTGTCGAAGTCCCCCGGCTTGAAGCCGTTGAAGTCGGTGGGCTTGTCCTGGAGGGTGGTTGCCAGAGTGATCTTCCTGTCCTTGATCGCGGACTCGAAGACGTAGGGCTTGAAGGAGGATCCGGGTTGGCGGGGGGACTGGATCACGTCGACCTGACCGCCGATGCTGTTGTTGTAGAAGTCGGCCGAGCCGACCCAGGCGAGGATCTCCCCTGTGTCAGGACGGGCCGCCAGAAGGTCCCCGTTGTTGATGCCCCTGCTTTTCAGCCTGCCGACGCCGTTGCTGACGGAGTTCTGGGCCAGGTCCTGCAGGTCCAAGTCGAGGGTTGTGTACACGGAGAATCCGCCGTGCTGCACGGTGTCCGCGCCCAGCGTCTCCTCGAGCTTTCCGAGTACGTACTGGACGAAGTGGGGCGCCCGGCTCTTGAGGAGGCTCTGGTCGAACTTCAACTCGGCCCTGATGTCCTCCTGTGCCGCCTGCTGCGCCTCGGTCGCGGTCAGGGCTCCCGTCTTGACCATCCCGTCCAGCACGTAGAGCTGCCGCGCCTTGGCCCGGTCGTAGTGGAGCTGGGGGTCGTAGTAGCTGGGACCGTTCAAAACGCCGGCCAGGAAGGCGGCCTGGGCCGGGTTGAGGTCCTTGGGCTCCTTGCCGGCGCCGAAGTAGACCTTGGTGGCGGCACCGATCCCGTACGCGTTGTGGCCGTAGAAGACGCGGTTCAGGTACATGTCCAGGATCTGGTCCTTGGAGTACCGCTGTTCCAGCGCCGTGGCCAGGAGCGCCTCCTGCATCTTTCTGAAGATCGACTTCTGGAGCGTGAGGACCTGGATCTTCACAAGCTGCTGGGTGATCGTGCTGCCCCCCTGGGCGTACTGGCGGCGCGTGACGTCCTCGAACGCCGCCCTGGCCGTCGCGCCGTAGTCGATGGCGCCGTGGTGATAGAAGTTGCGGTCCTCCGCGGCCAGGGTGGCGGCGGGGGCCCATTTGCCCATCACGCCCAGGCGTACGTCGTGGTAGTACTGGCCCTGCTGGTTCACCTGCTGGATCTCACGGCCTTTCCGGTCGTAGATCACGATGGAGCGGGCGAAGGCGGCTTGCTGGCCCGGATCCGGGAGGTCCTTGAGCGTCAGGAGGACGTAGCCGACCAGACCCGAGATGAGCAGCGCCAGGGCACCCGCCAGCCAGGGAAACCATCGCCTGAAGCGGCTTGCGGGCCGGCGGCCGCCAGAACCTGGTGGCCTGCCCCCGGGTGGCTTCCCGCCGCCTCGCGGCTTCTGGCCGGGTGGCGGTTGTGGAGGGGGCCTGTAGCCGTACTGCGGACCTGGTGAGGAACCGCCGCCAGTGGCCCTGTAGCCGGGGCTCGGGGGCTCGTACGCCGAGGCCCGGCGGGTCCGGCGCGGATTGCGGCTCTGGCTCATATGAGCCTCCGCAGAGGGATATCCGGAAGGGGTACCAAGGGGCATAGTGATAGCAGAGTTAACAAACCAGCCGCATGATGCAACGCGGCATGAAGAGGGGGAGTTACGCGAGGCGCCTCCGCGCCGATCCAGGTTCGGCAGCCTGTAAACTTCTGAGCCGTCGGTCCCGTGGTGCAGTCTGGCCAAGCACGCGGCCCTGTCAAGGCCGAGATCGCCGGTTCGAATCCGGTCGGGACCGCCAAATCTTCGCATCGAAGCTACCGGAGAGGTGGCCGAGCCCGGTTGAAGGCGACGGTCTCGAAAACCGTTATAGGGGCAACCCTATCGTGGGTTCGAATCCCACCCTCTCCGCTGGGCCTCGTATTCGGAATCGGCCCTCTTGGACCGTTGATACCACGTCACCCATTCGTGCCATCAACGCCCTCATGTGCCATATTTGTGCCACGGGTCCCGAGAAGCCTTCGCAGTCGCTCCATAGCACCTCGGCGAACGCCCGTTCGACCCGCTGAATGGCATGAGGGCGCGCATGTATGCCCCACCGCGACGGCTAGTCGGCGCCGACGACCGTGAAGTCCTGGTTGACGAAGACGTGGTGCGGCCAGTTGACGCCGATGTAGTGGACCTCGTACTCGCCGTTGCTCAGCTTCACAACACGGTCGACGACGCCCCCCGGGTAGGCGAGCAGCGCAGCTTCCGTCGCCTGATTCGCTGTCGTTCCGCTGACGACCGTCCCCGACCCCTGACTGTAGTTCGCCGGGATCTGACCAATCTGCTTTGCCGTGCTCGGTGCACCGCGCTCGAAGGGGATCACCCCTGCCGCCGAGGAAGCCGCAGATCCGTAGTTGCCAGTCGGTTGCGCGACGACCTGCATGGCCGTGATGGTCGTTCCGCTGGTCGTCCCAAGTACGAGGACGGTTTCGCCTGTTGTAATGGCACTCGCCGAGGTCGAGCTCGTCCCCTTCTGGTATGTCGTAGAGGACGCCTCGTCGACGGTCACCTTCTGACCCGCTGCTGTCGACATTGTGAAGCTTGTCGTGGACACGCTGCCGACCGTGCCGGCTGCTCCCCCTGCGGCCGGTCCAGACCGAGCGTTGGATGAGGACGTGGCTGTTGCCGAGGGGGACGTGGTTGGTGCTGCTGAGGGGGACGTGCCGCAACCGGCGGCAAGTCCGATCACCGCAAGCATAAGCGCAGCGGCCACGATCCATCGACTGTTTCTGTTCGACACGTCTCTGGACGGTCTGCTGATGTCCATGCCCTGAGACTGGTGCGCCTCGATGGCGATGTCGCCGTCCGCGCGGACGTATGCGTTCTCCTCCAATCGAACGAGGACGACGACGTTTCTGGGAACGTTTGCCGCACAGGCGGTCCCTAGATAGATTCAGCTCACTGCGATCCTTCTCGACCCCACGCTGCGGTGAGGCCCGGAGATGCTCGAACGCGTCGTGTGCATCCCTGCGCGAGGAAAGGACTCTCTTAGCCCGAATCGGTGGATCCGGGCTTAGGTGGCATTCTTGGCGCGGACCGCCGACAGGAAGGAGGCGTAACTCCAGGACAGGTTGCGGACGCTCTTCTCGTAGCCGGACGAAGCGTCAAATTGCTCGCTGAGCTCGAGATGATCGCTGTGAAACACGACCGCCTGTAGCATCTGGTCGCCGGCGGTCTGCAGCGCTGCTGCGGCCGCGGCCGGGGTGGTCGAAGCGTTGATGCCGATTTGGCTGAAGAAGCTGGCCGAGAGACTGTCGAGCGGAACCGTTCCGGCATTGGCGATCTGCTTCGCCAGCCGGTAGTAGAGCTCGGCGAAGTTGGCAGTGGACAGGGCCCACGGGTGGTCACCCACCTGCGCGTCGGTGTCACCATCGTACATGTCTCCCGGATAGCGCCCGAGGATGGGACCGATGCCGCGTTGCTGGTCGGCCCCGTTGATCGGGTAAAAGTACTTCGAGGCCGGGTCGGCCCACTGGCTGCGCAGCAGCGCGGCGGTCGCGAGGAGCTTGGTGTCGGTGGGCGCTAGGGCGCCGTAGATCGCCGCTGCGACGATGTCGATGTTGGGGTCGTACGGGGCTCGAAAGTCCGTCGGGACAGGCAGCAGCGACCGGTAGTACTGGCCATTCCAGTGGCTTGCGATGGCGTTTGCGAGCCAAGGTACGGCGGTGCTCAGCCAGCCTGGGACCGGGATCCCAAGGTTGTTGGTCGCGATCGCCTGAAAGCACTTCAGCTGCACTGAGCGAGCGAAGAACGAGGCGCCGTACTCCTCCTCCCACAGGTTGAAAGTCTCACCTTGATAGGCGTTCTGCAGGAAGTTCAGGTTTGCTGAGATCACGGCTTTTGCCACGGTCTGCGTCGGCGCGTCGAGCTGGCCGAACAGCTGCAGGATCGCCAGTGTCTGCAAGGCCGGCCCGTCGGTCTGGTCGGTCCAAGCCCGCGGAGTGCCATTGATCAAGAACGACGCACGATCGAAGTGACCCAGGTTGATGGCCGAGTTCTGGCACGACTGTGCGAACTGCACATAGTCGATCAGCGGTTGGCTAGTGGGGAGCGAGCCAGCCGCCAACTCGATCGCGACGATCGCGGCGTCGCGGGTCCAGTTGTAGACGTAGTCCTGTCGCACGTGGGTGGCGCTGTTTTCCCACGACGGTGAGGCGAGCACGCACCCGGGCTGCGACAGGACGCCCGCGTTCACAGGGTCCTCGAACACCAGCCCGTCCGACGCGATGTTGCGGAACATCAGCCAGAACATGTACTGTCCGACCGTCGTCAGGTTCGCCGGCGCCAGGGCACGCTTCACAAGGCTGTATTGCAATGCGCCCATCTTGAGAACTCCTTTTGGTGGGAACGCCAAAGAATCTACGGAAGGTCTCAGACCAGGAGCGTTCTGTACTCAAAACGTCATCACTTGACGCACGACCCGGCCTTCGGCGAGCGCGTCGAACGCGCCATTGACGTCCTCCAGTGATATGGAGGCTGTGAGAAGGCTGTCGACAGGAAGCTTCCCTGCTTCGTAGAGGCTCGTCATCATCGGAATATCCCGCGTCGGTACCGCCGAGCCCATGTATGACCCAAGCAGCTGCCGCTCTTCCGCCACGATCGACACGGCCTGGAGCTGCAGCATCCGCTCGGGGTGAGGCAGCCCGACCGCCAGCGTCTTTCCGCCACGCCTTGTGGCGGCGTAAGCCTGGGCCAGGACGTCCGCGCTCCCGACCGACTCTATGGCGTATTCTGCCCCGCCGCCCGTGACCTCGCGTATCTCGGCCACGGCGGTCTCACCAGCCTTGACGGCATGGGTCGCCCCAATGCTGCGGGCTAGCGCGAGCTTGGAGTCGTGCAGGTCGACCGCCACTATCGGGTTGCACCCGGCCAGCGCAGCACCCATCACCGCGCTCAACCCGACGCCTCCCAGACCGAACACGACCGCCGGCCTACCTGGACGTGCCTGAGCCGTGTTTACGACGGCCCCCACTCCGGTCATCAGTGCGCAGCCGAAAAGTGCGGCCGTGGCCGGCGGTATCTGGGAATCGATCTTCACGCAGGAGGCGGAGGAAACCACGGTGTGTTCGGAGAAGGCGGACACGCCCAGGTGATGCAGCACAGGCCGGCCCGAGGCGGTCCGGAAGCGGACTCCCCCGCTGAGCAGCGTTCCATCACCGTTGCTGCGTGCTCCGTTCTCACAGAGCGCGGGCCTTCCCGACAGACAGTAGACGCAGCGTCCGCACATCGGGGTGAAGGAGAAGACGATCTTGTCGCCCTCCTTGAGGTTGGGGACCTCCCGCCCCGCGGCCTCGACCACGCCGGCCGCCTCGTGGCCGAGCACCATGGGGGTTGGCCGTGGACGGGACCCGTCGATCACAGAGAGATCCGAGTGGCAGAGACCGGCTGCTTCGACCTTCACCAGGACCTCCCCGGGGCCGGGCTCGTCCAGGTCCAGCTCCTCCAGAGCCAGGGGTCGGCTCTCCGCGTAAGGTCGCGTCCGGCCCGGCTCCCACAGCACCGCCGATCTCGTCTTCATGATCTCGTCGGTCCGGTCTCGCGACTCTCGGTACGGTCCTCGGCGGTCCTGGCGCGCAGGTCTCGGCGCAGGATCTTTCCGGTCTCCGTCTTCGGTAGCTCGGAGACGATCTCCACCTGGCGTGGATACTTGTACGCCGCCATGACGCGCTTGGCGTGGGTGATGACGTCGTCAGATGTCAGCGCGGCGCCGCGGGTGGCCACAACAAAGGCCTTCACTGTCTCGCATCGGTATGCGTCCGGCACTCCGACCACGGCCACCTCGGCGATCTCGGAGTGCTGCAGGAGTTGGTCCTCGACCTCGCGGGGCCACACCTTGAATCCAGACGCATTGATCATGTCCTTGGCACGGTCGACGACGTAGAACCAGCCCCACCGGTCCATGAATCCGACGTCGCCCGTATGCAGGTAGCCGTCGGTGAAGGCCTCGGCCGTGGCCTCGGGGCGCTGCCAGTAGCCAGGTACGACGCCCGGTCCTCGTGTCCAGAGCTCGGCGGGTTCGCCGGCAGGCAGGTCGGCTCCGGTCTCGGGATCGACGATCTTGACGACGGTGCTCGGGACAGGTAAGCCAACCGAGACGGCGCCCGTTTCGGGCTCGACGGGCGCCCGCATGGTGGGCGGGACTATGTGAGACGGCGAGGTGGTCTCGGTCAGCCCGTAGAGGTTTCGAATGTAGAGGCCGGTGCGGGCTTCGAAGCTCTCAACGGTCGCGGCGGAGACGGGAGCCCCGCCACTGTAGAGCTTGGTGAACCTCGAGAGGTCGAAATCGGAGAGGCCGGGGTGATTCAATAGAGAACGGAAAGCGGTGATCGCCATTATCGTGAAGGTGCACCGCCACCGCTCCGCCATTGTCAGCGTGGTTTCTGGGTCGAACCGGTAGAAGAGGACGAGCGGGCAAGCCGCAGCCAGCGCTGCGCCCATATGGCCGACCAGGCCGGACACGTGAAAAAGCGGTGCGCCGCCGAGGATGACATCGCCATCGCCAAGCTGCATCCAGGTCCGGTAGACCTCTGAGTTGAACACCACGTTACGGTGCGTGCACATGGCGCCCTTCGGACGGCCAGTGGTCCCCGAGGTGTAGACCATCATTGCGACGTCGTCCGGTTGAATAGCCGGACCTCCCGTCCACTTCCCAGCGTAACGGTGGACGAGGTCCAGCAAGTCGTGGGTGGCCCCCCACCTACCTGCCCCCGGGGCGCGGGGGGAGGACGTGAGGAGAGGCTCGGGGATGGGATTGTCGCCCAGGAAGTCGAGTTCCGAGGTAGTGATGGTCAGGTGGGCCTGGGTCTGGCGTGCAGCCTCGGCAACAACGTGCACAGCCGACTCGTGCGCGATCACGGCCCGCGCACCCGAGTCCTTGAGCTGGTAGTTGAGCTCGCCGGCCTTCATCATCGGACTCAGGCAGACCATCACGGCGCCCAGCTTCCAGATCGCCAGCATGGCGATCGGATATTGCGGCACGTTCTGCAGATATACCCCGACACGGTCACCAGGCTCGATCCCCTCCGCCACCAGCGCGGCTGCCAGGGCGTCTGACGACTGGTCGAGCTCGGCGTGACTGAGGGTGTTCTGGAAATAGTGGAGGGCCGGCCGGTCGCCTCCCTTCGCCACTGCACGGCGAAAGAGCTCGACGCCATTCGCTATACCTGGATTCAGATCGTGAGGTACCCAGCTTGGATAGCGACCAAGCCACGGCCGTCTCTCGTACTCCCCGCTCATTGCAGATTTCCCTCCGTTCGTTTCGTTGTCAACGACAGTCATGTCGCTACGGTCTCGGCCCCCAGCTCGGCGATGATCGCCACGTCGAGCGAGTAGTCGATGGGCGTGACGATCAAAGACGGCTCCTCGAGGGTCAGGGCATGACGCAGGCGTTCCGAGAACTCGGCCACCGAGGAGCAGCGCCAGGCAGGCATGCCGAAGGCATGGGCGAGCTTGACGAAGTCAGGATTGCCGAAGTCGGTGCCGAAATGCCGGCCGAAGCGCTTGTCCTGCTTCCAGACGATCGAACCGTACTGACCGTTCTCCCAGACGATGCTCACGAACGGCGTGCGCAGACGGACCGCGGTCTCCAGCTCCTGGCAGTTCATCAGGAACCCGCCGTCGCCGCTGACGCAGACGACCTTTCGCTCGGGATGAACCAGCTTGGCGGCGATCGCGGCCGGCACCGCGAAGCCCATGCCGGCGAGGCCGTTGGCGATGAGGACGTTGTTCGGCTCATAGGCCGGGAACATCCGGCCGATCCACAGCTTGTGAAGCCCGACGTCCGAGACCATGATGTCGAGGCGGCCCATCGCCTGCCGGATCTCGTATAGCGCCCGCGGCGGCTGCATGGGGAAGCTGTCATCGTGCTTCGAACGCTCGAAGCGGGCGAGTACCGCCTCCTGGAGGCGCGATGACCCTCCTCGCTGAGGGATGCTGCGGCACTCCTCGCCGAGCCGGGTCAGGATGTGGTACAGGTCTCCGACGAGCTCGACCTGTGGGTTGAAGTCCGCGTCGATCTCGGCGGGCAGCGTGTCTATGCAGATCACGCGCTTGTCCCGCCTCGGGTTCCAGTGCTTCGGCGCGTGCTCCACGAGGTCGTACCCGATGGTGATGACGACGTCGGCGTCGTCGAACCCAGCCATCCGGTAGTCGCCGGCTTGAAGTCCGACCGGACCCAGGCTGTGAGGGTCCGTAGGCTCCAGTAGCCCTTTCCCCATGAAGGTCTCGGCCACCCGGATTCCGGTCGCGCGCGCGAATTCGCGCAGAGCGGGTGCTGCGGCTCCGCGGACCACCCCGTTGCCGGCAAGCGCGATCGGGTTGGCCGCCTCGCGAATCAGCTCGGCAGCCTTGAGCAGCTCCCGGGCCGGCGGTTCGGCCCGCTGCGGCTCACGACGCGCCAGCGGCCCGCTGTCCGCCACTGTGGCCGCCATGATGTCCTCGGGCAGCTCGATGTGAGTGGACCCCGGCTTCTCACTCTCGGCGATCTTGAAGGCCTTGCGAACGACCTCGGGAATGATCAAGGGGTGGGTCAGGCGGGCGTTCCACTTGGTGATCGGGCGCATGAGGCTGGGGACGTCGATGTACTGGTGGGACTCCTTGTGCATGCGCTCCAGATCGCCCTGACCGGTGAGTGCCACCAGCGGCGCGCGATCGAGAAAGGCGTCGGCGACGGCAGTGACCAGGTTGGTGGCGCCAGGGCCGAGAGTGCCAAGGCAGACGCCGGCGTGGCCGGTCAGGCGACCGTAGACATCGGCGATGTAGGCGCCGCCCTGCTCGTGGCGGACCGGCACGAACGATATCGAAGACCGCGACAGCGACTCGTTGAAGTCCAGGGTCTCCTCACCCGGAATGCCGAAGACGTAGCGGACTTCTTCGGCTTCCAGGCACTCCACGAACAGGTCCGACGCTTTACGCTCGCTCATCATCATCTAGTCCTGCACGGTCCGCTTCGGTGGGCCGCCAGCGTCTGTAACGCTCGCGAGCGCGCCGTTGCTTGGTCGCCACGTCCAGGAGGTCGTCGAACCTCCAATTGGCTTCTGCTTTTGCAACCGCCGTGAACAGCTCATGCAGCTGCCGCCCGAGGTCCAGAGCCAGCTCTGGAGCGCCGGTGTCGCTCGATCGATCCAGACCTCCTGTGGGCCGCGGATCGCTTGTCCAGTCGCGAATTGGCTCTAACATGATCACACTCTGCTGCATGACAGCGCTGTCTGAATGACTTTCAGTGGTTGCGGTCGTTTTGGTCATTCTGGTCGCTCAACCGGTCTGTCAATGGAATCAGAGAATCACGCCAGAACACTGTGCGGGGGCCACGATGTTGTGAAACACCCGCCATCTCCTCCGCCGCGGGGGGAGGTCAGGAGGCGGGCTATCGTGCGCGCTCTGGCGCGAGGAACGTGCGTGGGACTGCCGGCGAGGCTATGTCGGCCAGAGAGCTCCAGACGTCCAGCTTCGTCCTGACTCTGTGAATCACTTCGTCTGTGAACTCGGTGGTGCTGGACTGGCCGCCCAGGTCGGCGGTCCTGACCCCGTCCGATACCGCCTCTAGCGTCGCCTCGTAGATCGCACGCGCGGCCGAATGGCAGGCGGTGTCGGGCATGTAGTTGAGGATCGAGGCAACGGCCAGGATCATGGCCATCGGGTTGGCCACGTCCTTCCCCTCAAGCGAGGGAGCCGTCCCATGTGGTGCCTCGCTCATGGCGACGGTCACTTCGCCCTCTGCATCAAAGGCGAGCAGAACGGACTCGGCTGCAGCAATGGTGCCGAACATCTGCATGACGAGGTCGCTGAGATTGTCGCCATCTCGGTTCATGGCGGGGATGACCAGAGCCTCGCCGCCCGTGGCCAGGAGCAGCGCGTACGTGGCGTCGATCAGCTGTGGCACGTAGCGGACGTCCGGGTAGAGGGACGCAGCAAGGTCCATCTCCTCCTTGAACATCCCTTCATAGAGCGGGCTGACCGTCCACTTAGGCCCTCCGAAGACGCTCGCTCCCAGCCGGCGGGCGTGCTTGAAGGCGTACTCGGCGACGATCCGGCATGTACGGCGGCTCACCTTCTCGGTCCGGTAGGCCAATTCGTCGAGGCCCTCGCCCTCCCGCCACTCTTTGGCTCCGTAGGCGTCATCGACTGCCATTCGGATCACCGAGATGGGGGCGTAGACAGCCGCCAGCGGACGAACGCCGGGGATGCGGCGCCCGGTGCGCACGATGACCCGTCCATCCACGGCTCGGCGTACGATCGCGTTGGGACTGCCCACGTCCTCGCTCCGCTCCGGCGTGATGGTGGCAGCTTTCACGCCGAAACCGGTCTCGCTCAGCGCCTGCGCCGCCTCCTGCACGACCTGGTTGCGAGTCTTCCGACGATGCGCGAGAGAGAGATCGAAATGGCGGACCTCGAGCTGGATTCCCAGGAGTCCTGGGTCCAGTAGGCGAAGAGCCTGCTGGAGCAGCTCTTCGCCTGTCTGGTCGCCGTGTAGGACCACGAGTTCCTGTCCGCCGCGGAAGCTTGAGGCCTCGACCACGTGCAGCCCCTCGAGAGCGGGGGAGGAGAGTTGCGATGGTGGTTGTTCTTTTACCTGGTGCTCCACTTGACTTCCTCCCCCTCTTTCTCTTGGGGCTAGACCGCCGCCTTGTTGGCGAATTCGTTGGTGTAGGTCTTGCTCACGTCGGCCGTCTTGCCCTTGAAGCTGGAGACGAAGTTCTGCTCGATCTTGAGCACGTTCTCTGGGCCACCGGCCGGCATCTTGCAGTCAGAGCCGAAGATCTGCAGCTGGTTCTGCAGCGCCTGAACGTAGAGCGCCTTGTCGCCCGCGTAGTACTCGGCAGGCATCTTGTCGGCGATCTGAGCGGCCGTATGGCTGTGCATCCACCTGAGCGTCTTGGTGTAGGCGTTGACCAGCCGCTGCGTCACGTCGTTGTGGCTGTTGAGATAGTCGGTTCGCATGAACAGGCCGATGAACGGGTAGTCGCCACCCAGCGCCGCCCTGGTCGAGGCCGGGGTGCGCAGGTCGACCAGGACCTTGCCCTGGCCGCTCTGCACCAGCCGCGAGATTGTGGGCTCGGTCGTCATGCCGGCGTCGATCCGCTGCTGGGTGATGGCGGCGATGAATGTGTTGCCGGCGCCGACGGCGACCCACTTCACCTGGTCGCCGCTGACTCCCTTCTGTCCGAGCAGCGCCGAGGTCACCGTCTGTGTGCCCGACCCGAGGTCGGTAACGCCCAGGTTCTTGCCCTTGAGATCGGTGATGCCAGTGATCGACGACGCTTTCTTGGCGTCCACGATTTCGGCTTCGCCGGGCGCGATGCCGAACTGACAGATGGTCTGGATGTTTTTGCCGGCCGCCTGCAGCTCAATGGTGTGGTTGTAAGAGCCGGAGCCGGCGTCCACGTTGCCCGCGACGACCTCCTGCTCAGAGCCCTGGCCCGAGCCCTCGTCTATGAATGTGACGTTGAGGTTCTGCTCTTTGAAGTAGCCAAGCTGCTGGGTGAGCATGTTGGGCAGGTAGATCTGTTTGTTGAGTCCACCAACCATGAGCTTCAGGTTGGCGGTCTGGTTGGAGCTGCTCGAAGTGCTGGCGCCGCCGCAAGCGCTGACAGCGAGTACGGCTCCCGCCAGTGCCAAGAGCCGACGACTGAAAGACTGCATATTGATTCCTCCTCAGACTTTGATGTCGGTGCCGACGGGGTTCGGCCGCCAGATGATCAGACGGTTCTCCAGCGCCGTGATGAGGGCCTCGGCGATGAGCGCCATCGCGGCCAGCAGGAGCATCCCGGCGAAGACGCCGTTGGCGTCGAAGTTGTGCTCGGCGCTGTAGATGAGCTCGCCGACGCCCGCGGTGGCGCCGAAGAGCTCTCCCACGACCGCCCCCACCAGGGCCAGCCCGAAGCTGATGTGCAGGCTGGCGATGATCCAGGTCAGCGCCGAGGGGATGATGATCTCGGTGGTCAGGCGGCGGTTGTCCGCACCCAGGATGCGGGCGTTGGCGATCAGGTTGCGGTCGACCTCACGCACGCCCTGGAAGGCGTTGAAGAAGACGACGAAGAAGACCAGGATGGCCGCCGTCGCGACCTTGGACTTGAGATCCAAACCCAGTGAGATGGCGAAGAGGGCTCCGAGCACAACCCTCGGGATGGAGTTGGCGGCCTTTATGTAGGGGGAGAAGACCTCGGCCAGGAGCCGGTTACGGCCGAGCAGGACGCCGACGGCGACGCCCAGCACTGCGCCGACCACGAAGCCGATCACGGTCTCCTCCATGGTCACCGCGACCTGCTCCCAGAGCGGGCCCAGGGCGGTTCCTTCGGTGGTCCAGGTCTGGAGCTTCTGGAGGATGCCGGAGGGCTGCCCGAAGAAGAACGGGTCCACCACCTTGAAACGCGTGAGCAGCTCCCAGCTGCCGATCCAGACCACGGCCACCAGTACGCGGAGCGCGTAGACGTTCAAGCGGCGGCGCCGGATCGAGCGGGCCCGAGCAGAGGCTTGGGTGCTGTCCGCGGCGACTGCCGGGAGTGCCTTGGCCACCGTGGCGATCTCAGGCCGCGCCGGCCGAATGCTTCTGACGCTCATAACTGACCAGGACCTCCTCGCGGAGATCGCTCCAGATCTCCTGATAGATGTGGACGAAGCGCGGCTCGAAACGGATTTCCGCGACGTTTCGAGGTCGGGGCAGGTCGACCTCATAGGTGCCTTTGACGGTTCCTGGGCCGGCCGTGATGACGGTGACGCGGTCGGCCAACGCGATGGCCTCCTCCAGGTCGTGCGTCACGAACACGACGGAGGACGAAGTGAGTGACCAGAGCCCCAGGAGCTCGTTCTCCATCAGCGTCCGGGTCTGGACGTCGAGCGCGCTGAACGGCTCGTCCATGAGCAGGATGCGCGGCTCGGTGATCAGGCTCTGTGCCAGCGCAACTCGCTTCCTCATCCCGCCAGAGAGCTGATGTGGGTAACGGTCCTCGAACCCTGCCAGCCCGACTCTGGCGATCCACTCCCGCGCCTGCTTGCGCGCTTCCCTCGTCGAGGTGCCGCGATAGCGTGGCCCTGCCGCCACGTTGTCCAGGACTGTCTTCCAGGGAAAGACCGCGTCGCTCTGAAAGACGAAGCCCGAGTTCGGAACGATGCCGGTGACCGGCCGGCCGTTGACGCGCACCTGGCCTTCGCTCGGCGGCTCCAGCCCTGAGATCAGGGCCAGGGTCGTCGACTTGCCGCAGCCAGTCGGTCCCACCACGGCGTTGAACTCACCGGGCGCGACCTGCATGTCCAGGTCGCGGAGAGCGGTGTAGATGCCGCCGGATGGAGTCAGAAAGCGCTTGGTCACGTTTCGTAGCTCGATGGCTGGTTCTGACATGGCGGCCACTCTGGGGCACGTTGCCCAGCCCGCGGCCGGTTATGGAAATTGCGGGCTTTGTGGTCTTTGTGGTCGTGGACCGAGGCCGTCCGGGGGAGCGTTGGTGCTCCACGCACTGGCGGATGCTTGGACGCTGCCCGCCGTTGTCAGGCTCGGCCGGGCGTCATCTTTCAGTGCCAATGGACTGGCTCAGACGTCGCCGGCGGACCAGCGGGCGAAGATGGACTGGGAGAGAGTTCGTCCCGACAGGTCAGACATCGCAGCCACATGTCGGTCGCCGAGGCTCCGCTGGGGGCCAGTTAAGGTGATTGCGAGCTTTTTGGTCTTTGTGGTCGCGGATCATCTGGGCCCGCGGGGCCTAGGATTGCGTCATCGAGATGAAGCCGCACCTTCCTCTCGCCACCAAGATCCTGGCCTTCCAGATCGGGGTGGTGTTCGCCGCGGTGGTCGTCGGCGGGGCCGCCAGCCTCTGGTTTGCGAGGCAGCGGCTGGAAACGCAGTACGAGCAACGCGCTCTGGCAATCGCCGAAGCCACCGCCTCCATCCCCGCCATCCACACCGCCCTCCTTTCAGGAGATCCTGGGGGCACGATCGAGCAGGTTGCCGAAGGTATCCGCAAGTCCTCCGGAGCCAGCTTCGTCGTCGTGACCGATCGCCGTGGCATCCGCTACTCGCATCCCAACCCGGCCCTGATCGGAAAGCCGGTCGACGAAGACCCGACCTCGGTACTGGCCGGGAACCAGTACATGGGCAGTCAGCACGGAACTCTGGGGGACTCGGCTCGGGGTAAGACACCCATCCGGGACCGAGGCCAGGTGATCGGACTGGTCTCCGTTGGCTATCCGGCAGCGACAGTGTGGTCAGAGGTGCTTGGTGAGCTACCGGCGGTCGCTTTGATCATGGCCCTGGCCCTCGCCTTCGGGCTCGCCGGTTCCGTTCTCCTCTCCCGCCATCTGAAGCGCGAGACCTTCGGGCTCGAACCGTGGGAGATCGCCGGACTGCTCGAGGAGCGCGAGGCGAGCCTGCAGGGCATCCGCGAGGGAGCGCTGGCCACCGACCGTGGCGGCCGCGTCACTCTGGCCAACCCGGAGGCGCTGCGGCTGCTGGGGCTCGAGAACAACCCGGTTGGCTTGAAAGCTTCCCAGGTCGTCCCGCCAGGCCGACTACGGGACCTGGTCTCAGGACGGCTGCCGGGCAAGGACCAGATGGTCCTGGCCGGCCCCCGGATGCTGGTCGCAAGCCGAATGCCCGTCATCGTCCGCGGCGAGGCGATCGGTCACGTGATCACGTTTCGCGACCGCACCGAACTCGAGAGGCTGACGAGCGAGGCCGCGGGAGCCGCCCAGCTGACAGACGCCCTGCGAGCGCAGTCGCACGAGTTCTCCAACCGGCTCCACACGATCGCCGGACTCCTCGAGCTCGGCCATACCGAGGAGGCGATGCGGCTGATCGCGGAGAGTTCCGGGCACTCCCAGGAAAGGGAGGAGTCGCTGCTCAACGAGGTCGAAGACCCGGTGTTGAGAGCGCTGCTGCTGGCCAAGACAGCGGTCGCCGCCGAGCGAGGTATCGACCTCCGGCTGGAACACGACGGTCTTGGCGTGGACGGGTCGGCTCAGCTCGCCACCTATCCACTGGAACCCCAGGAGCTCATCACGCTGGTCGGAAACCTGATCGACAACGCCATGGACGCGGCGGCCCACTCTCCCGAGTCCGAGCGCTGGGTGCGCATCTCGCTGGCGCGCCAAAACGGCGAGCTGGTGGTCCAGGTCCAGGATTCTGGGCCGGGAGTCGACCCCGGGATCGCCGAGCGGATGTTCCGAGAAGGCTTCACCACGAAGCCACAGCGATCCCGTCGGCCGCGCGGGCTTGGCCTGGCTTTGGTCCAGCAGGTCGTACGGCGCCATGGGGGGGAGGTCAGCGTGAAGAACTAGGTGGTCGCAGTATAAAAAATAAAAATTCCGACGAACGCCCCCTCGAGTGCGGGATGATCCGCACGGTCGTCGTCGACGACGACTTCCGGGTGGCCGCCTTGCATCGCGCCTACACCGAACGCGTACCGGGCTTCTCAGTTGTGGGCGAGGCCAGGACCGGGGAGGATGCGCTGGCACTCGTGGAGCGGGTGAAGCCGGACCTCGTGCTGCTCGATATCTACCTTCCTGACATGTCCGGGCTGGACGTGCTGCGCTCGCTCCGAGAGGAGGGGCGGCCGGATCTGGACGTCATCGCGATCACGGCGGCACGGGACGTCCAGACGCTTCGCAGCGCCATTACGGGTGGCGTTGTCCACTACCTGGTCAAGCCATTCCGGTTCGCCGCCTTAGAAGAGAAGCTGCAGTCGTTCGCCGCCGCGCGCAAGCGATTGTCTGGACTGAGGGAAGCGGACCAGGCCGACGTGGATCGGATATTCAGCCTCTTGCGGTCCGCCGGGCCGGACACGACGCTGCCCAAGGGCATGTCACTGACGACGCTGGAGGTGGTGGTGCGGAATCTGCTTGAGTCGGGTTCCGGTCTCACCGCCCAGGCCGTCGCCGAGACGACCGGAATCAGCCGGGTCACGGCCCGCCGCTATCTGGACCATCTCTGTGAGCTTGGCCGCGCGGAAATCACTCTGCGCTATGGCAGTGTCGGCCGGCCAGAGCACCGATATCGCCTGATCTCCTGAACTGAGCAGCGCGACATCACTCCTTACCGGAGCGGGGGCGCTGACCCTGCCTGGCGCCGGTGGGAGGGCCGACCGCTGATCTCGGTCCGCCTGGTGAATGCGGGTACCTACTGCCGATGGTCAGCTGGCTGCGGAGCTGGGCCGCCTGGTTGGACCTGAACACCACCACCGGTCCACTGCAGCAGGGCGCCTTCTTGACCGGCCAGAACTGGGCGAGGGTGGCTGCCTCGGCCGGGCTTTGGGTGCTCGTGCCGCTTGGCCTGGGCCTGATACGGCTGCTCAAAGAGGAGGTGAAGTGAAGGTGAATACTCTGCGCTGGGTGCTCCTGGGCGGCACCGAGGTGATCTTCTGGTCGGGGCTCATAGCCTTCTTTGCCCTCCGGTATGGGCTGAGGCGTCCGGACCTGAGCCGCCTGGTCCTGGTCTTCGTGATCGGCGAACACGTCGCCCTGCTGGTCTTCGGGGTGGTTGATTTCGTGCGCACGGGCACCTGGTCTCTGTACCAGGCGATCATCGCGGGCATTCTGGTCTACATGCTGATCTGGGGCAGGAAGGACCTCGACAGGCTGGATGGCTGGGTTGCCCGACGGGTACAGGGCTGGCAGAGCAGGCACGACTGATGCGTCGGCAACTGATTCATCGATCGACCAGAGCGAGCCCTTCATCAACTTTGGTCGGTACTGACCGCCAACGTTTCACGGCTCCTGACCAAACTCGATCTCAACAACCGGGGGCAGGTCGCTCTTCTGGCGCACGACGCTGGATCTGCCGCGGCAGGGCCGGTCGACGAGTAGACCCCCTCCAGCCCCACATGTGGCGGTAGGGGGCTCTCCTTTCGATTGTGGGTCTATATGTTTGGGCAGTTGTGGAGGCCGGACTGGCCTGGGCTGGTGCCCTGGGCCGGAGCGGTGGGCGATGCGTTGGGTCCCACGTCCGGCGCCGGTGTCGGAGTAGCTGCAAACGCCGCAATCGAGAACGCGATGACGGCGGCGACTGCAGCCAGCGGCCCTACCAGCAGTAGCAGTAGTCGTTTCGACATCTGGACCTCCGGCTTTCAGCTGTCCCCGGGAACGGGGCTCACCAGCTCAAAGCTGGCCGGCACGCCTCAGAACGGCTTCATAGCCTGCTCGGAATTCGATGAGAGGACTGAGTGGGACCCACACCAGAAGCCTTCACGCGACGATCGGTTCGAGCGGGGCCTCGCTCCAGTCCTCTCCGTCGGACCGTCGAATCTGAACCGCGGTTACGTTGCTCCGGACGCGACGGCGGCCGGAATCGTCAGGCGGTGCCCTTGGCCTCGTCGCCAGGCTCAAGCTCGCGGGCCTTCTGCTTGACCTCCTCGATACGGTCGTCCAGCGTGTTGAGACCCGCCGATTCGTCGCCGGCCGGGGCCGCGTCGGGGTTCTCCTCATTCACCAGGTTCGTGGAGCTAGCCTCTCGACTGGCGTCGCCGGTCTCTTCCTCGCCGCTGACTCGATGCTGATCTGTCACCTGCCTTCCTCCTCGTGAGGCCTCTCTGGAAAGGCCGCTGGCGTCGTATCTTTCATGATTCTGCAGCGGTCGGCCTCGCGCTGGCTAGGGGGCGCTCGAGCCCGAACAGCCCGTGTCTGGGCACCTCGACGGGGATGATATGGATGATCGCCGGGGATCGAAACTGAAAAATGGAGGATTCTCACCGGTACCTTCGTCTGCTGCAGGATTCCGATCTGCGGCTGCTCTCGGCCGCTGCGGACGGCGGGGCCGGGGGTCTCGAACGGTTGCGCAGAGACCCGACGGCGGTGGACGCTGTGCTGCGCGGAAACCGCCTCTTCGAGAGTCTCTTTCGATCACGAGAGCGCGATCCCCTGCTGGTGGCGTCTCCGTTCCTGGTCTTCTGGGTCCTGGTTCACCGTGTGGCTGGGGACCTGGAGCGCTCCCAGTTCGTCCAGGAATGGCTCGGTCCAGGTCGATCGGTGCCCGTCTTCGACGCGGCGAGTCTCCAGGAGTTCCTCGCCGAGAGCCGGCGCCGCGCCTTCCTGGCCGAGCTCCTCGCGTCCTACACCCGCGTCGTGAGCGGCAGCATCTGGGAGCGAACCGCCCGCGGCTGGAACCGCCGCCGCTACAGCGACCTCGATCCCGTGCGCCTCGCCGAACTGGCCGAGGTCGGGGTCGGTGAGCAGCGGTCAGCCGTCCTTAGACGGCTTGGTGACCTCGCCCTCTTCCTGAGCGGGGTATTTCCCGAGTATGTGGCTTCGAATCCCCTCCAGCCCAGAGAAGTGGAGAGGATGCGTCGACTTCTCAATGTGGCCGGCCCTGAGGAGGTGGTACGTGCGGCGAGCCCCGAGAAGGGCCTCTGGCTGCTCGACTGGCTGGGGCGAAGCGCGTATCGCGCGGCCGCGGAGGGGGTGGGGGAGCTGGCCCGGGTGGCCCACGCCTTCCACACTGCTCGGCGCGTGCTCAACGTGCTCACCGGTCGCTACCTCTATCCGGCCCGCGAGCGCTGGTTCCCCGGCACCGGCGGATGAACGTCACCACAGGGACGTCTGCAGCGTTCATTTCAGGATGACACGCGCCCGTTTGACCCCCCAACGCGCCGCGCTCGGCTAAGGTTGGGACCCGTGGCAAGGGACCAGCATCGGCGGCAGGGGCCGCCAGGCAGGGCCTCCCATAGCTCCAGCGGCGTCTTCGGCCTGGTGGCTGTCATCGTTCTCGGCTTCCTGATTGCCGGCGCAGCAGGCGGGGTGGCGTACTTCTTTCCGGTCCTCCGGGCGGCCGTGGTCCAGACGGGTCATAGCGGCGACCTCTCGGCCACGCCGAACCCTTCCGCCGTCAACAACCCGGCCGGAAACCCGGCCCTGGGCAGCACGGCCTCGCCCTTCACTGTGCTGCTCCTCGGCTCCGACGACGACGAGAAGTTCGACAAGAACCACGTCCTGACCCAGTCCATGATCCTGGTCCGGATCGTTCCGCAGAGCAACCAGGTCACCATGCTGTCGATACCCAGGGACCTCTGGGTGCCACTCGCCGGCGGTGGCAGCGCCAAGATCGATGCTGCCTACTCCAACGGCGGCGCGAAGATGGCCATCGCAACCGTCCAACGGAACTTCAAAGTCCACGTGGATGAGTACGTCTGGATCGGGCTCAAAGGCCTGATCCGGCTGATCGACCGCCTGGGCGGCGTCGACCTGATAACCAGCAACCCCGTCCTGGACGATTTCTACCCCAACGACATCGACTCCCCGGATCCCTACGCGACGCAGCGGATAGCGGTGCTCGCGGGCCCCCAACACCTGGACGGCACCCACGCACTCCAGTACGTCCGTTCCCGGCACAGCGACCTGAGGGGAGATTTCGGCCGCTCGCAGCGACAGCAGCAGGTGTTGATCGCGCTCCGTGCGAAGGCAAGCCGGGTCAACCCGGCTGACCTGCCGGACGTTGCCGCCGCCTTCCAGGGGGAACTCCAGACGTCGATGTCACTTCCACGAATACGCCAGGTCCTGCCGCTGGCGACCCATCTCACCATCGAGTCGGTCAAGCAGCAGGTGCTGCTGCCGCCGTACACCTCCAGCGGCAAGGTGGGGGATCAGGACGTGATTCTGGCCAACTGGAGCGAGATCCTGCCGCTTGTGAGGCAGACCTTCCCCGCCTCGTGAGACGGTGGAGCCTGTTGATCGCGCTTCCCCTCATGGTGGCTTTCGGCTTCGGCGTCTATTTCGGGCTGGCCTCGTTCAAGAGCAAGGCGGCCCAGCGGGCAGTGAGCAAGCCGGTGACCAAGACGCGCACGCTCGTGCCTCTGGCGGGCGTTGTGTTCATGGCTCAGGGGGGAGCGCTCTACCGGCTGGAGAATGGCCAGTTCAGCGAGATCAAGCCAGGACCGGGTGACTGGACCCAGCCGACCAGTGTCCCCCAGGGCGGCTTGATCGCCGTCTCCCGCCAGCTTCATTTCTCAGACCTTTATCTGCTGGACGGATCAGGCCACCCGGTGCGTCAGCTGACCAAGAACCAGACGAACACGGTTGAGACCAACCACTGGGCCTTCTATCCCAACCTCAGCCCGGACGGCAAGACGCTCTTCTACAGCTATGACCCGAAGGATCTCTCAAACACCTTTCGGGTCGACCTGGCCGTTTGGTCGATGCCCCTCCAGGGCACCCAGGCGCAGGGAAGGAGGCGTACGACTCCAAGCCCATACACGGGAGGAGACGTCGAACCGCTGTCATTGAGTTCCGGAGCCGTCATCTACACGAAGTACGGAATCGACGATGCAGGCCACAGCCAGTCCCAGATATGGCTCCAGGCCCACGCCGGAACGATCGGCCAGGCCCTGACCGAGCCTGCCGACGACTGTTCGGCGCCCGCTCTTTCCCGCGACGGAACGCGACTGGCAATGGTCTGCACGAACGGGCGCCAGTCATCCTCCCTGCAGGTGGCGCCCTTCGACGGGCAGAGGCTCGGCCCGCGGGAGGTCCTGGTCGAGGGTCAGCTGGCCGCGATGCCGACCTGGGCTCCCGACGGCCTGAGCCTGCTCTACACGGCGCCGGGAGGGTCCAACGGGCGCTTCCAGCTCTGGCTGGTACAGGCGCCGCGGTCGACGGCGAGCCCGAGTCCTCAGGCGGCCGTCAGTCCGAGCGGCAACCCCACGCCGGTGGCGGCTCGTCAGCCCCGGCTGGTGACAAACGACCTGGACCTGGACGCGACCTCGGCTCCTCTCTGGATGGCGCCGGCCAGCAGCTGAGTCGGCCGTCCCGCGGGTCCATCCCATGCCAGATGGCGGTCAACTCAGCTGGGCCAGTAACACCCGGGCCGCCCTGCGATACCCGGGCGCGAGATCCGGCGCCACGCTGGCCCGCTCCTCGAGCTCACCAACGGCCTCTCGGACCCGTCCCTGTGCGGCGATAGTGCGCGCCAGCTGAATGGCCTCCTCGGGGGAGCTCCCGGGGATCACCAGTCGCAGCCTCAGCACCCATTCCAGGTTCTTCGGTTCGACGTTGACCCGATAGGTGTGCGCCAGGTTGAGCAGAATCCGGGCCAGGATCTCGCGCGGGCCGACCACCGGCCGCATCTCGGCGCGGAAGGGCACCTCGGGACCCGAGCCGCTGACCTCCCGGAACAGGTCCTCGCAGCCCTTGTCATCCAGGACCGTCGCGCCGAAGGAGTCAATGTAGAGCCCGCTGCGCGGGTCGCGGACCAGGAAATGAGCCGGCATGCCGATCGGTTCCAGCGCCATCCCCGCTCGGGAGGCGACCTCGAGGGTGACGACCGAGAGCGTGATCGGGATGCCGAGCCTGCGCTCGAGCACGCGATCCAGAAAGGAGTTGACAGGCGAGTGGTAGCTGCGGGTGTCGCCTCGGAATCCGAGCTCCACGAACAGCCTGCGGCAGAGGCCGACCAGATCGCCAACGCCTTGCGAGAACTCGTCCAGCAGGGCCATCGGCGGCTCGGGGTCCAGAGCGGGGTCTGCAGCCGCCGCGATCAGGAGGGCGCCTCGCGCCAGGTCTATCTCCGACTCTGGCTTTCGCACCAGCTCTGCGAAGTGCTCCACCACCTCCATGCCTTCGACAATAAGCGGGCGGAGAGGGCCCGTGACCGTTGCGGAGCGTGGGGAAGGCCGACGGTGGGATTCGAACCCACGACCTTTCGCTTACAAGGCGATTGCTCTGCCGAGCTGAGCTACGTCGGCGTCTTCGGGGCTCCGCGCAGCGTAGATCGTGCCGGATCCCGCCGGCCGCGGGCCAGAGCTCATCGGTGGTCGCCGGCCTCAGGCGTCGCGGACGGGAAGGCGGTCGATCTTGGCCGCAAGCACGAAGTCGTTCTCCGTCAGGCCGCCGGCGACGTGGGTCCAGAGCCGGACGCCGACCCGTCCCCAGGAGACCTCGAGGTCGGGGTGATGACCCTCCGCCTCCGCGATCGGGGTGATCCGGTTGACGAAGTCGACGGCCTCGACGAAGTTGCGGAACTTGAATCCCTTGCCGAGCTCCTGGTGACCGCCGGCCTCCTGAAGAGACCAGCCGTCGAGCTGGGCCAGGAGGGGCTTCAGCTGGTCGAAACCCAGTGGCTCGATGCCCCCCTCGCAGGGGAGGCAGCGGCGTTCAGCGAGGGGAATGTCGGACATCCCGTCGAGTCTAGTGGTAGTCCTCCCCCACAAGGGGAGGGAAACCTTTAGAGCTGGCCGGGGAAGTGGCATGCGGCCTGGTGGCCGCTGCCCTTGTCCTCGAGGGGCGGTTCCTGCTCCGAGCAGATGGGGAACTGAGCGATCGGGCAGCGAGTGTGAAAGCGGCAACCGGTCGGCGGGTTGACCGGCGAGGGGATCTCGCCCTTGAGCAGGATCGGCTCGCGCTCGGCTTCGAGATCCGGGTCGGGAATGGGGATCGAGCTGAGCAGGGCCTTCGTGTAGGGGTGAAGCGGGTTGTCGTAGATCTGCTTCGAGTCCGCGACCTCGACGATCTTGCCCAGGTACATCACGGCGACGCGGTCGCTGAGGTGCCGGACCACTGAGAGGTCATGGGCGATGAAGAGATAGGTCAGCTTGAACTCGTCCTGGAGGTCTTCGAGGAGGTTGACGATCTGGGCCTGGATGGAGACGTCGAGCGCCGAGATGGGTTCGTCGGCCACGATGAAGGTGGGGTTCAGGATCAGGGCTCGTGCGATCCCGATGCGCTGCCGCTGGCCACCCGAGAACTCATGCGGGTAGCGGCTGATGAAGCCCGGGTTCAGGCCGCAGATCCGCATGACCTCGTTAACCCGCTTCTCCCGCGCCTTACCTCGGGCGATGTGGAAGTTGGTGAGCGGCTCCCCGATGATGTCCCCGACCGTCATCCTCGGGTTCAAGGACGCGTATGGGTCCTGGAAGATCATCTGCAGCTGCTGACGCATGCGCCGCAGCTTCTCGCCCTTCAGGGTCACCAGGTCGATGTCCTTGAAGTAGATGTGTCCAGAAGTCGCGGGGTGAAGCTGGGCGATGACCCGGCCCAGCGTCGACTTGCCGCAGCCGGACTCGCCCACGAGGCCCAGGGTTTCGCCCCCTCTGACCTCGAAGCTCACGCCGTCAACTGCCTTGACCACCTGGCCGCCCAGCAGGCCGGCTCCGATCGGGAAGTGCTTGACGACCTCCTCGATCCGGACCAGCGCGATCTGCTTGCTGGTATCGACGTCGCTGACGACGCGCTGCTCGGTGGTCATGGCTGGCCGGCCTGCTGCGGCTGGGCCGCCAGTGCGTTCCTCATCAGAACCCAGCAGCGTGCCTTCTGGCCTGGGTCCACCTCACCCAGAGGTGGCTCCTCTTCGAGGCAGCGGTCCACGCGAAATCGGCAGCGGGGATGGAACTTGCACCCGGGCGGAGGGTTGGTGAGATCGGGTGGCAGCCCGGAGATGGTCAGGAGCTTCTCGTGCTGGTACTCATCCAGGCGCGGGATGGAGCGCAGCAGCGACCAGGTGTACGGATGCTGCGGGCTCTTGAAGATCTGGCGGGTCGGCCCCTCCTCGACGATCCGCCCTGCGTACATGACGATGACTCGAGTGCACAGGCTGGCGACGACGGCCAGGTTGTGAGTGATGAGGATCACGGCGGTCCCCAGGTCTCGGTTGAGGTCACGGAGCAGCTCGATGATCTGAGCCTGCACGGTCACGTCGAGCGCCGTGGTCGGCTCGTCGGCGATGAGGAGGTGGGGCTCGTTGGACAGGCCCATGGCGATCATGGCTCGCTGGCGCATGCCGCCGCTGAACTGGTGCGGGTAGTTCTTCGCCCGATCCTCGGGGGCCGGGATTCTTACCCGCTTCAACATTGGCACGACACGGTCCCGAGCCTGCTTGGGGGTGAAGCGCTCGTGCGCCGCCATCGCCTCCTTGATCTGGAACCCCACTTTGAGCACCGGGTTCATCGAGGTCATGGGGTCCTGGAAGATCATCGCCACGTCGTTGCCGCGGAACTCCCGGATCTCGTCGTCGGTCATCTGGACGACGTCTTTCTGCTTTCCCTCATCGCCGAAGAGGATCCGGCCGCTGGCGATCCGTCCCGGCTCGGCCACCAGCCGGAGGATCGACATCGCAGTGACCGATTTACCGCTGCCCGACTCTCCGACGATGCCGACGGTCTCGCCCCGGTCCACATGGAAGGACACGCCGTCCACGGCCTTGACTGTCGCGGAGGATGTGAAGAAGTAGGTCTGCAGGTCCTGGACCTGGAGCAGTGGAGCGGCCAGGGTTATCTCCTCATCCTGGGATCGAGGGCATCGCGGAGGCCGTCCCCGAAGGCGTTCAGGGCGACCAGCGTGAGACCGAGCGCGAGCGCCGGGATCAGAGTGATGTGGGGCGCGTACTGCAGCGATCGGTAACCCTCGGCGGTCATGGCGCCCCACGACGGGTTGGGCGGTGGAACCCCGAGGCCCAGATAGCTCAAGAAGGCCTCGAAGATGATCGCGGAGGGAACCAGATAGGTCGCCTGGACGATGATCGGCCCGAGGGCATTGGGAAAGATGTGCCGGAAGAGAATGCTGAAGTCGCGAGTGCCGATGGAACGGGCCGCCTCCACGAATTCGCGCTCGCGGAGGCTCAGCGTCTGTCCGCGTACCAGCCTGGCCATGTTCACCCAGGCGGTGATGGAGATCGCGATGATGATGAAGAGCAGCTCACGGCGCCCCGTGATGACCACGATCATGATCACGACCAGCAGGTCCGGGATCCCGTACCAGACGTTGATGACCAGGGAGATAATGCTGTCGATCCAACCGCGATAGAAGCCGGCGAGCAGCCCGAGCACGATCCCGATCACCGAGCTGAGGAGCGCAGTACCGATGCCGACCTCCATCGAGATAGCGGCGCCGCCCATGAGCCGGCTCAGGATGTCACGGCCCGACTGGTCGAGGCCGAGCGGGTGTTTGAGCGTAGGCGTCTGGTAAGTGGGACCGACGCCCTGCTTCCAGATCGGGTAGGGGGTCCAGAACTGCGAGACGATCGCGACCAGGAGGACGAAGAGCACGAACGCGGTTGCGATAAGCGCCAGCCTGTTGCGCCGCATTCGGCGCCAGGTGTCCTGCCACAGCGAGACGGACTCGCCGACCTCGTATTGCTCGGAGGCGACGAAGTCCTCCTGGAGCGCGTAGTCGCTGGGTGCGGTAGCCATCAGTACCGGATCCTCGGATCAAGCAGCGGATAGACGAGATCGACGGCCAGATTTGCGAGGCCCACCAGTATCGCGTAGAAGGTGAAGACGCCGATCACGATGTTGTAGTCCCGGTTGAAGATGCTGTTGACGAACTCCTTGCCCAGCCCCGGGATGCCGAAGATGTATTCGATGACGACCGAGCCGGTGATCACGCTGGTGGTTATCGGGCCCAGGATTGTCACCACCGGGATGAGCGCGTTCCGAAGTGAGTGCCGGATAACCACGAGGCGCGGTCGCAGCCCCTTGGCCCAGGCCGTACGGACGTAGTCCTGCCTGATGACTTCCAGCATGCTGGCCCTCGTCAGACGCGAGATGATGGCCATCGGGTAAAGGCCCAATGCAATCGCCGGTACGATGACCTGCTCCGGTTTACCCCAACCGATGTCTTCATAGAATGCGCCGCCCGACCAGGCGTAGAACCCGGTCACTGTAAGCAGGATGAGCAGCGTCGCCGTGACGAAATTGGGCATGCTGTAGCCCACGGTTCCTCCAAAGGAGGCTGCGTAGTCGATCCAGGTGTTCTGTTTGGTGGCAGCCAGAATGCCGAGCCCCATGCCGAGGACGACCGTGAAGAGCAGCGCGAACAGGCCCAGCGTGGCGCTGACCCGCAGCTCGCGGAGAAGCAGCGGCGTGATTCGGACGCCCCGGTTGACCAGCGACTCACCCAGGTCTCCATGGAGCACGCCGCCCACCCAGGCCAGGTATTGCTGCGGCAGCGGCTTGTCGAGCCCGTAGTGATGGAGCAATTCCGCTTCACGTTGAGGGCTGCTCTGCCGCTCCGAGAGGAAGGCGTTGCCGGGCAGCTGGTGAACGCCGATGAACACGATGGAGGAGACCACGAGCGCGGTCAGCGCGATGAGTACGAAGCGCTGTCCGACGTAGGCGAAAGTACCGCGGGTCATCTAACCGCTCTGTTCCTCTATGGAAGGATAGGTAGCCCGCCGTCCGGCGAGCCCCCCAATTCTAGACTGGAACTCCGCTGAGCGGCCTCAGTGCTTGAGAATCCGGATGTTCATCCAGCTGTAGTCGTACAGCGAGTTGAATCCGGCGCCTTTCACGTAGCTCTGGGTGACGTAGGGCTGGTTGCCGTACTGCAGGGCGCTCCCGTAGTTGTCCTGGATCATCAGCCGCTGGGCCTGCCGGTACTGGGCCTGGGCCTGGTCGATCTGCTCGGTGTCGGCCTTGGCCAGGATCTTGTCCATGGCCGGGTTGCAGTAGCCGGAGCTGTTCCCCTTGCCGGCCGCCGCTTGCTCGCAAGTCCACAGATTGCTGAACCAGTCCTGCGGGTGGTCATACTCGGCGCCCCAGGAGTCGCGGAAGAGAATCGCGTTCTTGGCTTTGCGCTCCTTGACCAGGGTCGGAAAGTCCGAAGGCGCCAGCTCGACGCTGATGTTCAGGTTGGACTTGAGCTGGGACTGGACGTTGGAGAAGAGCTGGGTGTTGGTGGCGCTGGTGTTGTAGCGCAGTCGCAGCCCCTGGACCCTGGAGCCGTCGGGGTCCCACTTCTGGTATTCGGCCCTGGCCCCAGCAGCGTCGAACCTCGCCGTCGGGTCGGCATTGTCCCCCAGGTAGCCCTTCAGTCCCTTGGCGATGTAACCGCCAGTCGCCTTGGAGCAGGTGGCGCCCTTCACGCACGCCACGTCGACCAGCTGATCGCGGTCGATGGCCCTGGAGAAGGCTTCACGGCCATCCCTGCCCGGGTCGCTCCTCAGGCCGCTGGTCGGCCGGCCGGGCGTGATGCCTGCCCTGCTCGCGGCGAAGGGTCCCTTGACCAGGTTGAAACCGAGCCACGTCGTCCTGGCCGACGGGTAGATCGTGAGCAACCTGCTCCTGTTCGGGTCGGACCTGTAGCGCAGGATTTCGTCCGGCGAAGGCGGGTTGTTGGCCATGCCCACGAGGGAGTAGCCGCCGGCCTCGAACTTCTTGATCGCAGCGGACTGGTCGACGCCGATCTGTACCTTTACCTTCGTCATGGTGCCGTTCGAGCCGCCCCACCAGCCGGGGACGGGAGCGAACTCCATGGAAGCCCTCGGCGTCCGGGCGGTCATCTTGAAGGGCCCGGCGCCGATCAGGGTCTCGGGCTTGGTCCACCAGGTGTCCTCGCCCGCGGACTGGATCACCTTCTCGTCCACCACCGCCGCGTTCCAGAGCGCCAGCTCGGTCAGCCAGAAGCCCGCCGGCTCGCTGAGCTGGGCTTTGACCGTGTAGTCGTCGGGCGCCGTCAGCCCGCTCATGGTCTGGGCCGAGCCACCCGCCGTCGAGTCGAAACCCACCACCGGGGCGAAGACGGTGGCGTAGGCGTCGTTGAGGCGAGCCGCCCGGTTCCAGCTGTAGAGAAAGTCGCCGGCCTTGATCGGGTCGCCGTTCGAGAACCTGGCGTCCTTTCGAAGCTTGAAGGTGTACGTCTTGCCGTCGCTGGAGACGTCCGGCGCTCCGCTTGCGATCTCCGGGATCACCCTCAGGTTGTTGTCGAAGCGGTAGAGGCCGCTGAAGATCTCCTGCGCGAACGTGATGTCAACACTGGAGGAGACGTGTCCCGGGTCGAGCGTCTCGACGTCGTCCTGGATCGGAAAGGTGAGGGTCTGATCAGCCGCCATCGTCTCTCCGCCGGCGCCGTTGTCTCCACCGCAGGCCAGGGCGAGCATCCCGGCCGCCAAAGCCGCGGCTGCGGCCCTGGGACGAATGCCAATCATCTCGATCCCCCTTCTGGGAACGTGTCGAGGTCATCGCCGGATTCGTGAAGGGGCGATGAGCCCCAGCCCCCCGCCTTCTTCCCGCTGCACGCGGGGCGAGAGCGCGCCGGCGGGAGGATGCGGACAATCGGCCTGGCCGCCCAATACTCCGGGGGGTCATTTTGCGTTGGCGGCGGTCAAAGTCAAGCCGGCTGGGTGGCGCAGAAACCTTCGCTAGAATCTGAGCCAGGGGCGGCTAGCTCAGCGGGAGAGCGCTTGCTTCACACGCAAGAGGTCGCTGGTTCGAAACCAGCGCCGCCCACCATCCGGGCCGGTCGCCAGCCTCCGCAGCCACGCCGCGGTGCCGGTGGGCCCCTTCGACGGCCGGCCGGAGAGATGCCCCGTCCTCTTATCATTACTTTCTTCGGGCGAGTGCCCGCTCAGGCTCGGCCCCGTCGTCTAGTGGACCAGGACGCAGCCCTCTCAAGGCTGAGATCGCGGGTTCGAATCCCGCCGGGGCTACTCGTACATTTCGCCAGCTTCTCGGTGTCGCTCATCGAGCGTGGCCGAAGTACATCAGCTCCCAGATCGCGTCGTCACTGAACTCTTCGACACGGTCGCCGTGCCGGTACCGCTCGACGCGGATCTGACCGGTGAAGCGAAGGTAGGCACCGTCGAACCTGGCCAGCCTGGCAAGCGCCCGCTTCGGACCGTGGATGCCCTCGATCATTTTGCTTCGTGACAGGTCCTTCTCGCGGATGAAGGTGACCACGTATCGGTCGTCTCCAGCGTCGTATGTGTAGCGCGTGACGTTCGCGACCGGCTTGCCGGTGAGCTCGTCGGTGTAGACGTCCTCGGCGTCGAATCGAACGGCGCTGGAGTCGTCGGCCACGACCGCACCGTCCCTGGCGAGCATGAAGATGGGGAGCTCCTGGTAGCCGTACTTCTCGTGGGCGGTGATCAGGGATGCGATCACCGTGTACGGGCCGGCCTTGCCCCGCGCCCAGTACCAGTCGTGGACGATCGTGGGCAGGCCGACGTTGCCCCAGTTGTGATCGTGGTAGCCGATGCCAGCGGCCGTTTGGGCGACCCCGTCGATGCTGTAGTGCACGGTCACCTTCCCCTGAGGCACCGACGGCAACCAGGCGAACTCATGGTCGCGCTCCGCGCCGAAGAGCATGTAGCCGGTCTCGGGGCGCCACGGCCCGACGTCGCCTACCAAGGTGACATCGACCTCGATCTCCTCGACCGTGGCGGTGATGCGGTATGTGTGTAGATCGCCGGTGAACCGGTTGCCTGCGATGCGTACGTCGGCGTGACC
>CATPBP010000120.1 GCA_955652675.1 Candidatus Dormiibacterota bacterium
AGGATCGTGCCTCGCGGCCTGAGGCCGGTCTAGGCAGGCTTTAGGTCCTCCCCCCGCCTGGGGGGAGGACGAAAACCCTTAGTCTCCGACCGGGGTCTGGGGGTCTTCGTTGACGGAGAGGTGGAAGACGTCGGGCCGGGCATAGTGCCCGACGACGTCGAAGTCGAACTTGGCCCGGGGGATGTCGTCCAGGTCGAGGTCGGCGTACAGAATCCTCTCTGACTCGTAGTCCGGACCCGCGAGCAGCTGGCCCAGCGGACCGACGATGCAGCTGCCGCCGCGCATGATGACGTCATCATCGCCAGAGGCCAGCACGTTCTCGATGTCAGCTGGATAGTCGCGGCGGCGGGCGAACTGGTTGCAGGAGAGCACGAAGCAGCGGCCCTCCATCGCTATGTGCCGCACCGTCGGTATCCAGCTCTCCCGGCCGTCGGCGGTGGGCGCGCAGTAGAGCTCCACGTTCTTTGAGTACATCGCCGTGCGCAGCAGCGGCATGTAGTTCTCCCAGCAGATGACGGCTCCCAGCCGGCCGATCGGCGTCTCGAAGACGGGGAGCGTGGACCCGTCGCCGAAGCCCCAGACCAGCCGTTCGGCGGCGGTCGGCATCAGCTTTCGATGCCTGCCCAGGTAGCCCTCGGGGGAGAAGAAGAGCGCGGTGCAGTAGAGCGTTCCACCCGAGCGCTCGATCACCCCCACGACCATGTGCAGGGCGGTCGCCGTGGCCAGCGCGGCCAGCCGGTCGACGTCCGGACCGGGCACCTCCAGCGCGCTCTCCCAGTAGCGCCGGAAGTGATCTCTGCCCGCCGGGGTGCGCTCGCCGATCACCGTGCCAAAGGTGATGCCCTTCGGGTAGCCGGAGACGAAGGCCTCCGGGAAGACTGCCAGGTGGGCCCCCTGCCCGGACGCCTCCGCCGCCAGGTCCTCCACCCTGGTCAGGGTCCGCTCCCTGTCGAAGGCGACCGGCGCTGCCTGCACCACCGCCGAACGCACCGTCCGCCCGCGCCCCTTCACGGGCAAGGCAGGCACCGAGCGCTTCCCGCCGGCCGAGCCACGGCTCCAGCGGCGGCTCTAGCCCTCATCGTCTTCGATGTCGCCAAGGCCGAGAGGTCCGGTCGGGTCCTCGTCGAACTGGCTGTGGAGCTCGCCGCAGTCGGCGCAACGGTAGAACTCGCCCACGAAGCCCTTCTGCCAGACCGAGTAGCTCACCACGCCGGGCTCCTCTACCAAGACCTCCTGCTCCAGCTTCCAGACCACCTGTTCCCAGCCGCCGCGCTCTCCCGAGAGCTGCTCGTCCAGCACGATCAGGCAGTAGGGGTGAGGGTCGCCCCAGACCATCGAGATCTCGCCCAAGCGCTCGTCCTCGTCGTTCACGATCGACCACTGCTCCGCCGACTGGCCGCGGGTGGCCCGGACCAGTCTGAGACCGGTCCAGAACCTCTCGGCAGCCTCCCTCTCGGCCTTGTCGTGCTCGGCCTGCGCCTCCTGGAAGGCGCCCCACATCCGCATCAGGTGGTTGCGGAAGCGGTGATAGGTGGCCAGCAGCCGGGGCTGGTTCTTGGGTGAACCGAGGATCTGCTCGAAGGCGTGCTCGAAGGCCGCCTCCACCCGCTCCTGGCGGTCGCTCAGCTCGGGCCCCCAGGCCTCGTCCTCGGACAAACGCATCGACTCGTTGAGGACCACCTCAAAGTCGAGCCAGTCCTCTCCGAACTCCGGCACGAACACGTTCTCCACGATGTCGGCGAGCCGGTGCTCCTCGAGCAGGGCCGGCGTCACCCGAGAGCGGGCCTCGGGCCAGCCCTTCCAACCCATGACGTTGTGGATCCAATAGTCGAAGACCGCGACGGCGTACTGAAGGGCGGCCGGCGAGGTCCAGATCCCGGCCGGCCAGGTGCGCCGGCCCGTCCTGACCCGGTTATAGAGGGCGATGACCTGCTCGTCGTCGAGATAGTCGTTTTCCATGGCTCAGGCCATTCTAGGAATACGCAGATGCGCCTCCCCGTTTCTAAGGCTTCGATGGCGATTACCCAGACGGCCTTCACTCCAGAACAGGTCCAGCGCTACGCAAGGCACCTCATCCTTCCCGAGGTCGGCGGCGCCGGCCAGCGCAAGCTGCTGAACACCAGCGTCCTGCTGCTCGGCGCGGGCGGGCTGGGCTCACCGGCTGCCATGTACCTCGCCGCTGCCGGGGTCGGCAAGCTCGGCATCCTGGACTTCGACGCGGTCGACGCCAGCAACCTGCAGCGCCAGCTCCTGCACGGGGTCGAGGACCTGGGACGGCCGAAGGTCGACTCGGCCGAGGACACGCTGCAGGGGCTCAACCCCGACCTGCAGGTGGTCAAGCATCCTGTGCACGTCAACTCGGAGAACGCTTTCGAGATCTTCCGCCCATACGACCTGATAGTCGACGGGACCGACAACTTCCCGACCCGCTACCTGGCCAACGACGCCGCCTACCTGCTGGGCAAGCCGCTGGTGTACGGCGCGATCTACCGCTTCGAGGGCCAGATGACGGTCTTCGACGCTGCCCATGGTCACGGCTGCTACCGCTGCCTCTTCCCGACGCCGCCACCTCCAGGGGCCGTTCCAAGCTGCGCCGAGGCAGGGGTGTTCGGGGTCCTTCCAGGCATCATCGGCTCCCTGATGGCCTTTGAGACCATCAAGTACGTGCTCGGCATCGGTGACAGCCTGGTTGGCAGGCTGCTGGTCTTCGAGGGCATGGATATGAGCTTCCGCACTCTGAACCTGCGGCGGAACCCCGAATGCCCCCTCTGCGGCGACAACCCGACGGTGACCCAGCTCATCGACTACGAGCAGTTCTGCGGGGCTCCCGCGGTCGAGGTCTGACGGCCCAGCCGGCCTCTGCGGCCTGAGGCACACTCCGGAGCGGTGCCGGTCGTCTACCCTGGGATGACATGATCCAGCTCGATCGGCTCGAGCCGGGTCGCCTGGAAGCGGCCCGCCGGATTGTCCGCTCCCTCGATTCGGTGCTGGTCGCCTATTCGGGTGGAGTCGACTCGACGCTGCTGCTCAAGCTGAGCCTGGACGAGCTCGGCCCCGAGCGCGCCGTCGCCGTGCTCGCCTCCTCGCCCGCCTATCCCGAAGAGGAGCAGGAGGAGGCCCGCACCCTGGCCAGGGCACTCGGGGCACCCCTGCACGAGGTCACCACCCACGAAGTCGAGCTGGAGTCCTACCGCCGCAACAATCCCGATCGCTGCTTCCACTGCAAAGAGGAGCTGTTCTCCACGCTGGAGCCGCTCCAGCGCTCGCTGGGGCTGGCCAACCTGGCCTACGGGGCGACGGCGGACGACGCCGGCGACCACCGGCCTGGGCACGGTTCGGCCGTGAGGCGGGGAGTCCGCTTTCCCCTTCTGGAGGCCGGGATGGGTAAGGCCGAGATCCGCGCGGCGGCTCGCCGGCTGGGCCTGCCGAACTGGGACAAGGCATCCTTCGCCTGCCTCTCCTCCAGGATTCCGCACGGCACGGAGGTCACCTCCGAGGCGCTGCAGCAGATCGAGGCGGCCGAGGCCGCCGTGAGGAGGCTCGGCTTCCACCAGGTGCGGGTCCGCCATCACGGCGAGGTAGCCAGGATCGAGGTGGAGCCCGGTGAGATGGACCGCGCCTTCGCCGCGCGCGGTGAGCTGCTGGCGGGGGTCCGGGCGGCCGGCTACTCGTTCGTGGCTCTGGACCTGGAGGGCTACGCGACGGGCAGTCTGAACCGAACCTGGAAGCATCCGGCTGTTCCCAGAGCCTGACGCGGCTCCCCGGCGTGCGTCCGGCGTGAGAGAGTTGCCAGACCGCATGGCCACAGTTGAGTGGGTGGGCGACGGCGTCCGCCTCATCGACCAGACCAGGCTCCCCGAGCAGGAGACCTATGTGCTCTGCACAACTGCCGAGGAGGTGGCCGGGGCCATCCGGCGCATGGTCGTCCGGGGAGCTCCGGCGATCGGGGCGGCGGCGGCCTACGGAATGGCGCTCGCCGCCCTGCAGGGACGGCGCTCCGCGGGTGCCGCGGCGATACGGGAGGCGCGGCCGACGGCCAGGGACCTGTTCTGGGCGGTGGAACTGGTCGAGCAAGCCGGCGACCCGCTGGAGGAGGCACACCGGATCGCTCGGGATTCGGTGGAGGCCTGCCGGAGGATGGGGCGGGAGGGAGCGGCCCTCCTACCGGACGGAGCCAGGATCGTGACGATCTGCAACACCGGGGCCCTGGCGGCGGTGGACTACGGAACCGCGCTGGGAGTGGTCCGTGCGGCGCACGAGCAGGGAAAGCGACCGTTCGTCTATGTGATGGAGACCAGGCCCCGGGCGCAGGGCGCGCGGCTCACCACCTGGGAGCTGCGAAAGCTCGGGATCGAGCACCGGCTGATAGTCGATTCGGCGGCCGGCCTGCTCCTGCGCAGGGGCATGGCGGACGTCGCCATCAGTGGTGCGGACCGGGTCTGCGCGAACGGCGACGTCGTGAACAAGATCGGCACCTACCCGCTCGCCCTGCTCGCCCGAGAGCACGGCGTCCCGTTCTACGCGGTGGCGCCCACGAGCACGATCGACGCCGGCTGCCCCGACGGCGACCAGGTGGCGATCGAGGAGCGCGCCCCCGGCGAGGTCACCACCTTCGCGCCGTCGGGCACCGAGGCCTGGAACCCGGCCTTCGACGTCACTCCCGCCAGCCTGGTGACTGCCCTGGTGACCGAGCGCGGCGTGCTCCACGGAGCTCTGGCGTGACGCCGTCCGGTGCCACGGTCGGGGTCTTCGGCGGTTCCGGCTTCTACAGGTTCCTGGAAGACGTCGACCAGCTCGAGGTGGAGACCCCCTTCGGGCCGCCCAGCGATCGGGTCGCGGTCGGGTCCTTGGAGGGGATCCGGGTCGCCTTCATCCCGCGCCACGGCGCTCACCACACCCTGCCCCCGGCCGCGATCAACTATCGCGCCAACCTCTGGGCGATGAAGGAGCTCGGGGTGACCCGGGTGATAGCGCCGAGCGCAGCCGGAAGCCTGCAGGCTCGCGTGCAGCCCGGCGACTTCGTGGTCCCCGACCAGTTCGTCGACCGCACCTGGGGCCGAGCCGACACCTACTATGCCGAGGGCCCGAAGGTGGCTCATGTGAGCGTCGCCGACCCCTACTGCCCCCAGCTTCGGAAGCTGGCCGCTGCGGCGGCCGCGGAGCGAGGGGTCAGGGTGCACGGTCGGGGCACGGTGGTGGTCATCCAGGGTCCTCGGTTCTCGACCCGAGCCGAAAGCCGCTGGTTCTCCTCGATGGGCTGGGAGGTTGTCAACATGACGCAGTACCCCGAGGTGGTCCTGGCCCGGGAGCTCGAGCTCTGCTACGTCAACCTATCGCTCATCACCGACTACGACGTGGGCCTCGAGGGCCAGCCCGGCATCCGTCCGGTTACAGTCGCGGAGGTGGAGAGGTTCTTCGCCAGCAACAACGACCGGGTTCGTGCGCTCATAGTCGGCCTGATCCCCACCCTGCCAGCCGAGCGCGCCTGCCCCTGCGGAACCGCAATGCAGGGTGCTGTGATCGGCGGTTGAAGGTGCTGCTGAAGGTGTTCGCATCTGCCCGGGCCATGCCCACGGGGCCTCGGCCGGAGACCGTCCGAGCCGCCGAGGGCCGCGCCCTAGATAATCAGTAGGCCATGCACCAGCCGATTCTCTATGGCGAGGAGATGTGGAAGCGCCAGCGCCCCTTCCCGATCTTCTTCATCATCGTGGGGATCGTCATGAGCGGCGTCACCCTCTTCACGACCTGGGGCAAGGCGGTCAGCAACTCATGGCTCTTCCTCGCCTACGTCGGAAGCGGCCTGCTGTACGGGGGGATCCTTCTCTACTACCGCTGGCGGGCCCGGGCCGAGGTGACCGACGCCGGTCTCAGGATCCGGAACCTGCTCTCAAGCGTCGTGCTCGACTACGACGCCATCCGCAGCGTGAAGGTCCAGCCGCTGGCCAGGCACTTCGAAGATTCCCGGAAGCGGCTGGTGCGGTCGGTCAACCGCAACCTGATTCCGAACCCGGCAGTCTTCATCCGCCTCCGCGCGGACGACGCCCAGCTGGCTTCCCTGCGCAAGAAGCTGGGACCCCAGCTGGTGGCGGGTGACACGGTGGCCCTCCCGGTGCCCGATCCCAACGCCCTCTCCTGGGAGATCACCTCGCGGCTTCCTGAGCGATTGGGCGTGAACCAGGGCGGCCAGCGAAGGCGGAAGCGCGCGAGGTGACGGCCGTCCGCCCAACGCCCCTCCCCGAGCCAGGGGCAGAGGAGCCGGCGCCGCCCGAGGGGCGATTAGCCGAGCCCGAGCCTCGCGCCGGGTTCATTCTGGGGCGGCTGGGTCTCGAGCGCCCCGACCTGGTCCTGATGGGCGTGCTGCTGGCGGTCGCTTTCTTCTTCCGCTACTTCAGTCCGCTGATGCCCGACTTCCTCATCCACCCGTTTGGGGGAGCACCGGTGACCAACTGCGTCAAGAGCACGCCAGTGGATCAGAAGGGAACGCCGGGCACCCTCTGCGGGGTGGCCTACCCCTATCAGCCGAGCTACAACCAGAACGGCCAGCCGCCGAGCCCGCCCAACGGGCAGGTCTTCGACGAGATCTACTTCGCGGTCTTCGCGCATGACGACCTGAAGGGGATCCAGTACTTCGATCCCGAGCCGCCGCTGTCGAAGCTGATCATCGCCTCGGGGGAGTGGCTCTACGGCTGGTGGCGGGCGACCTTCGAGGGAGCCCACGGCGACTACGCCGACCTGGGTTTCAACGCCTACGGCTGGCGGATCATGAGCGTGATCTTCGGCTCGCTCTGCGTGCCCCTGATGTACCTGCTCGCGTACAAGCTCTGGCCGCGCCGCCTCTTCGCGCTGACCGCCGCCACGCTGGTCTCCTTCGACGGGATGTTCTTCGTCCAATCCCGGATCGGCATGATCGACATCTTTCCGATCTTCCTGATCCTCCTCTCGTACACCTTCTTCCTGGTGCACCTGGAGAGTCGAAGCGAGCGCGATTCGCTGGTCACGCTGCTCCTGACCGGCGTCGTCTGCGGCCTGGCGGTGTCCGCCAAGTGGATATCGCTGGCGACCACCGCCAGCATCGTCTTCTTCCTGATCGCCCGGCCGCTGGCGGCCCACGTCGGGCTCAGCCTGGGAAGTGGTGACCGAGGCTGGCGCTGGGCGCCTCGGGCCTCGGGCGGCCTCCCAGGCGGAGCTCGAGGCGGCCCCTACCTGGTCGCCGGCCTCCTGGCCTTCGTGGCGATTCCGATCACCATCTACCTGGCCAGCTGGATGCCCTTCTTCCTACGGGGCCAGTTCCACACCCTCAACGACCTCATAATCTACAACCGGCAGTCCTTCGAGTACCACGCGCACCTCACCGCGACTCATCCCTGGGGGTCGCCCTGGTTCTCCTGGCCGTTCCTCTACAGGCCGGTGGCCTACTACTACCAGTACGACGGCCTGGGCACCGACCTGGCCAGCGGGCGGCCGCTGTTCGCCGGCATGATCAACCTCGGCAACCCCCTGATCTGGTGGGCGAGCCTGCCTGCGGTCCTCTCACTCCCGTACTTCGTGCTTCGCCATCGCAGCTTTCCCGCCGCCGTGATCCTGGTCGGCTTTTTGACCCAGTACCTGCCCTGGGCCAGGATCACCAGGGTGCTGTTCCTTTACCACATGTTCGGCGGCCTCATCTTCATGATCCTGGCGCTGGCCTTCGTCCTGGTCCGGATGCAGGACGCGGGGCCCCTTCGCCTGCAGCTGGTGGGGGGGGAATCGGTCTTGTCGACCCGATGGCTGGTCCCTGCCTTCCTGGTGCTGGCGGTCCTCTTCTTCCTCTACTTCTATCCCGTCTGGACGGCCCTGCCGATCGGGGACCACGCCTATCGCGATGGCTTTCCGCTGGGCAAGATGTGGATTCCGACCTGGTTCTGACCCGTTCCCTGGAGCTCTCGGCCAACCGGTTGAGAGCGGCGGCGCTGGTTCTGGCCCTCCTCCTGGCTCTCCTCGTGGGCGTGCTGACGGGTTGGGCCGCCGTGCTGCTGGTCGGCTCGGTGGTGACGGGTCTGGGCCTGACCTGCCTGAGCGGGCTGTCGCTCAAGCTGGAGGAGCGGCTCGCCTATGGCGCCGTGATCGGCCCGCTCGCGGTTTCAGTGGTCGATCTGCTGCTGGCCCTCGCTTTCGGCCTCACGCTGCTCACGGTCCTGGCAGGCCTGGTCGTGCTGCTGGCCATCTCCGTGGCCGCCGCCTGGCCGGCCCGCGCTCGCCTGCAGGAGGACCTGGTGGACGCCGCGGGCCGTTGGCGGAGGGCTGAGCCCTGGCCGCTCTGGCTGCTGCTCGTCCTCTGCTGGCCCTTTACGCTGGTTCTGCTGGGCCAGTCATACTCTTACACCTCCCAGGGCCTGATCGCCGGGAACCCGGCGGTGTACGCGGATTGGGCAGCCCACCTCACCTACGCGGGCTCTTTCGCCTACGGCGCGAACTTTCCCCCCCAGTTCCCGATCGAGCCTGGGCACCCGCTCAGCTACCCCTTCTTGGTCGACTTCCTGGCCGCCTGCATGGTCCCCCTGGGCGCCTCCCTCACCTCATCGCTCGTCCTCAGCAGCGGCCTGCTGGCCCTCGCCTTTCCGCCGGTGATGTACCTGGCCGGGGCCCGGCTGCTGGGAAGCAGGGGCGGTGCGGCGCTGGCGGTCCTCGTCTTCGCCCTGAGTGGTGGGATCGGGTTCGTCTTCTTCGCCACCGATCTGGCGCGGCTGGGGCCGCGGGCGCTCGTCCATCTTCCTCGCCTCTACACCCAGGACGTGTCCCACAACTACCAGTGGCTCAACCCGGTGCTGGCCTGGATGGTGCCCCAGCGCTCCGTCCTCTTCGGCTTCAGCCTGACGCTGATCGCGCTCGCGCTGCTCTGGCTGGCCCTTCGGCAGGCACCCCGGTGGCTGCCCTTCGCCTTTGTCGGCGTGCTGGTCGGGCTGACCCCGATCGCTCACCTCCACGCCTACGGGACCGTGGTGGCGCTGGCCGCCTTCTGGGCCCTCTTCTCTCCGCGGCGGCAGTGGGCGGCCTTTTTCGTGCCCGCCCTCCTCCTCGGGCTGCCCGTGGTGCTCTGGCTTGCGAGCGGCGGCGCGGCCGCCGTCAGGCTGCAGCCCGGCTGGCTGGCCGACAGCGGCGGCAACCACGATGGCCCGATCTGGTTCTGGCTCAAGAACACAGGTCTCCTGCTCCCGGCGATGGTGGCGGCGTTCGCCTGGCGGGGGCTCCTGCCACCGGCCCTGGGACGCCACCTGGCGCCGATCTGGCTCTGGTTCCTGGTACCAAACGTCGTCGTCTTCCAGCCGTGGGACTGGGACAACACCAAGTTCTTCGCCTACTGGGCGCTGATCGGCGCACTGCCGGTCGGCGCCCTGCTGGCGAAGCTGCTGCGCGGCGGCGGCCCCCTCAGCGTCCTGGGCGCGCTGCTGGCGTTGAGCCTGATGCTCTCAGGGGCCCTCGACCTGGTCCGTACGCTCGATCGAAGCGTGAGCTCGGCGCCGTTCACGAGTGCAGGCGGCCTCCGGCTGGCGACCTGGACGCGGACTCACACCGAGCCTCATGCGATCTTTCTGGTCGCCCCTGACCACAATCAGCCGGTACCCACGCTGGGCGGGCGCCCGGTCGCGGCCGGCTACCCGGGGTGGCTCTGGACGTACGGTCTCTCGGACTGGCAGCAGAGGACTCAGAACGTCGAGCGAATGCTTCAGGGCGACCCCGACACGCCCCGGCTGCTGCGCCTGTACGGCGTGGAGTACGTGGTCCTGGGCCCTCAGGAGCTGGCCGAGTTCAAAGCCAATCAGCCCTACTGGGACGCTCACGCCCAGCGCGTCTATCAGACCGACGGCTTCACCGTCTACCGAGTCCCGAAATAGCTGTTCCCTCCCCGTCTGGGGGAGGGACATTCATCTTTTTCCCTCGCTACGCGTCTTCGGGGATGCCGAGGCGGCGGCCGAGGCGGCGGGCGGCGCGGTCGCTGCGGTCCAGACGCTGGAGGATCTGGAGGAGGACCTCGTCCTGGGCTTCCAGGTGAGCCATGACCGCCCTCATCTCCTCCTCGGTCTTGACCGCGACCTCGTACTCCTGCTGCGCCCGCAGGCGCTCCCGGTCTCCCAGTTGATTGAGCATCATCAGCACGAGGACGGTCCACATCGCGCTCTCCAGGCTCAGGACGAGGTTGAGCAGGAGAAAGGGGTAGGGGTCCCAATGCTGCGTGGCGGCGAAAACGTTGAGCACCAGCCAGAACAAGGAGAGCAGCGCCTGGAGCACCACGAAGGTCCAGCTGCCGATCAGCCGCGCCAGGTCGCCGGCCAGGCGCTGGTGGAAGCCCAGCCGGCGGTCCGCCTCGCGGTTGAGGTCGCGGACCGGCCCGTGGTCGTGGCTGTGACGAGTGAGGCTTCGCGCCAGGTCTTCGATCTCGCGGACTACGAACATGTCTCCGCATAGATTGCGTCAATCGACCCGTTCACCGGCTGGCTCAGCTCCCCGCTCGAGCATCTCCGAAGCCGGTGCGGTGCCTCCAAGTTTTCCTTGACATACCTTCATTCATGGCCGCAATATCGAACATATGTTCGATTCAATGGGCCGGGGACGCAGTGGCGGCGAACGCCGCGGAGACCCACTCGCGCGCATGAAGAATCTCGGCCCCATCTCGGCGGCCAGACTTCGGGCGGTGGGCATCGACTCGCCGGAGGAGCTGAGGCGGCTGGGAGCGGTCGAGGCGTTTCTGCGCCTCAGGCGGGGACTTCCGTTCGACATCTCGCAGGTCTTCCTCTACGCCCTTCACGGAGCGGTCACGGACACCGATTGGAATCAGCTGAGCGAGTCCACCCGGGCTCGGCTTCGCAGGGAGGTCATGAAGGGCAGCTGACAGCAGCGGCGGGGCGAGCTGAGCGATGATCCGGGGGTGGCAGCCACCGTGGTCATCGTCGGCGGCGGGATCATCGGGTGCGCCATTGCCGAACGGCTGAGCCGTGAGGACCGTTACCGGGTGGTCGTCTGCGAGCAGGACACGGTGGGCGCTCACGCCTCCAGCGCAGCCGCCGGACTGCTCTCACCGGGAGCGGAGCGGGGCGAGCTGAGCTCGCGCAGCTTTGAGCTGCTGCCCGAGCTGGTCCAGCGCCTGAAGCCGTCCGGGGTGGACGTCGAGTTCCGCGTCGGGGAGACCATCAGCCCCGCCCTGACGGTGGAGGAGGAACGGCGGCTGCGTGCCGGAGACGGACGCTGGCTGGACCAGGATGAGGCGCGGCGCGAGGAACCCTCGCTCAGCCCCAGCGTCCGCGGCGCCGCCGTGCATCGGGCGGCCCAGGTAACCCCTGGCCGGCTCGTGCAGGCGGTGGCGCGGACGGCGGTGGCGCAGGGAGCCGAGATCAGGGAAGGCTGGCCGGTCGCCCAGCTCGTCCTCCGCTCCGGTCGCTTGCGGGGCGTCCAGGGGCCGGACGGCGTGCTGGCCGCTGACCTCGTCGTCCTCGCCGCGGGGCCCTGGAGTCCGTCTCTGGCCTCCCCGGCCGGCGTCCCCCTGGACGTGCGTCCCAGTCGGGGCCAGCTCGCCATGCTTCATCCCCGCGGTCTCGTCTTGAGGCGGATGCTGACCTGGCGGCACTGCTACCTGGTTCCAAAGCCAGACGGAACGGTGGTGGCGGGCAGCACCGAGGAGGATGTGGGGTTCGACGCCCGGCCCACGGCGGCCGGGATCGGCATGCTGCTGGAGTTCGCCGTCCGCGCGGTTCCGCCGCTCTCGGATGCCGCGGTTGGACGCACCTGGGCGGCGCTGCGGCCGGCGACGCCTGACGGAGAGCCAGTTATCGGCCCGGCGCCTGGTCTGCCCAACCTGTTCCTGGCGACCGGCCACAACCGGACCGGCATCCTGCTGGCGCCGATCACCGCGCAGCTGGTCGCCGAGCAGCTGGCCGCGTTATAGGATCGCAACGATGCTGAGCGTCGAGTGCGTCCCCACCCGGCTGGGATGGGACTGCGACGTGGAGATCGTCGACGGCGGCACCCGTAGCCGCCACAACGTCCGCGTCAGCCGCGAAGAGCTGGAGCGGTGGGGGAGACCGGGCGAGGAGGAACCGGACGGTCTCCTGAGGCGTTCGTTCGACTTCCTTCTGGCGCGCGAGTCTCCCCGCCAGATCCTCAAGAGCTTCGAGCTGGGGGTCGTCGGCCGCTACTTCCCCGAGTTCGACGAAGAGATGCGCCGCGAATGAAGTGCCCGGTTCCGTGCTTCGAATGCGGCACCTTCACCATGGAGCTGGACCTGGAGCGCGATCACCAGCACATCGTGTGCGGGAGCTGTGAGCGCGTCTGGTGCGCGGTCTGCCTCGGCCGGGTGGAGGTGCAGATCTCGTCCGAGTGGCTGAAGCGCCGGCAGGTGGCCCACCTCAACTGAGCGCGCGGTTGGAAACCTCGCGCTAGCCTCCGCTCGAGCCCGCGGGTCGCATACCATACCGGCGGCTCTTGAGCGACGTCGCAACCAGCCTGGGTTCCCGGGCTGTCCTCAACACCGCGCTGGTCCTCGCGGCGCGGATCGTTTCCCGCCTCATCGCGCTGGTGACGGTGGTGGTCCTCGCCAACTACCTGGGGGGCGACGGCTATGGCCGCTACACGACCCTGGTCGCCTACAGCGCCCTGGTCAGCGTGGTCGCCGACCTGGGCCTGAGCACGCTCTACACGCGCGAGGCGGCACGGGACCCGGCGGGACTACCTCGCTACCTGGGAACTCTGCTCGCCGGCAAGCTGGCCCTTGTGGTCGCGGCGGCCCTGCTGCTGGCGGGCGCCCTGACCTACGCCGGCCTCGGGGGACTCCTGGCGCCGGGCGCCGCCCTGCTCGCCCTCACCACCTACTCGACGCTGCTGCGCAACACCTTCTACGCGGTTGGCCGGCTCGAGTTCGAGGCGGTGGCCATCCTGGCGGAGATAACGATCCAGGCCGCCATGATCCTGCTCGGGGCCCGCACGGCCCAGCCGGTCGCTTTCTTCGTCTGGGCCTATGCCGCCTCCTACGGCTTCACCTGCCTCTACTGCCTGGTCGTGATTCCGCTCTTCAGGCTGGCGCCGCTTCGTCCGGGGTTCGATTTCCAGCTGTTCAAGACCTGGCTTCGCCTCGCCTTCCCCTTCGCCCTCGGCTTCTTCCTGACGAACCTCTATTTCAGGGCCGACGTGCCCATCCTCCAGCACTTCAAGCCCTTTCAGGAGGTGGGCTGGTACCAGTTCGCGTACAAGCCGTTCGAGTCGCTGCAGTTCCTCCCGCTGGCCATCCAGACCGTGGTCTATCCGCTGCTCGGCGTCTACTACCGGCAGTCGACCAGCCTCTTGACCTCTGCCTACTTCCGCTTCTTCAAGGTCCTGCTTCTGCTCGGCTGGCCGCTCACGGTGGGGACCTTCATGCTTGTGCACTCGATCGGCCGCCTCTTCCGTCTCTTTCCCCAATCGGAGCCTTCCCTGCGGATTCTCGCTCTGGCCATCGTCTTCCTGTTCGTGAACTCGGCCTTCACGGCCATGCTCTACGCGATCGACCGTCAGAACCTCTTCGCCTGGGCCACGGCCATCGCCGTGGTCGTCAACGTGGGCTTGAACCTGGCTCTGATCCCGGCCTACGGCTACCTGGCCGCCAGCGCCACGACTGTGGTCACAGAGGCGGCCTTCTCGGTGGCCGCCTGCTATTTCGTCGGCCGCCGCTACCGGCTCCCCTGGTTCCAGCTCAGCTGGCGAGTCGTCCTCGCCGGCCTGGCCATGGGCGCGGCGCTGGTCCCCCTGGCCGGCCGCTCCATCGTGGTCTCGGTCCCGGTTGCCGTGATCGTCTACGCGGCCGCTCTCTGGATCCTGAGAGCGGTGAAGCGGGAGGAGGTGGATCTGCTGCTGACCGGCCTGCGGCTCAAGCGGCCCGCCAGCAGCCCGTGAAGGTGTTTCTGGCACCCGGCTGGCGCAGCGATCCAAAGCGTCTCGATCCCTGGCTCGAGGGCCTCCGCCGCCGCGGCTTCGACGCCGAGGGGGTTGGGCTGCCGATGGGGCGGGCGGAGCGCAGCGTGGGCCCCTTGATGGCCGTGGCGTCGTCGGATGCGGTGGTCGGCGGAATGTCCTTTGGCGGCCGGGTAGCCAGCCTGGTCGCCGCGGAAACGACGGTCGCCGGGCTGCTCTGCATGAGCTTTCCGCTGGCCGGCGCGGGAGAGGAGCGAACGAGTCACTGGTCGCGGATCGGTTGCCCTGCCCTGATCGTCAACGGCGACCGGGACGAGCTCACGGACCCGCAGGAGCTCCGACGCCGGCTGACGCTGTTGCCCCAGGGCCGCCTCGAGCTGGTGGCCGGCGGCGCGCACGATCTGACGCCTCAGCTCGACCGGGTGCTCGACCTGGCCGGACACTTCCTGGCTACGCTCTAGAGGCGTAACGCATGGAAGAGCTGCGGGTGGAGGCGAACGGACTTGGCTTTCGCTGCCTGGCTGCCGGCCCGGCGAGCGGACCGCTGGCCCTGCTTCTCCACGGCTTTCCGGAGGGTGCGGAATCGTGGCGGCCACAACTCGCGGCGCTGGCCGCAGCCGGCGTGCGGGCTGTGGCGCCGGACCTGCGCGGCTACGGAGGTACGGACCGTCCGGAGGGCGTGGACGCCTATCGCATGAGCGAGCTGGTGGCGGACGTGGAGGGCCTGATAGAGGCCTTCGGCCTTAGCCGCTGCCATCTCGCCGGCCACGACTGGGGTGCCTTGATAGGGTGGTCGGTGGCCGGCAGGCGCCCGGATCTGCTGACCAGCTGGAGCGCCCTCTCCGTCGGTCACCCGGCGGCCTTCGTCCAGGCGATGAGGGACGACGACGACCAGCGCCGGCGATCGAGCTACATCGGGCTCTTCCGGCAGGCGGGGAAGGCCGAAGAAGTGCTCGAGGCCGACGACCACGCGAGGCTACGCGCCATGTACCGGATAGGCGCCGATCCCTCCGACGCGATCCCCGCCGGCGTCGTCGACGCTTACGTCGCCGGCTTCACCCGTCCCGGCCGCCTGACCGCGGCGCTGAACTACTACCGGGCCAACTTGAGCGATGACTCCCCGCCTATGGCGGAGGGGCGCGTCGATGTCCCCAGCCAGTTGATCTGGGGCAACCAGGACCCGGCCATCGGCCGTCTGGGAACGGAGCGAACATCCATTTTCGCGGCAGCCGACTACCGGTTGGCGGTGCTCGCGGGCGCAGGCCACTGGCTCCAGTTCGAGAGGCCGGAGGAGGTCTCTCGCCTCCTCCTGGAGTGGATGGGCTGGCATTGAGCCGGCGCCGAGGCGCCCGCGAAGGGGGAGGAAGCGGCCATCGCCCAACCTGGCTTCGGGGCGCCTAAGATGCGGGACGCGATGACCGAGTTCGAGCTCGACACGGCTCGGCGCCCGCACCGCCGCCGCGGTCTCTCCGGGCTCGGCCTCCTGCTGGTGGCGCTGGGCCTGCTGGCCGCGGCGGTGACGTACGCCCACCTGCCGGTTCGCGTCTTCGGTTTCTGGCCGGTGGTCTTCGTGGTGGTCGGGATCTTCGGCCTCCTTCGCCGGCCTGGCTGGGTGAACGAGCTGGACCTGCAGTTCGGGCTGCAAGTCTCACGCGCGCTCGACCGGCCGCGCCGAGCCTTCAGCCTCTTCCTCCTTGCCTTCGGCTGCTTCTGCCTGCCCTTCACGCTGGGGCTGCTCAACGCACGCTGGATCGGGCCTCTGCTGCTGCTTGCCCTCGGCCTCCTCCTGCTCTGGCGCCGCGCCCGCTGACACCCCAGGGCTGGCTCGAGGTTTTCGACGCCATCGGCGTCAGGATTCGCCGCGCTGTGCTTCCGCTGATGGGCACCGAGGAGGGTCGGGAGGAGATCGGAAGGGGCGCAGGCGGCGATCGGACGGTGGAGCTGGATCGGCGTGCCGAGGCGGAGGCGGTTGCCGAGCTCTCGGCCCTGGCGGAGCGCGGCGAGCGCTTTTCGCTGCTCTCCGAGGAGGCGGGGCTGGTGGACATGGGCGCCGACTTTCCCCGCGTCCTGCTCGACCCGGTGGACGGCAGTCGCAACGCCAAGCGTGGACTGCCCATGGTCGGCGCGATGATGGCGCTGCTGGAAACCCCGGAGCTGAGAGGGGTCCAGGCCGGCTTCGTCCTCAACTTGACCAGCGGCGAGCGCTGGCGAGCCATCCGAGGCGGGGGAGCCTTCCGGAACGAGAGCCCGATCAGGCCGGTGCGCTACGGCCGGCCAGGGACGATCGAGATCCTGGCGCTGGAGACCTCGAACCGCAGTCTGCGGGCAGCCATGACCCTGGTGGAGCGGGCCTCCAGGCTGCGCACGCTGGGCTCCGCAGCCATCGCGCTCGCGCATACCGCGACCGGAGGCATAGACGTCTACTGCACGCCGACCCCGCATCGCCTCTTCGACCTGGCCGCCGGTCTGCTGATGATCGGTGAGGTGCAAGGAGTGGCGACCGATCTCGGCGGCGGCTCGTTGGACGATCTTCCAGCCGACCTCGATACCCTGACCGCCGTGCTCTGCTCAGCGCATCCAGAGCTACATGCTCTGTCCCTCGAGACCTTGAGGGCTTGATCCGGGAGGTTCCGGCAGACACCGTATTCGTGATCCTCTCCTTCGAGGGTCCGGACCTCTACAGCCAGGCGGGAGGCCTGGGTGTGCGCGCCCGGGAGCTGTCGCGAGCGCTGGCAGGCCATGGCTTTCCCACGCACCTCTATTTCGTCGGAGATCCGGGGCTGCCGGCAGTGGAGGAGTCCGCCGGCGTGTACCAGCACCGTTGGGGCCAGTGGTTGAGCCGCGCCTATCCTCGCGGCGTGTATGACGGGGTGGAGGAGAAGGTGAGCGATTGGAGCCGGAGCTTGCCTGCTCACCTCGGGGAGCAGATCGTGGCCCCCGCCGCCGCCGCCGGCCGCAGGGTGGTGATCCTCGCCGAGGAGTGGCACACCGCGGCCGCGGTCAGCCTGACCTCCGACGCCCTCTCTTACCAGGGCCTTCGAAACCGGGTCACGATGCTCTGGAACGCCAACAGTGTGTTCGGCTTCGACCGGATCAACTGGTCCGCGCTGCAGGCGGCCAGCGCGGTCACCACGGTCAGCCGTTACATGAAGCACCGGATGTGGCAGTGGCAGGTCAACCCTATCGTCATTCCCAACGGCATCCCGGAGAGTGCGCTGGAAGCACCCGCGGAGGCTCAGGTGAGAGCGCTGCGCGAAGCAGCCGCGGCCGATATCTTCTGCTTCAAGATCGGGCGCTTCGATCCCGACAAGGGCTGGCTGCTGGCCATGACGGCGCTGGGCCTGCTCAAGCGTTCCGGGCGCCGGGTGAAGCTCCTCATGCGGGGCGGCCCGGAGGCTCATGGTCGGGAGGTTCGCGCCCAGGCCGCCGCCCAGGGCCTGCAAGTGGTGAAGGCGCCGTCGCCGATCCGCCCCTCCGAGCTGGTCGCGATGCTGCGGGCTCAGCCCGAGGCGGACGTGCTGGAGCTGAGCACATTCCTCCCCGACTCGGTTCTCCCGCTGGTCTACTCGGCGGTCGACGCCGTCCTCGCCAACTCGGGCCACGAGCCGTTCGGCCTGGTCGGCCTGGAGGCCATGGCGGCCGGGGGCGTGGCGGTGACCGGCTCCACCGGCGAGGACTACGCGATCCCATTCCTCAACGCCCTGGTACTGGAGACCGACGACCCCCTGGAGCTGGTTGCTGGTCTGGAGCTCCTGGAGGCTCGTCCCGAGCTGGCTCTCCGGCTGCGGGAGGGAGGTCTCCGCACGGCACGGAACTACACCTGGAACAATGTGATCGTGCAGCTCCTCCACTGGGTCGAGCTGGCGGCTCGGCGGCAAAGCGTTCAGCAGAGCGCCGCCGACGCCGGTGCCCCGGCCTAGAAGTGCGCGATTGTCCAATTCCAGGCGAGGTTCGTAACCGCGCAGGGGGTGAGCTCCGGTGACTGATCCAAGTTTGCAGCGGGCGGCGGCCGCCGCCGCAATCGCCACCGCGGTGGTGGGGCTGCTCTATTCGATCTCCTTCGTGGTGGTTAGCCGCTTGAGCCCTGCCTCCGGCGCCCTCTTGAGCGCGCTCTTTCTCCTCCTGGGCGGCCTGCTAGGTGTGGTGGCGTTCCTTGGCGTCTACGACCGCCGCCGGGAGGACCGGCCCGCGTTCTCCCTGCTGTTCGTGATCTTCGGCGCGGCGGGCGGCCTGGGCGCCGCCGTGCACGGGGGCTACGACCTGGCCAACGCGCTGCACCCGCCGGCGTCCCTGCCCGGCGACGTCCCCAACCCCGTGGATCCCCGGGGCTTCCTCACCTTCGGCGTGACGGGCCTGGCCCTGCTCCTGCTCGGCGCCCTGGTCCAGGAAGGGCCGGGCCGGCTCGCGTACCTGGCCGGCGGCCTCCTGATACTGGTCTACCTGGCCCGGCTGATCGTTCTTGCGCCGACCAGCCCGCTGGTCCTGGTGCCGGCCGCCCTGGCCGGATTCGTGGTCAACCCTGCCTTCTATCTCTGGCTCGGCCTGTGGCTGCGGCGACCGCGTTACGTCTGAGCAACGGAGCGGAGCCTTGGGGCGCCGAAGTCCCGGCCAGGGTGGTCTTTGGAAGAACCCCGCGCCAATCCTCCCGGCGCCGGGCAGGGACCACGCCGAAGAGGGCGCAGGGATGATTTCAGAGGAGCCGCAGCAGCAGCTGCCGGTGGTCGAGACCGCCGATCTAAACGACCGGGCTAGCGCCGAGTTCCCCACTCGCGCCACCATGGTGGGCGTCATGCGAGATGCCAGACGTCGCGTCGCTATCGAACGTGTAGATCCGGAGATCGATGCCGGTCGTTTCCCCATCAAGCGAACCGTCGGCGAGAGGGTGACGGTGGAGGCCGACGTCTTCGCCGACGGCCACGACGAACTGGCCTGCGTGGTGATGTACCGGCCGGCCGACGAGCCGGTCTGGCGTGAGTCGCCCATGCGGCTGGTCGTGAACGATCGCTGGCGGGGCGAGTTCACCGTCGAGAGGCAGCATCCCCACCTCTACACGATCGAGGGCTGGGTGGATCACTTCCATACCTGGTCGCGCGACTTGCTCCGGCGCCTGGAGGCTGGACAGGACGTCGCCGTCGAGCTTCGTATCGGGGCGGCGCTCGTCAAGGCCGCCGCCCGCCGGGCCGAGGGCGCAGACCTAGAGGCGCTTCAGGGGTCCGCCCGAGACCTGCTCGGCGGCCGCGGGCCCGAGGTGGGGCTGTCCGAGGAACTGGCCGGGCTGATGGCTCGCTACCCGGACCGGCGCTTCGCCACCCGCTACGACCGGGAGCTGGGGGTGAGCGTGGATCGGGAACGGGCCCGCTTCAGCGCCTGGTACGAGATGTTCCCGCGCTCCGCGTCCGCCGAGCCGGGCAGACACGGAACTTTCGCCGACGTCGAAGCTCGCCTCCCCTACGTGGCCGAGATGGGCTTCGACGTGCTGTATCTGCCGCCGATACATCCCATCGGCCGCTCTTTTCGAAAAGGGAGCAACAACTCCGTCACCGCTACTGCGGATGATCCTGGCAGCCCCTGGGCGATCGGTGGCCCCGAGGGCGGCCACAAGTCGATCCATCCAGAGCTCGGCTCGCTGGAGGACTTCAGGAGCCTGGTGGGGGCGGCCCACAGCCACGGTCTCGAGGTAGCGCTGGACATCGCCTTCCAGGCTTCTCCGGATCATCCCTACGTGAAGGAGCATCCGGAATGGTTCCAGGCCAGGCCCGACGGCACCATCCAGTACGCCGAGAATCCTCCCAAGAAGTACCAGGACATCTATCCCTTCGACTTCGAGAGCGCCGCCTGGCGATCCCTCTGGCTGGAGCTGCTCAGCGTCTTCGAGTTCTGGATCGAGCAGGGCGTCCATATCTTCCGAGTCGACAACCCGCACACCAAGTCCTTCCCCTTCTGGGAGTGGGTGATAGGTGACCTCCGGGCCAGGCATCCGGACCTGATCTTTCTCGCCGAGGCGTTCACGAGACCCAAGGTGATGTACCGGCTGGCCAAGCTTGGCTTCACCCAGTCGTACACCTACTTCGCTTGGCGAAGCGCGGCCTGGGAGTTTCGCGAGTACTTCACCGAGCTCACGCGCGGCCAGCCCCGGGACTTCTTTCGCTTCAATCTCTGGCCCAACACGCCTGATATCCTCACCGAGTTCGTACAGACCAGCGGCCGGGCAGGCAGTGCGCTGCGCTTCGTGCTGGCCGCGACTCTGGGTGCCAGCTACGGCGTGTACGGACCCACGTTCGAGCTGGTGGAGACGGCGCCGCTGGCGCCGGGTCGGGAGGACTACCGGAACTCGGAGAAGTATGAGATCCGTCACTGGCAGCTGGACCGGCCCGGCACGCTCAGTCCCCTGATCGCCCGGGTCAACGCGATCAGGCGAGAGCATCCAGCGTTGCACCACGATCGGACGATTCGCTTCTTGAACACGGACAACGAGAACCTGCTCGCCTACGCCAAGACATCTCCAGACGGATCGGACGTGGTAGCGACCGTCGTGAACCTCGATCCCGTCTGGAGGCAGTCTGGCTGGATCGACCTGCCCGCGGTACAGATACCGGGGCAGCCGACCTACGCCGTGCACGATCTCCTCAACGGGGGTGAGTACCAATGGCGCACCAGCGGTTGGAACTATGTGGAGCTCGATCCCTCGCAAACGCCCGCACATGTATTTCACGTCGAACGCAGTCTTATCGCGGAGGATTCGGTTGGAGGTTGACCAAGATTCCACCTGGTACAAGGACGCCATCATCTACGAGCTGCACGCTCGTGCTTTCAGCGACTCGAACAGTGATGGAATCGGTGATTTCCCTGGCCTGATCGAAAAGCTCGAATACATCCAGAGCCTCGGCGTGACGGCGCTTTGGCTCCTGCCGTTCTATCCCTCACCGCTCAAGGACGACGGCTACGACATCGCCGATTACTACGACGTCAATCCCTCCTACGGCCGCCCAGGGGACGTCCGCCGGCTGGTCCGTGAGGCACACAAGCGGGGACTGAAGGTCATCACCGAGCTGGTTTGCAACCACACCTCGGACCAGCATCCCTGGTTCCAGCGGGCACGGCGCTCACGGCCCGGCACGTCCACCCGAGACTTTTACGTCTGGAGCGACAACGACCAGCGCTACAGCGAGGCGCGGATCATCTTCAAGGACTTCGAGACCTCCAACTGGACCTGGGACCCGGTCGCCCAGGCCTACTACTGGCACCGCTTCTACTCCCACCAGCCAGACCTCAACTTCGACAACCCGAGGGTCAAGGAGGCCATCTTCAAGGTGGTCGACCACTGGCTGGGCATGGGCGTGGACGGCCTGCGCCTGGACGCGATCCCCTACCTCTACGAGCGGGAGGGGACGAACTGCGAGAACCTTCCAGAATCGCACGAGTTTCTGAAGCAGCTGCGGGCCCACGTCGACGCGAATTACAGCAACCGGATGCTGCTGGCGGAGGCCAACCAGTGGCCGGAGGACGCCGTCGTCTACCTGGGAGAGGGAACGGGGGACGAGTGCCACATGGCCTTTCACTTCCCGGTCATGCCGCGGCTCTTCATGGCGCTGCGGATGGAGGACCGCTTCCCGATCATCGACATCCTGGACCAGACGCCGCCCATCCCCCCAACCGCGCAGTGGGCGATGTTCCTGCGCAACCACGACGAGCTGACCCTGGAGATGGTCACCGACGAGGAGCGGGACTACATGTACCGCGCCTACACAAGGGACCCGGAGGCGCGCATCAACCTCGGCATTCGCCGCCGGCTGGCGCCCCTGCTGAACAACAACCGGCGCCGCATAGAGCTCATGAACGGTTTGCTCTTCTCGCTGCCCGGGACGCCGGTCATCTACTACGGCGACGAGATCGGGATGGGAGACAACATCTACCTCGGCGACCGGGACGGCGTGCGCACCCCCATGCAATGGAGCGGGGACCGCAACGCCGGCTTCTCGACCGCCAACCGGCAGCGTCTCTACCTGCCGGTTATCACCGACCCCGAGTACCACTACGAGGCCATCAACGTCGAGGCTCAGGAGGCCAACCAGCAGTCGCTGCTGCACTGGATGAAGCGGCTGATCGCCCTTCGCAAGCGTCACCCCGCCTTCGGACGCGGCAGCGTCGAGTTCCTCCATCCCAACAACCGCAAGGTGCTCGCCTTTGTCCGCCGGCACGGTAAGGAACAGATCCTCATCGTCGCCAACCTGTCTCGCTTCGCACAGTTCGCGGAGATCGACATGAGCTCCTACGAGGGTCTGATACCGGTCGAGCTGTTCGGCCGCACCGAGTTCCCGCGAATCGGCGAGCTGCCCTACCTCGTCACACTCGGACCCCACGCCTTCTACTGGTTCTCACTGGAGCCGGCGCGCGTCGAGCTGAGTCACAACGGTCGGGCGCCGGAGCTTTCGCTGGCAGACGAGGAGCTGGAACACGTGCTTCCCCAGTACCTGGTGGGCCAGCGTTGGTACGGGGCCAAGAGCCGCCGCATCAAGGAAGTCCACGTGTTGGACAGCGTCCCCATGGCGGAGGCGCAGGTGAAGCTCGTGGAGGCCCTCTTCGACGAGGGCGACCCCAAGATGTTCGTCCTACCCCTCTGCCAGGACGGCCAGGGCCAGGTGGTCGATGCCGTCTCCCAGGCGTCCTTCAACCACGAGCTGCTCGACGCGATGACGCACCGGCGGCGCTTCCGCGGAACCAGGGGTGACATCCTCGCGCTGCCCACCTCAGAGCTCGGGCGGCTCCGTGCTGAAGGCGACGAGCTGGTCCCGCGCCCCTCCGACGCCGAGCAGAGCAACAACTCGGTGATATTCGGTGAACGGCTGATCATGAAGCTCTACCGTCACCTGGAGGAGGGGCTGAACCCGGACCTCGAGATATCCCGGTTCCTGACCGAGTCCGGGTTCAACAACGTGGCGCCGGTCGCGGGAGCCCTGCTCTACCGCTGGGATCCGGAGCACTCCGCGACACTGGCGATGCTCCAGGCCTACGTCCCCAACCAGGGGGACGGCTGGTCTCATGCCCTGAACGAGCTGACCGGCGGCGACGGCGTTGCCATAGAGTGCTACCTTCCCTGGGCGAACCTGCTCGGGCGGAGGACGGCGGAGATGCACATCTCGCTGGCCTCCAGCACCAGCAACCCGGACTTCATGCCGGAGCCGACCTCCATGTTGGACGCCCGCTCCATCTACCAGTCGATCCGCAGCCTTTTGAGCCCGGTGATGGAGTTGCTAAGGCAGCGTTTGCCTACCCTGGTGGGCCCGACTCGAGACGACGCGGCGGCGGTTCTGAAGGCGGAGGAGCGCCTGCACGAGCACTTGCGAGCGCTCCTCAGCCGGCCCATCTCCGCCAAACGGATCCGGTGTCACGGCGATTTCCATCTCGGGCAGGTGCTCTTCACCGGCGGAGACTTCATCGTCATCGACTTCGAGGGCGAACCGGGCAGGCCCCTGCGCGAGCGGCGCCTGAAGCGCTGGGCGCTCAAGGACGTGGCGGGGATGCTGCGCTCCTACGACTACGCCGCCGCGGCGTCCGGCGTGGGCTTCGCAGACGAGTGGGCCCGGCGCGCCTCAGAGGCCTTCCTCGACGCTTACTTCGAGACGGCCGCCGGCGCCTTCTTCCTGCCCTCGAGCCTTGGGGAACAGGAGGCTGTGCTGAACGCCATGCTCATCGAGAAGGCGCTGTACGAGCTCCGCTACGAGCTCGATCATCGACCGGAGTGGGTGCACATCCCGCTGCGCGGCCTCCGCGAGCTCGCCTTGAAGTGAGGGCGGCTTCTGGACCGCCCGACCTCCTCACCGACGACGACCTCTACCTCTTCAACGAAGGAAGCCACTTTCACCTGGCGGACAGGCTCGGCGCGCACCCGGTGCCGGGCGCCGCCCACTTCGGCGTCTGGGCGCCCAACGCGTCGGGCGTATCGGTGATCGGTGACTTCAACGGCTGGGACGCGGGCTCCGATCCCCTCGCCCTCCGAGGCAGCTCGGGAGTCTGGGAGGGCTTTGTGCCGGACGCCTCCCGAGGCCAGGTCTACAAGTACCGGGTCCTCCAGGCTGGCGGCCGCGCGGTGGACAAGGCGGATCCACTGGCCTTGTTCGCCGAGGTGCCCGCACGAACCGGTTCGGTGATCTGGGACCTGGACTACGCCTGGGCTGACCAGGCGTGGATGGAGAGCCGGCGCGAACGCCCGGCGTCATCCTCGCCGTGGTCGATCTACGAGCTGCATGCGGGCTCCTGGAAGCGGGTCAGGGCGGAAGGCAACCGCTCTCTGAGCTATCGAGAGTTAGCGCCACTGCTGGCGGACCACGTAGAGCGGCTCGGCTTCACTCACGTGGAGCTGCTGCCGGTCATGGAGCACCCGTTTTTCGGCTCCTGGAGTTACCAGACGACGGGCTACTTCGCGCCCTCCAGCCGCTACGGCACTCCCCAGGACCTGATGTACCTGATCGAGCACCTGCACCAGCGGGGGATCGGCGTGATCCTCGACTGGGTGCCGTCGCACTTTCCCGCCGACGAGCACGGGCTAGCCGTCTTCGACGGCACGCACCTGTATGAGCACGCCGACCCGCGCCGAGGCTTCCACCCGGACTGGAACAGCCACATCTTCAACTACGGTCGTCACGAGGTCCGCAGCTTCCTGATCTCGAGCGCCCTCTTCTGGCTGCAGCGCTATCACGCGGACGGGCTCCGGGTGGACGCCGTCGCCTCGATGCTCTATCTCGACTATTCACGCAAGCCCGGCCGCTGGCTCCCCAACCGGTTCGGCGGCCGAGAGAACCTGGAGGCCATCGAACTCCTGCGCCGTCTCAACGCAGAGGCCTACGCCACCCAGCCGGACATCGAGACGATCGCCGAGGAATCGACCTCCTGGCCGATGGTGTCGCGCCCCAACTACGCCGGCGGTCTCGGCTTCGGCATGAAATGGGACCTGGGCTGGATGCACGACACGCTTCAGTACCTCCAGCTCGACCCCGTGCATCGCAGGTACGAACACCACAAGCTCACCTTCCGCCAGCTCTACGCCTACGGCGAGAATTTCGTGCTCCCGCTCTCCCACGACGAGGTCGTCTACGGGAAGGGATCGCTGCTCGCGAAGATGGCCGGCGACGAGTGGCAGAAGCGGGCCAACCTCCGGCTGCTGCTGGCGTGGATGTACGCCACGCCGGGAAAGAAGCTGCTCTTCATGGGCGGGGAGTTCGGGCAGTGGTCCGAATGGAACCACGACGGGGAGCTGGACTGGGGGCTCGCGAAGGAGCCGGGCCATGCCGCCCTGGAACGCTGGCTGGGGGACCTGAACCGGCTCTACCGGGATCGCCGCCCGCTGCATGCGCTGGACTTCGACCCGGCCGGGTTCTCCTGGATCGACGCCAACGACTCGGAGCAGTCGGTGGCGACCATGTTGCGCTCCGATTCGAAGGAGGACGTTCTGGTCGCAATCAACTTCACGCCCGTACCAAGGCTCGGCTATCGGGTCGGCGTGCCCGCGGCCGGCCGCTGGGGCGAGCTGCTCAACAGTGACGCGGAGGTGTACGGCGGCGCCGGGTTGGGCAACCTGGGTGGGGCGGAGGCGGAGGAGTTGCCCTGGCACGGAAGGCCCTACTCGCTGGCGCTGACTCTGCCGGCCCTGTCTGCGCTCTTTCTGGCTGCGGAGGATAGCGATGCACCCGCCTAATGAAACCGGTGCCGGTCATGTAATCTGCGGGTTCGTGGCTGCGCGATGAGACCGCTACATCTGGCCCTGGTCTGGCACCTGCACCAGCCCTACTACAAAGACGATGTGAGTGGCAGCTACCTTCTGCCCTGGGTCCGGCTTCGGACCTGCAAGGACTACCGGAAGATGGTCTCCCTGCTGGCCGACTATCCTCGCCTGCGGCAGACCTTCAACCTGGTCCCCTCCCTGCTCACACAGATCGACGATTACGCCCACAGCGCTTCCAGAGACCTCTTTTTGGACCTCAGCCGGAAGCCGGCCGAGGAGCTGAGCGCAGAGGAGCGTGCCTTCCTCTTGCGCTGGATGCGCGAATCGCCTCGCTTCCTGCGGGTGCAGGCCTCGCCGCGTTACCTGGAGCTGGCCAACCGGTCGGAGACCGACGGTTTCACGACCCAGGAGCTACGCGATCTCCAGGTCTGGTACAACCTCGCCTGGTGCGACCCGACCTGGGCGGAGCACGACCCGCGGCTCTCATCGCTGAAGGCCAAGGATCGGAACTTCACCGAGGAGGACAAGGAGGTCCTCTTCAAGGCTCAGCTGGAGGCTGTGCGGGGCCTGATTCCGTCCCTCTCCGATCTGGCCCGGCAGGGGCAGGCGGAGCTGACCTTCTCGCCGGCTTACCATCCGATCCTGCCGCTCCTCTGTGACCTGGAGACGGCTCGCGAGGCGCGCTCCGACATCGAGCTGCCGGCGCGCCGCTTCTCGCACCCGGAGGACGGCAAGCGGCAGCTGGAGCTGGGAAGGGAAGAGTTTCGCCGCCTGACGGGTGTACGCCCGCGTGGTCTCTGGCCGCCCGAGCTGGCGGTCGCGGAGGACATGGTCGGCCAGGCTGTGGAGTCCGGAGTTGACTGGTTCCTGGCTGACGAGCACACGCTGGGGCGCTCGCTTCCCGACCAGCTCGGCCGCGACGGGGACGGCTTCGTCGCGCGCCCCGAGCTGCTCTACCAACCGTGGCTGCTCGAACGGGGTGCCGGATCCGTGACGGCACTCTTCCGGGACAACCTGCTCAGCAACCGGCTGGGGTTCGATTACCACCGAATGCAGGCCAGGGACGCGGTGAACGACTTCATGTCACGGCTGCGTCGAATCCGCGAGCAGCAGGGCGACGAGCGCGACTTCCTGGTGATCGTCGCCCTGGACGGAGAGAACGCCTGGGACTTCTACCCCCGCGAGGGACACGACTTTCTCGACGCGCTCTACGAGGAGCTGCAGAAGTCCGACGAGGTGGTGTCCACGACCGTCTCAGACTTCCTGGACGCACATCCTCACCGGCATCGCCTGGAGCGGCTGCATGCCGGCAGTTGGATCGACGCCAGTCTCGACACCTGGGTGGGCGATCCCGAGCACAACCTGGCCTGGACGCTTCTCTCGGAAGTCCGGGACTGGCTGGACGCCTATGCCAGAGAGCACCCGGACCATCCCAGGCTGGCCGAGGCCTGGCGTGAGCTGTACATCACCGAAGGCTCCGACTGGTTCTGGTGGTTCAGCCGCAAGCACGACTCCGGCATGGACGACATCTGGGACAACCAGTTCCGGCTGCATCTGCAGAACGTCTACAAGGTGCTGGACTCCAAGCCTCCGAGCGCGCTGTTCCATCCCGTCCTGGAGGGGCGGGCCAAGGAGGTCCGGCGGCTACCACAGGGGTCCTTCACGCCTGCCGGACCAGAGCACCCGGCCTGGGAGCAGGCGGGACGCTACGAGGTCGGTGGTGGGTTCGGGGCCCTGCACAAGCCTGCCGAGCTGGTCGAGAGGATCCTCTATGGCGGCGACGAGGAGCGGCTCCACATCCGTATCGACAGCCCCCTCACGCCCGCCCAGCTGGGCAAGGCAGGCGCCGAGTTCTGGCTCTACGTCTCTGGCCGTGCGGCCGGAGACCAGGTCGGCGAGCCGCTGGCCTCACCGCTCCGCCCCCCGGCCGTCGACGAGCTGGCCTTCGAGCCGCGAGCGGCGATCAAGATCTCCAGCGACGATGTCACCATCCTCCGCCTGGAGGACGGCGGCACCCGGGCAGTGCCTGTGGCGCGGCAGCCCTCGGCCTACCCACTCTGCTTCTCGGTGCCCTTCGCCGCCCTCGACAAGAGCCCCGGAGAGCCCCTGCAGCTGGCCCTGGTGGCGGTGCGCAACGGTCAGGACGTCGAGCACGTCCCTCCGGTGGGAGCCCTCAGTTTGCGGGTTCCGCGTTCGGCTGGGTCCGTCGAGGGACGGGGCGGTGAGCCGCTCAGACTGCTGATCGCGGCCTCCGAGGTGGCCCCCTTCGCCAAGTCCGGCGGGGTGGCGGACGTGACAGCGGCGCTCGCCAAGGAGCTCCGCCGCCAGGGACACGATGTCCGCCTGGTGCTGCCGCGCTATCGCCAGGTGTCGGTCGAGGCCAACTCCCTGCGGGAGGTCATCAAAGGCCTCGAGATCCCCCTCGGAGGCGAGACGCTCGCCTGTTCGATCCTGGAAGGGCGGCTGAGCGAGGTGCCTGCCTACTTTGTCGACTGCCCTCCGCTGTTTGATCGGGAGGGAATGTACGGGTACCGGGACGACGACGCCCGGTTCGCTTACCTCTCGAGGGCCGCCATCGAGATGCTCCGGCCGCTCGACTTCATGCCCCACGTCATCCACGCCCACGACTGGCAGACGGCGCTCATCCCAAACCTGCTGGACCGCCTCTACTCCGCCGATCCCGACCTCTCGACAATCGCGACCGTGCTCACACTCCACAATCTCGCTTTTCAAGGCGTCTTCGGGCCCGCCGCCCTGCAGCTGGCGGGGCTGGACCGCTGGGGCCTGATCCGGGTCGGAGTCCCGGAACTGGACGAGGTCGTCAACTTCCTGGGTCGCGGGATCTACTTCGCAGACGTGGTCAACACGGTGAGCGAGCGCTACGCGGCGGAGATCCAGACGCCGGAGTTCGGAGAAGGCCTGGACGAGCTGCTGCGCACGCACGCGCACAAGGTGTTCGGGGTGGTCAACGGGATCGACACGGAGCTCTTCGATCCCGCAGTCGACCCGGCTCTGCACCATCGCTACTCCGCCGCCGACCCGGGGGCCAAGGCACTGAACAAGAGGGCGCTGCGAGCTGAGCTGGGTCTGGCCGAGAGCAGAGTCCCGCTGGTCGCGCTGATATCCCGCTTCTACGAGCAGAAGGGCCTGGAGCTGGTCCAGCAGTCGTTGCCAGCCCTGAGTCAGCTGGACGTGCAGCTGGCCGTGGTGGGCACCGGAGACCGGCGTTACGAGGACATGTTCCGTGTCGCGGCGGCCCGGCAGCCTGCCCGCCTGGCCGCACATTTCGGGTTCCAGCCAGGGATTGCGCAGCGGCTGTACGCCGGTGCGGACATGCTGTTAATGCCTTCCCGATTCGAACCGTGCGGGCTCGGCCAGCTGATCGCGCTGCGCTACGGGACGATCCCCATCGTCCGCTCCACGGGCGGCCTGGCCGACACCATCCGGGACTTCGATCCGGTCAGCGACACGGGCTACGGGTTCACCTTCGCCGGATACGATCCATGGGAGCTGTTCGGGGCCGTGGTCAGGGCCGTCGAGACCTACAAGCACTCCCCAGCCTGGGCGCGGCTGGTTCGGCGGGCGATGCGCCAGGACGTCTCCTGGGCCCGCTCTGCCGTGCACTACGCCGACCTCTACCGGACTGCGATGGGCGCCCATCGAGACCGGACCGGCACGGCCTCTGCCGGCCTCCTCCCGGCCTGAGGGTCAGAGGTCGGCGACGGCCGGGATGACCTCCCGGCCCAGGACCTCCAGCGGGGTGATCCGGGAGACGTCCTTGACGCTGCCGATGACGGTTTGGACCCCCATCCCCGCCAGCCAGCGGAGTTGGCCGATCAGCTTCCCGGTCTTTTCGCCGTCGGCCCCCACGTCGAAGCTGAACATGCAGGTCTTCTCGATCTCGTCGTAGTCGCGCCCTTCTATCTCGCAGTGACGGCGGAGGACTTCGAGCTTGTGCGGCAGCGCGGGAGTGGGGAAGAGGTTGCAAGCCTGCGCATAGCGCGCGACCAGGCGCAGGGTCTTCCGCTCTCCTGCTCCTCCAACCAGGATCGGCGGATGAGGCCGGGTGAGGCTCTGGGGCGAGTTGAGGGGCTGCTCCAGCTGGTAGTGCCTGCCTCGGTAGGGAGAGGTGTCGCCGGCCCACATCTGTAGACAGATCTGCAGGGTCTCCTCCAGCCGTTCCATCCGCTCCGCGATAGGAGGGAAGGGAATGCCCAGCCCCCGAGCCTCCTTCTCGTTCCAGGCGGCACCGATCCCAAGGGAGGCCCGCCCCCCGGAGAGGACATCCAGCGTGGTGACAGCTTTGCAGAGCACGCCCGGGTGCCGGTAGACCGCGCCCGTGACTATGGCGAGCAGCCTGGCCTTCGATGTGTGCGCCGCCAGGAAGCCGAGCGTCGTATAGGCCTCCAGCATGTCTCGTTGGGGAGGTC
>CATPBP010000121.1 GCA_955652675.1 Candidatus Dormiibacterota bacterium
CGCCAGCGAGCACGTCGAGGGCAGTAAGCACTTCGGCGTCTGGCCTCTGTCCGAGGCGGCCCAGGCCTGCTTCGGGACCTCCGGGTGGCCCGCCGACACACCGGTGCCACAGGTCAGCCTCGAGTTCGAGCTGGAAGACGCGGGTGCGCAAACTGAGAACGGCGGTTTCTCCAGGCGGCGATTCTTGCAGGGTGCCGGCGGCGCGATGCTGGTGGCGCCGGCGCTCTGGATCAAGCCTGGGTTCGCGAGCGAACTCCCGGCGCAGGTGCATCTCGAGTTCGGCCCCGAGCCGTCCTGCCAGATGGTGGTCTCCTGGTCGACCTCGGCGGCAGTGTCCCAGCCTAGCGTAAGGCTGGGAACCGCGCACGGCAGGTTCGGTCGTGTGATCCTGGCAGAGACACGCACCTATGTGGACGGGCTCAGCGGAACGGAGGTCTTCACCCACCACGCTCTGATCGAAGGCCTGCACGCGAGCTCGGACCACACCTACCAGGTGCTCCACGACGGCGCCGACTCGGTCGACGGCCATTTCCGCACCGCGCCGCGAGGGCCCGAGCGCTTTCGGTTCACCAGCTTTGGCGATCAGAGCATCCCAGATCAGCTTGGAAACCCGCTCACCCAGCCCTGGACCCGCTACGCCGGGTTGATGTCGCCAAGGAGGACGAGGCGCCGATGGGTCAGTTGAACGAGGTCATCTGGCACGCCATCAAGGGACCAGACAAGCCATATCCGGCAGAGCAGTACACACAGCCGGGTCAGAAGGATGCCGACAGCTAGACATTGACGAGAGCCCTGTGGGCGGGCAGGCGATCCTGTCCGCCCACTCATGGCTCTACTGCAGCCCGGCCCTGGCCGCCGCTGCCGACGCCCTGCTCGGCACACAGTGACGCAGAGTCGTCGCTTCTCACTGTTGTCACTGTCGCTTAATGGAGCGCTGCTAGGCTCGAAGCGTGGCGATCTATCTTGTCGGAGCCGTCACCGGCGAACGCCCCGGTGCCGGCGGACCAGATTTATCTCCGCAGCTGACCTACAGAGAGTGCCGCAAGGTCATGCGCATGAACGAGGCGCTGAGCGGCGAAGAGATCACCCGCACAGTCTCGGGCCCGAGCGGCCGCTGTCTTCAGACCGTCGCACGGCTGGCCAGGGACCGGGCCCTCAGGGTGGAGGTTCAGCCAGAGCTTGGAGAAATAGCGTCCGTGTATCGCGCCCTGGGCTGCCTGTTGGCGATGAGAGAACAGCCCGCTCTCGCGTGCATGCCGGCTGCCCTTTTCCACGCCGTGGTCGACCTGCTCCTGCTGGCAGATGTGCGCGTCGACCAGGTCGGGGACCTGGTCTGGATGAAGCGCATGGAGGATTCGCCAGTCGGGCTAGAAGCGATTGCCGGCCGAGTACGAATCCGGTGCAAGCAGAACGGCAAGGGGGGCCAGCCATGAACATCCAGGAGCCGACGAGATGTATGAGGAACCGCCACGCACTGAGACCCGCGCCCTGATCCACGTCTTCTCGGGTGGACGAGCCAGCTACACGCTGGACCTCGATCTGGAAGACGCAGGGATCAAGATCGCCCATCCGATCTCCGACCTCGATTTTCACGGCCTGGCATGGGTCCGGCCGCCACTGCTGACCTCGGCCGGGCGTGTCGCTCTGGAGGGTCGTACTAGACGCTTTGTCGCCCATCTGAGCGACCGGCCGTTTGAGCAGGCGGTGGTCCAGGAGTTCGAGCGGCTGTGGCTCTACCTCCACTCAAAGACTGACCAGAACGACCGGGCCCGGCGGCTGGCGCTCAACTTCTGGCTGGCCGCACACGGGCTGGATCCATACGTACCCCATCCCATCCATGACCACCATCCGGTGTGAGCCCGCGCGTGCCGGTCAGCGCTGTATTGCGCAACCGCGCCGAGGAAGACCTCATCGACGGGCAGCGCCGACTACGTCGGACGCCCGGGGGAGATGGAGTTGGAAGACTGCCCCGGGTGCGCCATCGGAGAGCTCCAGATCGCCTCCATGAGCCCTCGCAATCGCCGCGCTGAGGGCGAGACCGAGGCCGGCGCCACCAGCGTCTCGAGTTCGGGCGCCGTCAGGGCGTGCGAAGCGTTCGAAGAGGTGATCCCGGTATTCGGTGGGCACGCCGGGGCCCCGGTCGGAGACCTCGAAGGTCCAACCTGAATTCGCGGGATAGGCGCGGAGGAGCACGCCCGTCCCTTCCGGGGCGTAGCGCAGCGCGTTGTCGATCAGGTTGTCGACGACGCGGCGGAGCAGCGAAGGGTCCGCCGTAGCCTGGCCGGCGTCCGGGGCTGAAACGTCGATATGGCGCCCCCTTTGATCGGCGACGATGGACCATCGAGCGGCGGTCTCATGGAGGAAGTCGGCGACGTCCACGGCCTCCGGAGCTGGGTGGAGCGCCCCGGCATCCGCTCTCGCCAGCATCAGCAGCTGGTCGGCAAGGCGTGCCAGGTGCTCAACGTCGGCCATCTGGGTCTCTATCGCCCGACGGTATTCCTCGTTCGTGCGCGCCTTCGTCAGGTTGCCCTCGAGCTCGTTCAGCATCAGGGTCAAAGGCGCTCGCAGCTCATGAGAAGCGTCAGCCGTGAACCGGCGAAGGCTGTCGAAAGCGGCCTCGAGCCGGGCCAGCATGCCGTTGAAGGTGGCCACGAGCTCGCCCAGCTCGTCGTCAGGAACCTTCACGTCGACGCGCCGGTTAAGGTCCCGCTCGCTGATCGAGCGGGCCAGGCTTGCGATCACGCTCACCGGCCGCAGAACTCGGCCCGCCAGCCAGTACGCCAGCACCCCACCCACGAGCAGCACGGCGGCGGAGAAGAGCCCGGTCAAGACGACGGTTCGGGCCAGGGTCGCCTGCTGTTCGCTGATTGAGCGGCTCACGACCAGCGCGGCCGTCTTCTGGCCGCTGACTGTCAGTGGGATGGCGTAGACCCGGCGTGGGCTGCCTCTGACGTCGGTGACATCGGCCCAGACCGGCCCTCCCGAGCGATCCGCCTTGGCCGCAAGGTCGGAGAGGACCGCTGTCGGCAAGGGCTTTGCGATCGTCTGGGTTACAGTGCCGCTGGGGCTGACGATGGCCGCATCGACTGCGATCCCGCCCTGTGTTTCACCCGGAAGCTCGCCGGTTCCAAAGGATAGCTGGCCGTTCTGATCCTCTATCCCCCCAGCGATCACGTTGGCCTGGCTGACCAGCACGGAATCTGTCCCGTTTCTCTCGGTGAGGGCCAGCGAGCCCAGCACTCCACCGTCGGCGAGCAAGAGGGCCGCACCCAGAATCGCGATTGTGAAAGCGACCAGCCGTCCTCTGGTTGTCCGGAAGAACCTCATGGGTCGTCAGCGTCATAGCGGTACCCAGAACCGCGGACCGTTACAAAGGGATCGTCGCCGCCGGCCTCGATCAGTTTTCGCCGCAGGCGGCCGACGTACACGTCGATCAGGTTCCGCCCGCCGTCAAAGTCGTAGTCCCAGACATGCTCGATGATCTGGGTCCGCGTCAGTAGGCGCCCACGGTTAAGGAGGAAGTATTCGAGGATCGCGAACTCCTTCGCCGTCAGCTCGACCAACTTGCCGTCGACTCGCAGGACGTGTCCACCGGTGTCGAGGCTGACCTTGCCGGCGATCAACAGGCCGGTCCGCTCAGGGAGGTGTCGCCTGGCGAGAGCGCGAATGCGGGCCACGACCTCGCGCATCGCGAAAGGCTTCACGAGGTAGTCGTCGGCCCCTGATTCCAACCCTCCCACCCTGTCGTCGACAGAGTCCCTTGCCGTCAACATCAGGATCGGGGTGTGGACGCGGGCCTGGCGTAGGCGGCGGCTGACCTCCATGCCGTCCAGGCCGGGCAGCATTACGTCGAGGAGGATCACGTCATACGGTGTCGTCTGAGCGGCCTCCAGGCCTTCTTCGCCGTCATGGACGGCGTCGGCAGCGATCCCAGCCTCGCCCAGGTTGCGCCGAAGGCTGGCAGCGAGCCGGTGATCGTCTTCGACCAGGAGGATTCGCATGCTCCCAGTTTCCAACACCCGCTTAAAGAAACTCTAAATCCGAAACTGGGTCCCGCTTCAGGGTCTCTTTAAAGATGGCCATCAACCTGAGCATCAACGGCGCCCGATGTGGTGCCGAATCCAACCAAGGAGAAGAACGAAGTGTTTCACTTCAAGCGCAAACTGGCCTTTGTCGCGATTCCAGCCACGCTCGCGCTGGGCGCTGTCACCTACGGCTCGGTTGTCGCCATGGCGGCACCGAGTCCAACCCCCTCAGCATCGACGCAGCCGTCGGCCGCCGAGCCCGCGGAGTCCTCGACGGAGGCGCCGGAGACGGCCACCGAGGCCGCCGAGCCCAACGAGCCGGCTCTGCCCGGAGGCGGGTACGCCGATCCGGCCAACACTCAGGCCGACACCCAGCAGGAAGGCGTCAACTGAGGTAGCTGCCGTCCGATGTGAGCCTGGGACGAAACTGTCCCAGGCTCTTATTCCTGCTGAGTTCGGCGTCTTCCCGGGCGGCCGAGGTTCCCAACTATGACGGCGATCACGGTGACAAGGTAGACCTGCCCCATGAGCGCCTCGCACACCGCCAGCATCCTTCCCAGTCCGGTCTTCGCCACCAGGTCGCCGTAGCCGACGGTGGACAGCGTCGAATAGCTGAAGTAAACGTAGTCGACAGTGGTCGGGTTGCTCGTGGAGGCGAAGAAGCGGCCGGACTCGAGCGTGGAGAGCAACCCGAAGATCATTGCGAAGAGCTCGCCAAGCAACAGGTAGACGCACACCGCGCCGGCGATGGTCGCGGCGTTGACCGTCGGGTGCTCGACCAATCGCCTCGCCACCACCACGGCGGTCGCGCCCACCAGCAGGCTCGCGATGCCGTAGCCGAGCCCCCGGTGCGCCGGCTCTTCGACGAACAGCCGGGAGCCGGCCGAGGCCCCCAGGCTCACGGCGATCAGCACCAGCGCCACCAGGAACACGGGCGCCGGTGCGCGTGAGGTCCAGAGCGTGAAGACTAGCGATACGGCGAGCAGCGACGTCCATGCCAGCCGGGCGCCGATCCCGACGTCCCCCGCAAGGGCGGTGAGGACGATCGAGCTGAGAATCAGGAACAGTACGACGCCGTATCGATCACGGTCGAACAGCACGCCCATCAAGCCGCGGGGTGGCCGCCTCCGGCCGGGCAAGGGGTGCCTGAGTGGCTCAGCGCTCGAATCGCACCATTATCCGTGCGGGGCGAGCGGCCGGAGGGAACGAATTGGCGCGTAGGCAAGATCGCTTCAATCCCAGACAAATGCAAACTTGATGTAGGGCAGTTATCGTCCGTTCAGATTCAGACTTCAGCCTGGAATCTGAGATGCGAGTTTCAGCCTGGCCAGCACTGATGTTTTGCCGGCCTCGGCACAAGGCGACCCCCCTAACTCAAAGGCGCTGCAGGCTGGGCTCGCATCCTTTGGCATGGATCCTTCCGGACGGTTCCGCTCTGCGCCTGGATCAGCTGGGATGACCGCTTTCTTCGGCTTCCGTCTTCAAGACGTCTTCCCTCTGGGTGCCCTGGCGCGGGCGCTACTCACTTTCGTCGCCGTTGCCGACGCCCTCCTGTCGCTTCAGGTCTGGCTGCTCCATCCGCATCGTCATCACCACACAGCCGGCGAGATGGCAATCTTCGCGGTCGCTTCGATGAAGCTGCTCGGTGCCCTGCTTCTGGCGGCGGCGGCGATCTATCTGGCCACGCGGCCCAAGCGTGCCTTCCGCCGGATCGTGATCCTGCTGGCGATGCTTGCGGCGCTGCTCTCCCTGGCCGCCTCGCAGCCGGTCCTCCTGGCAATCGCGATGACCGACTGCCTGGCCGCATTCCTGGCGGCCTCACTGTGGCGGGAGGTTGGCGAGCCCCGCGCGAGCCGATTGGGCTGGCTTCTGCTCGGCGCTGCCGTGGCCGCAACCGCCTGGCTGTTCCTCTTGCAGAACCCGAATCAGCGCATGGGTTTCCTGTTCGTGGTGGTCCTGGGACTGGCCTTCGCCGCCATGGTCTCCGCCCTCGCGCTGCTCGGACGCAACTCTCCGCTGCCGTCGACGTCGACTACGACGGCCGCGGTCCACCTCTATCGGTCCCACGCTCGGTCCGGCGTCAGCCCCTTCGGCCTGATGGCCGATAAGCGCCATTTCAGTGGTTCGGATCGGAGTTCGTTCCTGCCTTTCGCCTACCGTACCGGGAGCGCGCTTGCGCTGGGTCCCGCCATCGGTGAGACCGACTCCGCGGCGCGCCTGGAGGACGAGTTCCGGACCGAGTCTCGGCGTCGGGGGTGGCGGGCGGCCTTCTACCAGGTGCCCGAGGAAACGGCATTGCGGCTGGGCGGTGCCGTCCGGATCGGCATCGGCAGCGAGGCCCTGGTCGACCTGGGAACCTTTGGCCTGGAGGGCCCCCCGATGGCCAAGCTGCGCCACGACGTGGCGCGGGGACGGCGCGAGGGGGTTTCGATCCGGCTGGTGACCCAAACAGCACTCGACCCACAGACGCGGTCCGCGGTCCAGCAGGTCGATCAGGCATCGGCTCGTTCCCGGCGGCTGGGCGAGATGTCGTTCTCAGTCGGTCGGCGGGATGACCCCTCAGCCGTCGAGCGCTCTTTCGGACTGGCCTCAGACCGTGGCGGCAACCTGGTGGCGTATGTCACCTGGCTCTGGCTTCCGGCGGCGTCGACGATGATCCTGGACGAGGTCAAGCGAGCGCCCGGCGCGCCTTCCGGGGCGTTGGACCTCCTCATCTTCACATGCCTCGAGCAGTTCAAAGGCGGTGCCGCACGTGCCAGCCTGGGGCTCGCTCCGATGACCGGAGCCCGCCAGGCCGCCGGGCTCGCGGTGGTCGAAGGCGTTCTCACAAGGATCCTCGGAATCAGCAGCCACAGCCCAGGTCTGTATTCGTTCAAGGCCAAGTTCAACCCTGAGTGGGAGCGGCGATACCTGGTGGCAGAGCGGCTGTACGACCTTCCGGCCGTGCTCGCCGCGACCCTGCTTCTGCACTACCCGGAGCTCAGCCGCCGCTTCCGTGAGCTGGTGAAGCGGCCGGTCAGACTGGCGCCGCCCACCCCGACCAGCAGTGGAGCCTGACCCTCCGGGCGCCGCACAGTTTCGACGGGGCCTGACCCTTTAGCCCGCGTTCAGGACTGCCCTCCACTCTCGAACACATGACGGGTGGTGGCGGTTCGGCTCCTCGCGGTGCGTTGCTGAGCCGCCGGACGGTACTGGGGGGCGCTGCGTCCGCGGCGGTGGGCCTGGGGGCCGTGAAACTCTACGTCTCACATCCCTGGACGGCCGTGCTCGACCCAGCCGGGCGTTCGGGCTGGCCATCGCCACTGGGTTCTGAACGAGCCAGGGTCGCGCAACTCCTCCGCCGGGCGACCTTCGGCATCACCCCAACGGCGTTGGAGCCTGGGCTCAGCCACGGGTACCAGAGGACGATCGACTCGATACTTGAGGCCGGTGCGGCCGAGCCCCCGAGCCTCGTCTCGCCGGGGGACCCGACACGAGGCGCGAGACTGGAAGGCTCCGACCTGCAGAGATGGTGGTTGAGGCACATTCTCTCGACCCAGACGCCGCTCGCCGAGCGGATGACCTACTTCTGGCACGGTCACTTCACCAGCAGCCTCGATAAGGTCGACGCCCTTTTCATGTACTGGCAGAACCTGACCTGGCGGCGCAGGTCGGTGGACAAGCTGGGGCGAATGCTGCGAGAGGTGACCATCGATCCAGCCATGCTCACCTACCTCGATCTGGGCACAAGCGACGCCAGCGATCCTGCCCAGCCGCCCAACGAGAACTACGCCCGTGAGCTCATGGAGCTGTTCACGCTGGGAGCGGGCAGCTATCGCGAGGCCGACGTCAAGGCGGCGGCCAGGGCTCTGGCCGGTTGGACGACGCCGCCAGCCGATACACAGGTCGAGATCGTGGTCGACGAGAAGACCGGCGCGAAGGCCCCGATCGACGTCTGGTACGAACAGCGGCGAGGGGCATTTGCTCCGGAGATGGCCTATGACGGCGCGGTCAGCTACCTCAACAGGAGGGGCAGGCACGGTCTGGATGGGGTGATCGAGCAGATACTCGCCCATCCGGCGACTGCGAAGTTCCTGGCGCGCAAGGTAGCGATCCAGTTCATCTCGCCCGCGCCGGGCGAGGAGACGGTGCAGCAGATCGCCGGCAGGTTCAGGGCGTCGGACTACGATCTCGGGGAGCTGATGCGGGCGGCCTTCACCAGCCCGGAATTCAGCGCCGCTGGGAGCTATCGCGCCCTTGTCAAGTCTCCTCTTGAATTCATGGTCAGCGCAGCCGGCGCGGTCAGAGCTGGGGCGAAGGAAACCATCGAGTTGGTCCTTGGCTACGGCGAGGGCATGGGCGAGTCGCTTTTCCAGCCACCGAACGTGGCCGGCTGGCCGCCGAACGGCGGTTGGATCTCACCCAGCACGATGCTCGCCCGCTTCAACTTCGTCAGTGATCTGCTTGACGGGTTGCCCAGCGTGCCCTCAGCGCGGGGCGCGGAGGACCTTCATCTGGACGGTGTGCTGAGCAACTCGACCGCCAAGCGGCTGGCGAAGGCCGATTCGGACCGCGAGAGGTGGCTGGTGATCCTTGCGTCGCCCGAGTTCAATCTGAAATGAGGCGTGGGAGAGGACGAAGGCCATGAGCGGCAGCGAAACCGGAATCGAGCGGATCGGACGGCGGGACTTCACGCAAGCGGGGCTGGTGTTCGGCGTTGGAGCCGGGGCCCTCGCCGCGGGCTACGCCGCGGTTCCGGACGCCTTTGCACGGGCGATCTTTACAGCCAGACGTGACGGAGTGCAGAGCGACGCCGTCCTAGTGATGATCCAGCTGGCCGGCGGCAACGACGGGCTGCGCACCGTCGTGCCGCTGCAGGACTCCAACCTCCACGACCTGCGTCCTCAGCTCGCCGGTGAGGCGGTCGACAAAGCCCTGCCGCTCACACCGTCGGAAGGGCTGAACCACAACCTGGGCCGGATCAGAAAGCTCTGGGACAGTGGAAAGGTGGCCGTCGTCCAGGGCGTGGGGTACCCGAGCCCCAGCCTGAGCCACTTCGAGTCGATCCGGGTGTGGGAGACAGGAGATCCCACTCGGCGACAGCTCAGAGGGTGGCTCGGCCGAGCACTCTCTACCTCCTACGACTCCTACGGGCATCCCCTGACCGGCTGCGCATGCGGGACGACCGCTACTCCGGGCGCTCTTCGCGACGCCGACAGCACGGTGGCAGTGATCGAGAATCAGCTCAGCTACGGCTTCGCCGCTCCCGAGCTCGAGTCGGCTGTCGGCGCGGTGTACGGCCAGACGCCCGGCATCTATGGCGCGCTGTTCGACACGGCGGTGGCCACGGTGCGAAAGACCGCCGCCGAGCTGCAGCGAGCTCTGCCTGCGCCTTCCGACACGAGTGTGCTTCCTTCCTACTCCAACGACACCGGCAACGCGCTCGCCCAGGCGCTCAAGCTTGCCGCCCAGCTGATCATCAGGGAGACTGGCGTGCGCCTGCTGCACGTCACCCTCGACGGCTTCGATACGCACTACACGGAGCTCTCCTACCACGATCAGCTGATGGGTTACCTCGACGAGGCCGTTGGCGGCTTCTACGACGAACTGGCCCAACACGGCAAGGCGAGCCGCGTCCTCATGGCCACCTGGTCCGAGTTCGGCCGCCGACCACAGGAGAACGTCAGCGGTGGCACCGACCATGGCACGGCGGCGCCGGTCGTGCTGATCGGGGATCCGGTCAAGCGCGGCATCTATGGCCGGCCACCCGATCTACGTCACCTCGACGATGGCAACCTCCGGTACACGGTGGACTTTCGCTCCATCTACCAGGAGATCCTCGAGGTTCATCTCCAGGCCGGTGCAGGGGAAATCCTGGGCGGCCGCTTCGAACCGGTGCGCTTTCTGCGCCGGTCTTCCTGACCTGCCGGGCTCAGGAAAGAGATGTGCAGCGCGTACCCGTCGATCTCGCCTGACCCTCCGGGAGCCGGGGAAACGACTGCTGGCGCACTGCTCCGCGTCATCTTCCTTGGAAGGTTCTCAAACATGTACGGCGATCGGATCAAAGAGCGAGGCTGGACCTCCGGAAGGAAGTTGGCGTGAGGGTCCTGGTGGTAGAGGACGACGACCGGCTGGCCTCGAGCCTGCACCGTGGACTGGAGGAGGCGGGGATGGCCGTTGACACCGTCGCCGACGGCGAAGAGGCGCTGTCCATGGCGCTGACAGCCTCCTATGACGTGATCGTCCTCGACGTCATGCTGCCGTCCCGTGACGGCTTTGCGGTGGCCCGGAGCCTCCGTGAGAAGAGGGTGCACAGCCAGATCCTGATGCTTACAGGACGCGGTGCGGTCGAGGATCGTGTGCACGGGCTCGACGTCGGTGCCGACGACTACCTGGTCAAGCCATTCGCCCTCCGCGAGCTGATCGCCCGCATCAAAGCGCTCAGCCGGCGCCATCTGCCAGACCGGGGAGCCGTGCTGACGGCCGGTCAGCTGAGCCTGGACTCCACGGCCCATCGCGTGATGGTGGGCCGGCGAGAGGTGGAGCTGACGGCCAAGGAGTTCAGCATCCTGGAATTCTTCATGCTCCATCGTGGGCAGCTCTTGAGCCGGGAGCAGATCCTGCAGAACGTTTGGGACTGGGACCTCGAGGACGGCCGCAACCTGGTCGAGGTGTACATCGGCCGGCTTCGCCGCAAGCTGGCCGAGGCGGGGGCCGAGGACCCGTTTGCCACTCTCCGCGGCGCGGGCTACCGCTTCGATTCTGCGGACTGAGCGGTGCGGCGATTCCTCCGTTCGACACGCGGCCGCCTGGTGGTGTTCCAGGTTCTCATGCTCGGCCTGGCAAGCGCCGTCAGTGCATACGCGATCTATCAGCTAGTCGCCCGACCGGTTGTAACTGCCTCGGACGACGTTCTCTATGGGCAGTGGGGGACCATCGCTGCCGGGCTGGTGTTGAAGGACGACGGCACTGTCGGCTACAAGCCGGGTGCGCTGCCGGAGACGTACGGCGACCCGCCGACACCGGTGGAGTCGATCGTCTACGCGAAGGACGGGAAGGTGATCGCCCAGACCAAGAACCTGAGCTTGCCTCAACGGGACCTGCTGGCGCGGGCGCAAGCGGTCTTCGGCGGTGCAAGTGGATCATATTTCGACGGACGGGAGCCGCCTTCCGGCTCTCCTCAGCGCGGCTACGCGGACCAGGTGGCACTCGGAGACCAGTCAAACCCGGTACCGGTCGTAGTGGTGGTCACCAAGTCGACCGCCGATCTGGAGTCGACGCTCCGGCGGCTCCTCATCACCTTGATCGCGGGGGTGTTGCTGGTGGTTGCCGTCGGAGGCGCGCTCGCGTGGGTGGTCGTCGGCCGCACCCTTCGTTCTGTCCGTGCGCTGGCCAACACGGCGCGAACCATCAGTGAGCAGGACCTACACAGGCGGGTGGATGTGCCGACGCCGGACGACGAGGTCGGGGAGCTCAAGGCGACCTTCAATCAGCTGCTGGAACGCCTCGAGCACAGCTTTCAGAGTCTGCGCCGGTTCACGGCTGACGCCTCCCACGAGCTTCGCAGTCCTCTGACGCTGATCCGGACAGAGCTTGACGTCTTGCTGACTCGCCCGCGGCAGATCAGCGACTACGAGCTGGCCATGCGCAATGTGCAGGACGAGGTGGAGCACATGAGCCGGGTCATCGACCAGCTCCTGCTCCTGGCGCAGGCCGATGCCGGCAACCTGAACCTCCTCCGCAGCGACATCGACGTCGCGGACTTCGTGGAGGAGGCCGCGGCCCGCTGGCAATCGGTGGCGGAGGCGAGAGGTGTGAAGCTTGAAGTCCAGTCACCGTCGACCGGGGTGGTTGATGGGGACCCCGACCTTTTGAGAACTGTGATCGACAACCTGGTGGATAACGCGATCCGGTACAGCCCCGCACTGGCTTCGGTGACGCTCAGTGCGCGGCGGTCAGACGGAGAATGGCTGATCGAGGTCAGCGACCAGGGGCCGGGAGTCCCGGCAGAGATGCGTGAACGGGTCTTCGACCGCTTCGCCCGTGCGGACAGCGTGCGCACCCGAAGGGGCGGTGGTGTCGGCCTCGGACTGGCGCTGTCGACGGCTGTCGTGCGGGCTCACCGAGGGGCTCTTGAACTCGTGGATGGCAACGGGCATGGCGCCCGGTTCCGAGTCCACCTTCCAATAGAACCGAAGCCAGAGGACTCGCAGAGCGACGCAAAGCTTGGGGACCGCACCGACAACTAGTATGTCCGTCCCCAGGAGGGTATTGACTACTCAAGGGGACATGCTCAGGTGGAGGCAGGAGTCGATCGCTAGGGGGAGGGACTGGCTGTCAGGCTCTATCGAAGTTGGCCCCGGGCTGCCAGGGAGGCCGACCGAGGCCCACGAAGGGGAGGAAATCCATCCTGAACGCGACGGTCGGATTGGAAGCTTGGGGCGCGACCATCACGGTGGCGTGACGCGAGCGTGACGGCGCCGTCAACGCGGTGGGCGGCTCCCCTCGGGGGGGTCGATGAGGCGGCGTAGGTGAGCTGTGGGCTCTATGTCCAGCTCGGCACGGAGAAGCTGCTGATAGCGCCTGAACTCCCGCAAGGCCTCGGACTGATTGCGCTCCGCCAGATGCACCTGAATCAGCGCCGCATGGGCGCTCTCCCGGAGGGGATCGGCTTTCACGGCAGCGAGGGCGGCGGCCGCGGCGTCGCCATATCGGCCCGCGGCCGTCAGCAGGCCGGAGAGCGCCTCCAGCGCATGCAGCCTGAGCTGCCGCCAGTCCTCAGCCTCGAGGAGGACCCAGTCGTCATACCAGTCGGGCAGCAGCTCCCCGGAGAGGGCGGCTACTGCCGCTCCGCTGAGGTCGGACGCCTCCAGAGGCTGGTCTGCGGCGTCCAGGAGGCGGTGGGCGAGCGCCTGTGACTCGCGGAGGTCGACCCCGATGCTGCTTGCGAGGCGGAGGTCGCCCGGATTCACTTCCACAGCATCCCGAACGACGCCGTAGAGACGAGTAAGGGCCGACCGCAAGCTGGCGTAGGCCCTGCGCTCGGTTACATCCGGCCAGAGCGTCCCCGCCACGAGTAGACGTTTGACCGGTCGCCCACGCAGCGCGAGAAGAGCGAGCAGGCGCTGCGACCCCTCCGCCAGGGCAACCTGCGCCTCTCCCTCAACGAGCTGGAATCCGCCGACCAGCAGCACTCGTGAACCGCCCGCCTCTCTCCGGGTGGAGACCAAACCGAGCTGGCTAGCGTTGCTCATCCCTTATCCCCCCCAACCGTACACCGATTCGGCCCACGCGGACCGCGGGCTCCACGCGTTCGTGTCAAAGACCCGTCACGCTTTGGTGATGCTGCCGCCTCCAGGGTGAAGACATGCCCACCGACAACACCGGTCTCCTCATCATCAGGGCCTATGTCGAGAGAGGGTCGTCCGCGCCGCTGCGCGCGGAGGTCCGCCTCACCAGCGACGTCTCAGCAGGCATCGAACGGACCCTCGTCCTTGCCGATGCCGAACTGGTAGCCGACGTGGTTCGGGGCTGGTTGGACGACATTCTCGAAGACCCGACCGCTGGTTCGGGCCGTCACGCCGGCGTCACGCGGCCGTGATTACAGCGGGTTCAAGATCCACATGGACAGGGTGCGAGCTCTCCGCGGCTAGAACTGAACCCGGCCCAAGGAGATAGTTCGAACAATGGCCAATCAGCCCATGGTCGAGAACCCGGCCACCGGATCCCGTCCTGCCGAGCAAGGCGAAACTCCAGGCGTTCACTCCGGCTGGCCGGTCTTCTGCCTGGACGATCCGACCCCCGTCGGCAACGTACACAGCCCCAGCGGACACAGCACCAGGGAAGGATTCCTCACCGTCTCCGGCGGGAGGTGGCGCCGGGTTGTCCGGCGGGTGCCGTTCGAGGCCGTACTCTCGACCGCGGAAGGCCGCGTGCAGCTCAGAATTCCGCGTACGGCCTTCCTCGATCAGCCCCACTACCTGCCGGATCAAGAGGTGGTGGTGTCGGTGTGGGAGTCCTTCAGGGATTTCAGGCCGTTCCGCTACCCTCGCACCGCGTCGGTCACCGTCACCTGCCGTGATGGAGTGGTGACACTGTCGGGCCACGTGGCCCACGAGGGCCACCGGATGGAGGCGGTTCGATGTGCAGGGAAGGCCGACGGAGTCTCAGCAGTGAGCGACCTGATGATCTCGGACGAGCATCTGGTCTCTTCGGTGACGCAGAGCTTCCTAGCCTACCCCGGGTTGCAGCCCAGCCTGGTCCGTGTCTCGGCTCGGCTGGGGACCGTAGGGCTCGAGGGTGAGCTGGCTTCTGAAGAACTGATCGGGGTGGCCTCGTCGATGGCCTCCGGCGTGGCCGGGGTGAAGGGGTTGGAGAACCGGCTTCATCTGGCTGTGTGACACTGCCGAACGAGGCTGAAGAGGACCATGGGCTGGGCTATCCTGGCCCACGATGACCGACCCGGACTTACTTTGCCGCCGCCTCCATAACCAGCGTCTCAGCCGCGTCCAGTTCGAGAGAGCGGAGGAGGCGGTGGACTGGTTGGGCGCCGTGCAGGCACAGGACTATGGCGGCGCCAAGTGGGCCCTGGCCCAGCGAACCGGGGGCGCGACCGATGTGCAGCTGGATCGCCTCTGTGCAGAGGGGGTAATCCTACGCACGCACGTCATGCGGCCCACCTGGCACTTCGTGCTGCCGCACGACATCCGCTGGCTGCTGCAGCTGACGGCACCGCGTGTGAACGCCGCGAGCGCGTACTACTACAGGAAGCTGGGCCTCGACGAGGCGGTCTTTCGGCACAGCAATCATGCGCTGGCAAGGGCGCTGGAGGGTGGCCAGCAACTGACACGGACAGAGCTGGCGAGCGTCCTGGAGCGCGCCGGCATCCCGGCCAGCGGTCTTCGGCTCGCCTATCTGATGATGCGAGCGGAGCTGGACGCAGTGGTCTGCAGCGGAGCTCGTCGAGGCAAGCAGTTCACCTACGCGCTGCTGGAGGAGCGGGCGCCGGCAGCCGCGGTGTTGGATCGTGACGAAGCCCTGGCGGAACTGGCGAGGCGGTATTTCACCAGTCACGGCCCGGCGCTCGTGCAGGACTATGTGTGGTGGTCCGGGCTTACTGTCGCCGATGCCAGAGCAGGCATCGAGATGGCAGCCCCCCACCTGGCAGATGAAGCGATAGACGGTAAGAGATACTGGAGCGCCCGCTTCGATTCCGTGGCGGAAGACAGGAGCCCGATCGTCCACCTGCTTCCCAACTATGACGAATACCTCGTCGCCTACAAGGATCACTCTCCGGCCTTCGATCCCTCGCTCTTCACGGACGCGTCCACCGCGGACCGCGTCCTCGCCGGACACATTCTGGTGGTGGAGGGCCGCGTGATGGGCGGCTGGCGTCGCTTGATCGACAAGGGCCTGGTGACTGTCGAGGTTGAGCCGCTGGCTCCGCTGGGCGCCTCCCAAGAAGAGGCGCTGCAGGCCGAGGTGGAGCGCTACGCGGGCTTCATCGGGATGCCGGCCTCACTTGCCTTTCGTCAGCCCTCCGCTTGAGGCTGCGCGCGTCGCGCTGGGCAGCCAGGGTGACCGCGGTCACCGCGCTGGCTGCTTCGACGAGCTGGGCAGGCACACGCGCGGGACGCCCGTCGCTGAGTCGAACCCATGCCCACTCGGTGACGACCTCGGCGAGCGGCCGGCCGTCGGGCTGCCGCGTGATCAGGGTCCGCCTCACGCCGCGCGCCCCTCGTACCAGCTCGACGCGAACCGAAACCTGCACCACGTCGCCGTACAGTGCGGGCGCGTGGTGGGTCAGCTCACTGCGTCGTACGACCCAGCCACCGCCCTGGCCGCGGGCCCACTCCTTGCCGTAGCCGGCCGCCTCAGCGTGACGAATCGTGGTCTCCTCCGCCCAGCTGAGGTAGACGGCGTTGTTGACATGCCCGTTGCTGTCCAGCTCATAGCTGCGAACGGCCCAGGTCTCCGTGTGCCGAAGAGGGTCCACCTTCGCGCCATCGCTCACGAGAGGCGAAGCTACTACATCTGTTCAAGCCCAGGGTGTTTGAGGACGTGCGAGCGGTGAGCCGTCGACGTAGAGGTCCACGCGCTCGTTGAAGAAGCAGACCAGGTTGGCGATCCGGGCGCATTCGGCGGACGGCGAGCGGTAGGACCAGGCCACTTCTTTCAGCGAGGCGTCGTCCGCGACCGCAGCCCAGTAGTCCGACGTCGTTCCCTTGTACGCGCAGGAGGTTTTGCGCTCCGCGTGCCGGAGCAGGTCAAGCCTGACGTCCAGACGGGGAATGTAGTAGCGCGTCGGCAGCGAGGTCTCGAAGAGCAATCGGGGGCGGTCGGTCTCCGCCAGCGTCTGGCCCCCAAGCGCGACACGCACGTGGCGCGTGCTGTCGAGGACGTCGATCCGATGATAGGGATCCCGGGCATGGCCGAAGACCTCCTCGTCCTCCTCGTACCAGGCGCTCATGGCGCGCCAGTGGAACGCCACGTATCCGGTGAGCTGGGAGCCGCCGCGCCCCGGGTCGAGATAACGCCAGGCGGCGTCAGGGGCCTCGAAGCCATCGACAGCGACCGACCAGTAAGTTGCCTGGCCCTTTTGGGGAGACCAATCGGACCGGGATCCCGCCTTGAACAGATCCGTCCGCACGTCGTCGACGGGGAAGTAGTAGACAGGCAGCCGCCCCGCCTCGAACATCATCATCACACGCGTGCTGTCGGCGACGGCCGTGGCGCCCAGAAAGGCTCGAACTCGCTTGCCGGTCGGCTCCAATCGGACTCGGTGATCGGCGCCGAGCACAGGCCACAGCTGGATGTCCTCGAGCAGCGGAGGCGAAGGTGCCGCCTTCACCTCGGGGTCTTCCGGTAGACGGTCCCGGGCCCGGTCCAGTACCAGCCGGCGAAATAGGGGGACGAGTCGATCCAGGCCTCCCAGATCGTCCTCAGGGCCCTGACCAGGTGGGTCCCGACGGTGGCCGCGATGACGCTTACCGGCAATGCGCTGGCGGGCTCCGTCGAGCTGGCTTCGACGATCTCGTATGCACTGTTCATGAGTGCCACGCTAGGTCGCGAGAGGTTTTGCGAAATCGTGGGAAATACGGAAAAAGGGCCAGCCTCAGGGCTGGGCGCTCACCTCTCCTAGCCGCTGCTCCGAGATCCACGCAGCGAGCTGAGCCCTTGACCTGAAATCCAGCTTGTTCAGGATGTGGTCGACGTGGCTCTCTACGGTGCGCTCGGCGAGGAACAGCCTCTCGGCAATGGCCCGATTGGTCAGGCCGGTCGCCACCAGCCTGGCGATCTCCAGCTCGCGCCGGCTGAGGCCGCCGGTGTTTGCCGTCCTGGCCGCTCGGTGCGCGCCGAGGTCACCCGTCAGGCTGCCCACCACCTGCGCGTGAGGGATCCTCTGCCCCCTCTCCCAGGCAGCCGCGGCCGCCCTGGGAGACAGCGCGCCTCGCGCCCCCGCCATGCCTAGCTCAGCTCTTTCCGACCAGGGCAGGGCCAGCGCCGTGGCTATCTCGGCCCGCATCCGTGCCGCCGCACCGAACATGGCGAGCGCCCGCTCCGGCTCCTCTGCCACCAAGGTGCAGCCCACTCCCTCCAGCTGGTAGGCCAGCGACAGGAGATCCCCGTCAGGCGCCAGCTCAAGGGCGGCCATGAAGCTGGCCCTCGCCTCTGCGGTGGCGCCGCGCTCCAGCTCCAGCCAGCCGCGGGTGAAGTAGGCGCCGACCGCGCCGTACTGGTCGTCCACGGCCAGGGCGAGTTCGAGGCCCTGCTGGATGTAAGCCCCGGCAGCCTCCAGGTTGCCCATCTGCATCTCGACACTGCCCAGCGAGCAGAGCGCCATCGCCAGGTCCGGTCCGGCACCCAACTTCTGATGGGCGTCAACAGCAAGGCGGAGATGCAGCCTGGCCTTCTCCAGGTCGCGCTCCAGGCGCTCGGCCTGGTATGCGTGTCCGAGCTGCTCCTTGGCCGCCAGGAGCGCGTCGCCGCTGCGCCGTGACATCTCGCCGATCTGCTCCGGTGCCATCAGCCGATCGGCCCCCACGCCTCCACGACCGCCCAGCGCGCTCCAGACCCAGATCGCGCGCATTCGCGGCCGGCTGAAGTCGTCAAGTGCTGAGGCCGCCAGCGCTTCGTCGAGACGGCGGAAGCCCTCCGCCGGCGCGTAGATCATCCAGATCAGGTAGAGGTTTGAAAGTAGGTCGAGTTCGCTTTCCGAGTCACCTCGACACCACTCGAGCGCCGCCCGGACCTCGCCGATCTCGGCCCAAAGACGCCGATGCTCCGCCATGGCCCCCACGCGGATGCGTTTCTCGAACGCTTCCCGTGCCAGCTCCACGTAGTAGGCGAGGTGGCGGTCGCGCAGTGCCGGGACCTCGCCGGCGGCGGACACCTTCTCGGCGGCGTATTCGCGGATCGTCTCCAGGACCCTGTATCGGATCGTGCCTGCCGCATCCGCCTCGACCTGCACCATCGACTTTGTCGGCAAGACGGCCGAGAGCGTCGAGCACGTTGCCAGAGTCCAATGGCGGCTGCGCGCAGACCGCCTCCACGGCGTCGGCGCCGAAGTCCCCCGAGAAGAGCGACATCCGGCCCAGCAATTGCCTCTCCTCGGGGTTGAGCAGGTCGTAACTCCAGTCGATGGTCCCCCTCAGAGCCTGCTGCCTCGGGATTGCATGTCGCCTGCCTCCGGTGAGAAGGCGAAAGCGGTCGTCCAGCCGCGGCAGGATCTCAACCGGCGAGAGAGTGATGACTCGGGCGGCTGCCAGCTCGATGGAGAGGGGCATGCCATCCAGACGGCGGCAGATGGAGGCGATCGCTTCGGTGCTGGACTCGTTCACGAGGAGATCGGGCCGGACACTGCGGGCGCGGTCTATGAAGAAGCGGATCGAGTCCGCGGTCAGTGCCTCCTCCATGGCTGCGCTCGACTTCGGGAGCTGGAGGGGAGGGACCCGGAAGACCGTCTCGCCCTCGACGTTGAGCCGCTCGCGGCTTGTGGCCAGCACCGACACGTTCGGGCACGCCAGAAGGAGATTGGTGACCACAGTCGCGACAGAGCCGACGAGGTGTTCGCAGTTGTCCAGGAGGAAGAGGGTCTGCCTGCCTTTCAGCCGCCGAACCAGCGTCTCGAATTCAGCTTCCAAGCCGAGCGTGATACCGGCCGCGCGCGCCACAGCGTCGGCGACCAGGTCCGGCTGACGGATGGTCGCCAGCTCGACCAGGATGGAGCCGTCCCTGAACCGGGATTGCTGCTGGCGGGCGAGCTCCACCGCCAGCCTCGTCTTTCCGCAGCCGCCGGGACCGAGCAGGGTGAGGATCCGCGTGCGCGATAGGAGTCTGCGCAGCGACCCGATCTCTTTCTTGCGTCCGATGAAGCTCGACAGGCTTGCCGGAACCCCGCTCGGAGAGCTCACGGCGCAATTATCCTGGGCACCGGTTGCGGTTCGGGCCGCGCGGCGAGATCATCTCGCGGCCGTCCCGCTGCGGGCGCTGAGCGATCGCTCGAACTACAGTGGACTCGGAGAACAAGTGGACGCCTCTCCCCAGACCTTCCCCTCCGGCGCCGGGTGAAAGCAGAGCAAAGGGCCCAAACCAAGGCAGGTGCCTCGGACTGGTATCCGGGGCCGGCCAGATCCTGATGGACTACTCCGGAGGGACGGGCATCCTGATCAATCGCCTTCGCCTGCGCATCTTCGACCGGCAGGTCGGGATGCTGATCGTGGACAGCTCACCCAAGTTCCTGAGAGTCGCCCTGGAGCACTTCCGCGACGATCCCCGGGTTGCTCTCCGGCTGATCCGATGGCTGAAGGACCGCAGACGGCTGCAGTACGTCGACGAGGTGGTCGAGCCGGAAGTCATGGAGCGGGGTTTCGACGCCATCGTGTCCACCAACGCCATCCATCTCTACGGCGATCTCGCAGACACGCTGCGTTCCTGGGAACGCGCTCTGAAGCCTTCCGGGCTGGTCTTCGTCAACTCGGGCAACATCCGCAACCCCCAGGCCGGGCCCAACGAGTGGATCCTGGACGAGACCGTCTACGTGATCCACGAGATCGCGACGGGCCTGGTCCGGACCGACCCACGCTACTCGGAGTACCGCTCTGCGCTGGACGACGGGGAGCGCATGGCGAAGCATCTGGCGGTGCGCGATCGGGTCTTCCTGGCGCCCCGGCCGGTCCAGTTCTACGTCGACGAGCTGAACAGGGCAGGCCTCCTCGTCGAAGAGGTCACCCAGTCCACGATCGAGGCCAACGTCGACGACTGGTTTGAGTTCATGAAGGCTTATCACGAGCCTCTCCTCGGTTGGATCGGCGGGTCCGCGAAGATCGATGGTCGGCCCCGACGGAAGCGGCGGTGGCAGACCGGCTGGCCCTCATCCGGCACTCCATGGACCTTCTCTTCGGGGGCAGAAAGGAGTTCCGCTGTTGCTGGACGTACCTCCGCTGCCGCCGCTCCTAGGTGGTTTAACAGCCTCCCCCCGCGCGCGTGGGGGGCCTTGAAGCTGGAATGCATTCAGAGCGGCGGCCGCGGCTAGGCCGTTAACGACCCGCCACCCAGCCTCCCCCCGCAGGCCGTGGGGAGGACGGAAATCCCCGGATCTCCTCAGCGGATCAGTCTTAGGCCGGGGGGGAGTTGGGGCCAGGGACGGGGGTCCGGGGAGGGGGCGTAGGTGCCGGCCTCGTCGTCCGCCTGGTAGGTCCACCGCGGGCCCTCCAGGCTGATCTCGGCGAGCGCGTCGGCCAGCCGGTCGACGTCCTCAGCCCTGGAGTCGAGGCCCAGGCTCGCCCGCACCCCGCCTGGAACGTCGATACGCCGCCCCTGCAGGATCTCTCGCCGAACCCGGTCGGCCTGCGCGTCGTCCACCTCCATCAGGTGGAGCATCAGGGGATGGGCGCAGAAGCAGCCGTCGCGGACCCCGATCCCGTACTCGGCGCTCAGGATGGCCGCCACCTTCGAGTGGTGGTAGCCGCGCAGGTTGAAGGTGAGGACGCCTATGTGTGGATGCTCGAAATCCCAGGTGGAGTAGAGCGTGAGACCGGGGACAGCGCGTAGACGTCGCAGTGCCTGCGCGTGCAGCTCTGCCTCCTCGGCCACCAGCGCCGGCATCCCGAGCGCGCTCAGGGTTTCGCAGGCGACGCCAAGAGCCACTGCCCCCACCACGTTGGGCGACCCCGCCTCGTGCCGATCCGGGCCGTCCTTCCAGAGAACGCCGTCGGCGGTGACGAACTCGACAGCCCCGCCACCCTGCAGATAGGGCGGCGAGCCGTCGAGCCAGTCGGCCCGGCCCACCAGGGCACCGGCCCCGTAGGGCGCGTAGAGCTTGTGGCCGGAGAGAGCCAGGTAGTCGATTCCCGTCGCAGCCATATCGATGGGGCGGTGGGGCGCGAGCTGCGCAGCGTCGACCAGAAGCCGGGCGCCGTGGCGCCGGCAGAGCTCCTTGACCCGAGCCAGGGGCGGAATCTCCCCCGTCACGTTCGAGGCCCCGGTCACGGCCACCAGGCCTGCCGGTTCTTCTTCGAGCGCCATCTCGAGGGCCTGGAGCATCTCCTCAGGGCCCGGCGGGATGGGGAGATGGCGAAACCGGCGTCCCCTCCAGGGAAGCAGATTGGCGTGATGCTCGAAGGCGAACGTGATGACGCCGGCGTCTTCCGGCAGACCGCGAGCAATCAGGTTGAGGGCGTCGGTGGTGTGTCTGGTGATGACAACGGTGTCGTCCGGGCGCGCGCCGACGAAGCGTCTCAGGCTCTCTCTGGCTCCGTCGTAAGCCGCACTGGCGACCTGCGACTTGAAGCCGGCACCCCGATGCACGCTGGCGTACCAGGGAAGGAACTCCGCCATCGCTTCCGCCACCTCCCGTAGCGCGGGCGCGCTGGCGGCATAGTCCAGGTTCGTGTAGGGAGCCTCGCCCTCAGGCAGAAGCGGAACCACCGTTCCATCTCCGATCAGTCGGGGCCTGACGGCGCCCTTGGCGCCTGCACGCGTCATGTCAACAGGTATAGCACCTCCAGCCGTGGGTGGCCGCCGGCTCCGCCAGAATACGGATGCGCATGAACCCGAATTGCCGGGAGAAAACGGGACTTGTTTGACCTGGCCGCCCATCCACACCGGCGCTACAACCCGCTGAGCAGGGAATGGGTGCTGGTTTCTCCACAGCGAACCCGGCGCCCCTGGCAAGGTCAGGTCGAGCGGCCCGTCCAGGAGGAGCCTCCCGCCTACGATCCCGACTGCTACCTCTGCCCGCGCAACCTGCGGGCGGGTGGAAAGCAAAATCCAGACTATGAGCACACCTTCGTCTTCACCAATGACTTCGCTACGCTGCAGCCCGACACACCCGAAGGGGAGGAGGACTCGCATCCCTTGCTGCGAGCTCAGGCCGAACGCGGCACCTGCCGGGTCGTGTGCTTCTCCGCGCGTCACGATCAGAGCCTGGGCGAGCTGCCTTCAGAGGATGTGGCGCGAGTGGTCGACGTGTGGACAGAACAGTACTCGGAGCTGGGAGCCGATCCGCTGATAAACCACGTGCAGATCTTCGAGAACCGAGGGTCGATGATGGGCGCGAGCAACCCTCACCCGCACGGCCAGATCTGGGCCACCGAGCACCTCCCGCTGCACGTCGCCCGCGAGCAGGAGTCGCAACTCGAGCACCACCAGGCGCATGGCCGCTCGCTCCTCGGTGACTACCTCTCAATCGAGCTCACTGCCAATGAGCGCCTGGTCTGCGCCAATGAGCATTTCGCCGCCGTGGTGCCGTTCTGGGCGGTCTGGCCGTTTGAGACGCTGGTTGTGAGCCGCCGTCACGTCGGCTCGCTCACGGACCTGGACTGGAGCGAGCGCGCCTCGCTGGCCAGCATCGTGAAACGGCTGGCCACGCGCTACGACAACCTGTTCCAGTCATTCTTTCCTTACTCCATGGGCTTTCATCAGACGCCCACGGATGGACAGGTACATCCCGAGTGGCATCTGCACCTGCACTTCTATCCCCCACTACTGCGTTCCGCCACCGTTCGTAAGTTCATGGTCGGCTACGAGCTGCTGGCCGAGCCTCAGCGAGACATCACTCCGGAACAGGCGGCGGAGAGGCTTCGACAGCTCGACGAACAGCACTATCGACAGGCCGGTTCGGCCTCTGAATGACCGCGCCAGTGGGAGCGAAGTTCAGGCCGAAAGCCCGGCCGGATCTTTTAGCTGCTCCGCCGTCTTCTCCGAGGGGTAAGGACGGTTCCCAGCACGAGCGTGCGCCGGATTCTCTTGCGGAGCCAGCGGCGGAGCATGGTCAACCGGGCGGCACTGGGCTGCCTCTCTTCAGCCTCGTGGAGCAGCGAAACCCCGGCACCCTCAGGGCCAGCTGATTCATCCTCGTAGCTGAGCTCGAGCCAGCGCCTGGTCACAGCCAGGTACAGGTCTCCCTCCGTCCACTCAGGGAAATGCTCGGCGATGCGGTGTTTGCGCACGACCTCCATCACGGGCCGGTACACAGTCGTGTACCAGCTGACGACAGCCTCGGGCATCGGAACCTCATGTCCGCGATCATGGCTCAGCAGGTACCTGTGACCCAGGATGTGCTCGTAGACGACGTCGTAGTGGCCCAGGTGCATGCACTCCAGCCGTGCCTCCGGGCACAGACGATCGAGCTGCGTCATCTCGAGGAAGCTCGCGTACTCGGCGCTGCGCAGCAGTTCGTGGGCGTTCACTTCGGATCCTAGGGGAACCCTGGTCCTGACTTCGATCACGTTGGCACGTATCGTCTCCTGGCCGAGGCGGCGGGCCACCGAGACTCGATGGTGGCCGTCCCTGACGAAGTACACATCGCCCACCCTGTAGACCTCGATCGGCGGCAGCTCGCGGCCCTGCAACATGAGCGCCTCGACACGGGACCAGCGTTCTCTGAGGCGAGGGTTGAGAGGCAGGAAGGTGGCATCGAAGTCTCGGGCTCGGCCCTCCGAGCCGCGAATCTGGCTCAGCGGGATGTCCTGCATTCCGCGGTCAACCTGCCCTTCCAGCTTCGCCACATTCATGACTTCGTTGAATGAGAGGAGAGTCCGCTCCCTTCCCCTCAGTACAGCGAGTAGCTCGTTCCAGAAGGCATGCCGGCGGCTGGCGTCGAAGTCGAGCTGGGCCTGTATTCTTTCCACCATCGACCGGTGCCGACCACTATGGCATACGGGGCCAGGCTCATCTGACCGGCAATGATGAGTTAACCTCCGGCACAGCCCCTGCTTCTGTTGGGCCCTCATTGGACCGGTTAGATCTTCAAGACGGTGGCACGGATCCTGGCGATCGCGGATGAGGTCGACGAATCGCTCTATGGCGACAAGCTTCGCCGCCTTCGCCCTGACATCATCGTCTCCTGCGGGGATCTCCCCTACGGCTACCTAGACAATCTGGTGAGCAGGGCGAACGTACCCCTCGTCTACGTACCTGGCAATCACGATCCCGATCTCACCACCGCCAGGTGGCTGGCGAGGCCGTATGACGAACCCTCGGGCCCTCCGGGCGGTGAGAACGCCGACGGCCGCGTTCTCCAGCTGGCGGGGCTGCGCATCGCGGGTCTGGGGGGCTCTCTCCGATACAACCTCGGGCCAAACCAGTTCACGCAGGGCGAGATGCGCCTTCGTGCGCTCAGCCTGGAGACGAAGCTACGGCTGAAGCGCACCCTGCGCGGAGGAAGGCTGGATCTCCTTCTCGCCCACGCGCCTCCACTGGGAACCGGCGACGGCGACGACCTGGCGCATCAGGGATTCGCTGCCTTTCACCGGCTGATCGCCAGGATGACGCCCCGTGTCCTGATCCACGGTCACATACATCCCGACGGTCTTCACCATCCGGACCGCCGGCTGGGTTCCACCGACATCGTCAACGTCGTACCGTCCAGGCTGCTCGAGCTCTGAGGCCGATCAGGGCCGGACATTCGACTCCCGAGCCTTGACTCGCGCACTCAGTCCAGCACGTCCATTCGCGCGAACCGTAGCCACGCGGCGCCCAGGAACGCCGCCGTATAGAGGGCCTGCAGCAGGGCAGCGTGCAGCAGGCCGGACAGGTCCACCGGCTGGAAGAAGGCGGTGGTCCAGAGGGCGGTCCCGGCGTCCGTGACCGGCAGCCAGGGTCCGAGGACATGCAGTCCGGGCACGTTGTCCAGCGCCCTGGAGACGAGCCCCAGACCCACCGCGCCGGCCACCGCGCTGAAGGGCCGCGCAGTCAACGTCGACAGCAGTAGCGCGAAGGCGAAGGTGCTCGCCACCACGGCCATGACGTAGACGAGTGCAAGCCCAAGGCGGCCGGCCGCGGCGCCGGGCGGGAAGGTGACCACCGCCAGGTGAAAGGCCGTTGTGTGCCTCAGGTCGAGTACGGTGAGGGGCCGCCATCCGAAGGCGAGCAAGCCGGCGGCGAGCGCCGAGAGGCTGGCTGTCGCCACCGCCGCGACCGAAAGGGCGGCCGCCACCGCCGCCTTCGCCGCCAGCAGGCGAGACCGCGAGATCGGGCGGATGAGCAGGTAGCGCAAGCTGCCCCACGCCGCCTCGCCGGCAACGGCCTGCGCGGCAAAGATCGCCACGGCCAGAGGGAGCAAAAAGAGCAGCATCGCGTTCAGCGCTATCAGCGGCATGGTGAATCCGGAGCTCTCAGTCACCACCGAACCCCAGTTGCCAACGCGCTCGGCCAGTGCGGGGCGCGTGATCCCGATCACAGCTGTGAGAAGCGCCGGCACCAGCGCCATGACCGCGAGCGTGGCCCATACGCTGCGGCGGCTGATCTGCTTGAGCAGCTCGACGCTGATCACTCGAGCACATCCTTTCGAAGGAACCACCACCAGGCCAGGGCCAGAAAGGTCGCCGAGTAGACGGCCTGGAGGACGAGGAAGTGCAGCATCCCTGCGCTCTCGACTGGCTGCTGGAAAAGGTGCTGCCAGAGGTCGACGTCGTTGTTGGGCATGTAGCCGTTGAGCACCGCCACCCCGGGCAGGTAGTCCACGTTCAGCACGCGGGAGAGGATCGTGAGACCGACGCCACCCGCCACCGCTACCAACGGCCGGCTGCTGACCGCTGAAAGGAAGAAAGCGAAGGCGAAGATGCTGCTCATCCCGGCCGCGACATAGGCGGTTGCAAGGCCCAGGCGGCCGAGAGCCTGCCCCGGGTCGAAGCTGACCAGGGCCAGCCGGAGCGGGGTGGATGCGCTGCCATCGGCCACCGGCAGCGCGTGCCAGCCGTAGGCCACCAGACCGGCGGCCGCCGCTGTGACCGGGACCAGGACGACAGCTGCGATCGAGAAGAGCGCGGCGACCGCCGCCTTCGATCCGAGGAACCTCGAGCGCGATGCTCCCCGAGCGAGGGCGTAGCGCAGGCTCCCCCAGGCCGCCTCGCCGGCCAGAGCCTCGCCGGCGAACACGGAGACGGCAAGCGGCAGGAAGAACTTCATGGTGCTCGAGAGGGCGACGAGAGGAAGCGTGAACATCGACGTCCGGGGGACGAGGAGGAGGGGAATGTCGCCAACCCGTTCCACGCGACCCGGCCCGGTCGCGCTGAGGGCCACCGCGAGTGCGAGGGCGAAAGCGGTGAGCGCCAAGAAGGTGAGGTAGGTGCGCGGGCGCGTCAACTGCTTCGCCAGCTCGACGCGGATCACTTCGCGGATCGCCCTGGGTCGCCGGCTGCAGCCCCGGAGCCGGCGACCAGCTCGACGTAGGCTTCCTCCAGACTGCTACCGGCGCCGAACCTGGCGACCAGGTCCGGCACCCGGCCCGACGCGACCACTCGCCCCTGCTGCATCACGGCCACGTGCGTGCACGTCTCCTGCACGTCGCCCAGCACATGGCTGGACATGAGAACGGTCGTGCCGCGCGCCACCAGCTCAGCGAGCGCCGCCCGCAGCTGGCGGACGTGGAGGGGATCCAGGCCCGTCACCGGCTCGTCCAGGATCAGCAGCTCAGGGCGCCCCAGCAAAGCCTGGGCAAAGCCGAGGCGGTAGCGCATCCCGTGCGAATAGGTGCTGTAGGGGCGGTGCAAAGCCTCGCCCAGCGCGGCGTAGTCCAGTGCCGGCTCCAGCCCGGCCTCGTCGGCGGGGCGGCGGGTGAGACGCCACGCGAGCCGGAGATTGTCCAGCCCTGAGAGGTGCGGGACGAAGCCGGGCCCATCGACCAGCGCTCCCACCCGGCCCAGCACACGTGCTCCCGGGCGTACCGGCTCCCCGAAGAGAAACACCTTGCCCGCGGTCGGGCGTACCAGCCCCAGGAGCATCTTCAGAGTGAGCGTCTTGCCAGAGCCGTTGGGGCCGGCGAGGCCCCACACCTCGCCCTTGCGGATCTCCAGGTCCACTCCGTCGACCGCGATGACCCCTCTTCGGAGCCGCTTGACCAGGCCTTCGATCCTGACCACCGGCGCCCCCCGGGCCGAGCTCACCTCCCGGCGCGTCGAGTGATCGGCGACGGCCGCGAGCGGAGGTGGTCCGGCCACAGTGAGGTTCCTAAGCGCCATCGGAGTCACCTCCGTTCTGGTTCTCACGTTCCCCGGACGGGATCAGCGACGAGAGGTCCACGACCTGGTCGGCGGCCGGCGGCTGGAAAGAGAGCGCGGCGACCGGGCCGCCCATGGTCAACAGCACGGTCCCGGCGCCCGCACCCGGCGGGGACAGTTCCACCCGGAGGAGGCGACCGGATTCCGAGAGCCAGGCGCGGGCGGGGAAGGTAGCGAACGTCGGGCCGGCCGGCGCCGAGCGGGCCAGGGCCGAGACCTGTGACTCCAGGGCCTGCGCCAGGCCCGGCTCCTCGCCGGGGACATTGACCAGGGATTGCGCGGGCTGAACCATCACTTCGTATCGGGTTGCCGGCTGGCCGTCGACGACGTCTGGTCCGGAGAGGCTCGCCGCCGTGCTTCCCCAGACCAGCTCGCCGAGCGTCAAAGCCGGATTCAGGCTCTCGACCTGGCCGACGAAGTCCGGGAGGTTCTTTGTCAGCGTCGAGCTGGCCGAGAAGCGGACGGCCTTCCAGGGTCTGCCGCCCAGCTGGGAACCCTGCGCGGACGCGGGGTTGAGATAGGCCGCCTGTGGGGTGAACACGACAAGCTGTGGGCTGGCGCTTCCGGCCACAGCGATCGCCACGGTCCCCTGCTGCGTGGAGTAGTCAAAGGTCCCGCTGGCAGTCGCCGAAGAGGGGTGTGCGCCGAAGACGGTGGCCCGGGTCAGCGCTATGGAAAAGGTGGCGGCGCCTTGGGAGGCGCTGCCGGCGGCCGCCCGGACCGCCGCCAGAGCCTGCGGCGAACCGGGCCCGAAGGCAGCGGCCGCAGTCGGGGTCTCCGGCGACGGCGCGCTCCACCGGCCGGCCGTCACGAGCGCCAGGGCCACGA
>CATPBP010000122.1 GCA_955652675.1 Candidatus Dormiibacterota bacterium
CGAAGTGTGAAGGTGCCATACGGTCCCTTCGCCTCGACCGAGTCACCCACCTTCAGGCCGTCTTCCAGGAGTCCCGAGAAGCGACCCCCCGGATAGACCTTGATCATGAACTCCAGCCGGTCGTCGGTGGCAGGTGTGTTCGCCATCGAAAAGGACCGCGACCAGTCGGTTCCGGGAACGCGGAGATCCACGTACTGGCCGGCGTTGAAGGCCATCTCACGCGGCTCCACGAGGCGCAGCGCCAGCCGGCGTATGTCGCGCGTGAGGGGCTCGATCGCCTCGACCTGAGTCTTCACGATCTGGATGGGGACGCCTGACGTGAGCATCTCCTCGTCGTAGTTGATCAGCTCGACCACCAGGTCGCTGTAGGCGTGCGCACGGCACAGAAGCGTGTAGCCCTCCTCCTTCTCGTAGTCGGCGAGGGCGAACGTGGAGTACCGTTCGAGGTCGATCTCCCCATCGATCAGGAAGGACTTGCAGGCGGAGCACTGCCCTTCCTTGCAGCCGTGCATCAGCATGAGGCCGCTTCGGAACCCACCCTCCAGGACGGTTTCGTCCTCTGAGACCTCGATCTCGATGCCGACCGGGTCGAACTTGACCCGGTGGGTCTTGGCCGTCATCGGCTGCGTACCAGCTGTTGCCTGGTCATTTGATCGGGTCGCGGTGACCTGCGACAGCGGTCCGACCGCTGTCGCAGGCTGTCGCCGCTATCCTTATCGGCTCAGGCTTCGACCGGCGCCCGGCGCCCAGCCGGCCCCTGGCGGCGATAATCCGCGATGAACTTTTCGCGATCCTCCGGTGACATCTCGTTGAGCGTGATGTTGGGGCTCGCGAACTGGATCCCCTTGAACATGTCCACGGTCCAGAGCTTTTTGGGGTCGTCCAGCTCCAGGTGGGGCTGCGGGACCATCGTCTTCCCGTCGTCGCGGACGTAGCCCAGGTCCTTGATGATGTCTGCCACGTCCCAGTTGTGGTAGAGCGTCTCCCATTCCCGCTTGCCGGTCAGCCGGCCCATGTTCGGGGTCGGGCGGCCATTGTAGGTGGGTCGGAACGCAACGGCGTCGGTCCAGTGGCAGGGCTCCGAGCAGTAAGTCCTGACCTGACCGTCGACGGTGTCCATGACGATGTCCTCGCGGATCAGGCAGGGCACCATGCAGGTCCAGCAGCGGTGCGGGTAGACGTAGTTGACGTCCTCGAACGCAATCTCGTTGTGGCCGTTCGGCTTGGCCAGGCGGCTGTACTCCTCCCACCACTTGCCGTACTTGTTGTACCAGCCCGGGTACTTGTGCTCGAACCACTCGAAGTCCTCGTCCGTCATCCCGTCGATGCGCCAGTAGTTGACCGGCCAGCCCGTGGCGAAGAACTGTGCGACCTCGTGGACGTAGCCCTTGTTGATGATCCTGTTCCACGCCTCCTCGATGAGGTCGTGGGGGATCTTGAGGCCGTATTTCTCGAGCGGCATAAGGTAGCTGCGGTAGTAGTCGTCGTAGATCCAGCGCCGCCACATCTCGGCGTAGCTCTCGCGATCCTTGCGGCGGTCCTTCGTCCCGTACTCGATGAAGGTGCCTATCGCGGCATCGACGACCGCATGATTGTTCCACCACGCATAGCGGAGGTCTCGCTCCAGCAGATCGCGGTTCTTCTCATCGGCGAGGGCCATCAGAAGGATGGAATAGCCATTCGAGATATGCCGCGACTCGTCCGACTGTACCGAGTGGAACACCGTCGGCAGCAGGTAGTCACCATTGGCGGCCGCTTCGGATGGCATCGCCACGAACAGCGTGTTCGTGAAAGCGGTCTCCGCCACGATGGTCAGATAGACGTTGGCTGCCGTGATGGCATCGCCGGTTATGAACCCTTCAGCAAACTGGCGCCCGATCGTGCCGGCGTAGCAGTTGGAGAACGCCTTCTCCGTTATGTCGAAGCCGGCCGGATCGATGTAATGATTCATGTACAGGCGCTTCAGGTTCATCTGGATGGTCGAGTGCCTGACCTCATCGATCATCTGGATCGCCAGCCCGTTGTGCACCTCAGGGTTCGGGACGGCGCCGATTGCGAGCGGCATGGCCCGTGCCGCGGAGATCTCCGGGAACGGGATGATGCTCAGGAACAGCTTTTGCCATTCCATCCAGCGCTGCTGGACCTGGCGGAACATGTTGCCGCGGATGGCGCCATCCATCGCGCCGGAGACGCGGTTGTCCTTCTCCTCCTCCATTGGGAAGTAAGACCTGAGGACCTGCTTCAGCGGATCCTTCTTGGGAGCCTTGTCGAAGACGTAGTCAGTGCCGTACTTCTGGACAGGACTGACGAACGTAGGTTCCCACGAGAGTTCCTTGATCTTCTCGTGGGCCTTGGTGAGACTCTGTCGGCTCACGGGCGCACCCCTTCCTATGCCCTCCAGGCACAGAACTCATGACTGTTGATCGGGCTGATCAGCCCAAGCTGACTTCGATGATCCGCCTACTGGGAAGGGGTGGACTGTCGCAATGTGAGACTGGCATAGGCGCCGGCCGTCGCTTAAGCCCGGATCCGGGCTAAGGCTCAGCGGGAGCGGATGAATGGCCGCGGGCGGCGCGGAGGCGTCGGTAAAGCGTGGCCCGCGAGAGGCCGAGCTGCTTTGACGCAAGGCTGACGTTGCCCCCCGACTCGGCCAGCGCGGCGAGAATTGCCTCCAGCTCGATCCGCTCGATCCGGCCTCTGCGCGGTAAGGTGGCCTCCGCCTGGATCTCCGGAGGCAGCGCCGTGGCGTGGATCGCCTGCCGCGGCCGCGCCTCGAGCGCTCGACGCAAGACGTTTTGCAGCTGACGCACGTTTCCTGGCCAGGCATAGCGCTCCAGCGCCTGCATCGCCTCGGGCTGGATGCGCTCCCCCATCGGAAGCAAGCTCGGCGGGACCTCGTGGAGGGCCCGCCTGGCGAGCTCGGGGATCTCATCACGCCTGTCGCGGAGCGGTGGCACCCCGATCGCGCTCGCCGCAAGCCGGTCGAGAAGCTCGCTGCGAAGGCCGCGATCGCGCAGTGACTCAACGGATTCGCCGGTTGCGGTGGCCAGGACGCGAGGACCAGTCCCGTCGCTCTCGTCGAGGTGAACGAGCAGGGCAGCCTGTGCCTCGGGCCCGAGCTCGTCAACCCGCTCCAGGAGCAGCGTGCTCCCTGCAGCAGCGGACGTTGCCAGTTTCCATTCTGATTCAAGCCCCGCGGCCGTCAGCCCGCCGGCGCAGTCGATGACCGCGAGGGCGCCCTCTTGGCGACTGTTCCGGTGCATCGCCACAGCCAGTGCCGACTTACCCGTCCCCGCCTCGCCGACAAAGAGAACCGGCGAACGGGCGTGAACGAGGTCACGCGCCGCCCCGATCATGCCGGCTGTCGCCTCGGCGCCGACTCGGAATGGTGCCCAATCCTCGTCGGCGACCTCGTGGTGCGCATGAGACCGCTCACCGCTGAGGATGACGATCGCCCCGACCGGCTCGCCATCGGCCTCGAGCGGCCGGATCTGTAGGCGAACCCGCCGCCCGTTCTCGAGCCGGTACTCCTGGCGGCGGGCACTCGGTGTGGACACCGCTTGACGCACCAGCGGCCAGAGGTTCGCATAGTCGGCGGGCCCGATCTCGAAGCTGGCCGCCCGGTTCAACACAGTTCGGTTCCCCGCGCGATCGACCGCGTAGGCTGCCTGGTGTTCCCCAGCCTCCGTCAGTGCGCGCAGAAGGATCTGGTCGTCACGCAGCACGTGCTCGCGTATCTGGGTGGCGATCGCAAGCGCGGACTCTCTCGCCAGTGGCAGAAGCAGCGTGCCAGTATGCCGGTAATCGCTGGCGAAGGAGAGGGCGCCGACCAGCTGGCCTGTGAATGGGTGGCGGATGGGTACACCCGTGCAGGTCAGCGAGCGGAAGCCCTCGCAGTAGTGCTCGCCGGCGACCACCTGCACCGCCTCCCCGGCGGCCAGCGCCGTACCGATCCCGCTGGTGCCCGCCTCCATCTCGGACCAGGACGCGCCGGCGACTGCCCCCAGACGCTCCGCGGCTCGCATGACGCCGACGTCGCCGTGTGCCACCAGGACAGTCCCGTCGGCATCCGCGACCAGGATGGCCGTCTCGCTGCCCGCCAACCCCACAGCCAGGCGCTGGACGACCGCGAAGCTGGCCTCCAGGAGCCCGTGGCGCCGCTCACCCAGCTGTCTTGCGTTGAAGCCCGAGTCCACTGGCCGAGAGCCCTGGTCGGCGGCGATTCCGAGCTCGAGCGAGCGTCGCCAGGAGTCGGCGATTATGGGGCGGATGCCCGCCGGGACAGTGCCCGAGGCCAGGAAGCGCTCTCGCGCCCTGTCGAGCTCTCTGGCGAAGCGCGCGACATCCGTACCCGGCCTGAAGGCCAGCGGCGATGCTGACAGCTCCTCCGTATCGCGCACACCGTACGTAGGCCTGGGAGCGATTTGTTCGGTCTCCAATGCCAGTCCGTAGGGGCGTCGGCAGACATCCTCCATGAGAGGGGCCCACCCGACTACAGCCCGAGTATGCGCTTCGCCCTCGGTTTGTCAATAGACCGCGGGTGCGACCCCGGCAGCCGCAAGGTTAGGAAGGTCACGTGACTGGCCTGAACCTGCCCCCGTCTTTCGCAGATCAAGAGAGGAACCGGTGAACCAGGTTGCTGGCAACCTCGGTCTCTCTCGCGGTCTCCGGGCCACCTCCTTCGCGTCAGATTCGGCCACGCATGTCGGCGGGTTCTTCGTAAAAAGACTGCCGATGCTCCTAACGCGCAAGCGTCGCACGAGCGCGAGCCACCCGGACTGCGCCCGACAGCGCGTCGATATCGTAGGCGCCGTAATGGCGGCGGCCGTTCACGAAGAACGTCGGTGTGCCGGAGACCCCGCTCAGGTCCGCGCTATCGACGTCCTCCGCCACACGAACGGCACCGGTATGGCGGGCGAGGTCCTCTCTGAATCGGTCCAGGTCGAGTCCGAGCTGATTCGCATAAGCGATAAAGTCCGCAGGGCGCAGCGCGTCCTGGTGATCGAGGAGGAGATCGTGCATCTTCCAGAATGCGCCCTGCCTCGCCGCCGCTTCCGACGCCTCGGCCGCAAGCTGCGCATTGGGATGGACGTCGGTCAGCGGCAGGTGTCGCCAGACGTAGCGGACGTCGCCGGAGCCGGAGAGCAGCTCGCGGACGGCCGGCTCCGCCTGTCCACAGTAGGGGCACTCGAAGTCTCCGTACTCGACAAGGGTCACGGGCGCCTCGTCCGGGCCACGGAAGTGGTCGCGTTCGGGATCAACGTCAACAGCGAGGTCGACGATCGGTTCGGCACGGCCGATCAGGGCGCGAATCCGAAGCCGCCGGGGCAGCATCATCGTCGCCCGGAAGACGAGCCAGGTGACAGCGCAGGCGCCCAGCGCCGCGGTGAGGATACCGAGCTTCGCCTCTTCGAGCTGCGGCCCGCTGAAGGCCAGCGACGCGATCAGCAGCGAGACGGTGAAGCCAACGCCCGCGATCGCGCCTCCCCCGGCGACGCCTGCCCACCCGACAGGTGGCCGCAGCCGGCCGCGGCTCAGCTTGGTTGCGAGCAATGAGACGCCCAGGATGCCGACGGGCTTGCCCACGACGTAGCCGAACACGATTCCGAGGAAGATCGGCGAGGTCATGGCGCGGAAAAGCAGGCTGCCATTGATGGCGATGCCGGCGTTGGCCAGGGCGAACAGGGGCACGATCACGTAGCTCGTCCATGGGTGATAGATCTGCTGCAGCCTCTCGTTCGGCGACACCGCCCCTGCCAGTCCGGCTTGCGCGGAACGGGCGAGCTCCGGTGTCGGCTGCTCGCGGAACAAGCGGAAGAGGTCCGTGGCGCGCTGGAGGTCACCCCGGCCGGCCGGGTACGCATACGTCAGCAGGCCCATCGCCAGTCCGATCACCAGTGGGTCGACTCCCGACTTGAAGAGAGCCACCCACGCCGCCACGCCCAGCGCGAAGTACAGCGGACCGTAGCGGACGCGCAGCCCGGCCACGAGCAGCACGGTGGTGAACACCAGGATCGCGACGACGAGCGGGCCCAGCACGACGCGTCCGGAGTAGAACGTCGCGATCACGATCAGCGCCACGATGTCGTCGACGACGACCACGGTCAGCATGAACGCGCGAAGGCGCTCTCGGAATCTTGGACCAACCAGCGCCAGAAGCCCGAGGGCAAACGCGGTGTCTGTCGACATCGTCACGCCCCATCCGTGCGTCGATGGCCGGCCGGCGTTGGCCGCGAGATAGATGGCAACCGCCACAACCATCCCACCGAGGCCGGCCAGGATCGGCAGGGCAACTCGGCGCCGCTGGCGTAGTTCACCGATGTCGAACTCGCGCCGAGCCTCGAGGCCGACGACGAAGAAGAAGAACGTCATCAGACCGTTGTTGAGCCAAAGGCTCAGCTCCTGAGAGACCTCAAAGCCACCGATGCCGATGGACAACCGGGTCCGCCACAAGTTCTCGTACGAGCTCGGATGGATGTTGATCCACAGGAGCGCGGCCAGGGTTGCGGCCAGCAAGACGGCGGCACTCGCCGTCTCGGTGCGGAGAAACCTCCGCAGCGGCGCCTCGAGGCTACGCGCCCAGGCAGTCCGCCCAGAGAGCAGCGGGGTTGGCTGGCCGGTCATTCACTGATTGTGCGCCAGCCCACGGAGATCAACCCCGCCAGACAAATTCCGCCGCCGCCGTCCGTTATTGGTCGCCCGGGCGAGAGTCAGCTTCGCCCGGTCGACGGCGGCCCTGGTAGGGCCGGCACAGTCGGCCTTGGAATGGGAGCAGGATTCGGCATCTGCCGCGGCTCGCCCGCCACCGCCAAACCACCGACGATGCTTGGTATCGGAAATGTGTAGACCTGAAGCCCGGTCGCGATGTCCACGCGAAACACCCGGCTGGGGCCGTCAGCGGTCCAGAAGGTCGTATTGTCCGGATCCAGGTTGACCGTAATGAGAAATACTGTCGATGGTGAGAGAGAGAGGCCGGAGTAGGTTTTCAGTAGATTTCCGGAAGGGCCGAATCGGTAGACAGCGTCGCTGCACGTGACCATGACCTCGCCATTTGGGCGGACCAGATGGGAGTAGCAGGGACCGCTGGGCGCCCTGGCGAAGTCGCTCATCTGACTGTTGGTGCAGACATTGAACCGCCTGATCAGGGTCCCTCCGCTCGTGTAGTAGAGGGTGCACTCGTCACCGCCGCCCAGCCCGATCCAGTTGGTCCCCTGGGGTCCTACCGTTGGGCTGAAGGTGGCAAGCAGGTTACCTGACGCGTCCAGCTTCAGGACCTGGTGGGTCCCGCCGGTCTGACCGATGAATATCTGCCCGGTAGAGTTGATGGCGCAGCTCTCCGGATTCTGGTTGTAGCCAGTTCCGAAGTTGGCTGCCAGCAGCGAGCCGCCTGGATTGAACTTGCTGACAGTGTTCGCCTGGATCTGCGCCGAGAACAGGTTTCCCGAACCGTCAAAGCACATCCCGGCGCTCTTGCTCGACCCGTGTGTGGAATTCAGCGTCTCGATCAGCAATCCCCTGTTGGTGTAGTGCCCGATCAGGCCAAAATCGAGGCCGACGTAGAGCTCGCCCTTATTGGGCGCCACGGCATGTACTGGCTGAACCGTCATGCCAAAGAGGAGCGTAACCAGGGCAACACCGGCCCCAATCGCAACGGCGACGGTGAGCGGCCGGGCCTTGGTTATCACAGGAGCCATGCCATATCCTCCGCAGCCGTTTTGGGGCGCCCCACAGCCGTGGGCGTAAATCGGGCCGCAGGGTACGTGGCCCGGCAGCCCAAAGGCAAGTTCACGAGACCCCGCGGCAGGCTGGCGCCCCATGGCCGGCACCTCCCGACACTTCCCACGGCGTGGCCACAGGTGCACAATCTGGGAGGGAGGTGATGAACGTGCCTGAGGAGGACTCCGCGGTATCCCCATCAGGGCCGGTGGCCTCGCCGGCCGTCGTCGATGCACTTCGCTCCGTGTTCGACCCCTGCTGCCGGGAGCGAGGGATTTCCATCGTGGACATGGGGCTGGTGCGCTCGATCGAGGTCGAGGAGGGACGCACCCGCGTCGAGCTGCTGCTGACCTCCGGCTGGTGCCCCTTCGCCTCCCGGATGCTTTCCGAAGCCCGGCAGGCGGTGGAGGCCATGCCTTCTTCGAGCGATGTCGTCATCCAGGTGGTCTGGGATGAACCCTGGACTATGGACCGCCTCTCAGACGAGGCCCGCTCGAAGCTGCGTTTCCTTCCCGATCCAGTGGCGGTAGCCGACCGTGACCGCTACCTCCAACGGCAAATGGATCGGGACCGGCCCCCCCTTGGAGGTGACGACTGATGATCGGTGACGCACTCGTCTTCGACAGCGTTGCACACGTCTTCAACTTCGAGAAGGGGAACGCCCTGGGCCCGCCGGGGGAGATGTTCAGCAACCACCTCTATGCCTTCCACGCCGCCCTCACGCCGAGCGGAGAGACTGTCCTGCCTCCGGAGCGGTTCCTGCACAACTGGAGCGTGGACGAGATTGACGAGATGGTGTTCGGCCAGTCGGACACAGACATGCTGGTGGCGATGCCGCTGCCCCTCACAGACCTGTACCAGGACGGGCTGTCGGCCTGGGAGAGGTGTGCCGAGCTTGCCGCCAGGCGGCCCGACAAGACAGTGTTCTGGGGCTCCGTCAACCCTCTCGAGGGTAAGCGGGCCCTGGACCTCATGGAGCGCCAGGTCAAAGAATATGGGGCCAAGGCGTTCAAGTTCTACAACGTGCGTTACGACTACGGGACTCCCTTCCCCTGGCGCATGGATGACCCCCAGGTCGCCTTCCCGGTCTTCGAGAAGGCTCAGGAGCTGGGTGTAAAGCTGATCGGGGTCCACAAGGGCGTGCCGCTCGGCCCTCAGCCGATCGAGCACACCCAGACATGGGACATGGACGGCGCGGCGGCCAACTTCCCGGACATCAACTTCGTCATCTATCACGTGGGCCTGCCATTTCTCGACGAAGTGTGCTGGCAGCTGATCCGGTATCCGAACCTTTACGCCTCGCTGGCGGCCACCATCAACTTCATCGTCCGCGCTCCCCGCCAGTTCGCGGAGGTCCTGGGCAAGCTGCTCTTCTGGTGCGGTGAGGACAAGATCATCTACGGCAGCGAGGCTCCGATCTTCCATCCGCAATGGGCGCTCAAGGCCTTCTGGGACTTCGAGATCCCTGCCGACCTGCAGGAGGGCTACGGCTACCCAGCGCTGACCACCCAGGCCAAGCGGAAGATCCTGGGCGAAAACCTCCTTCGCCTGCACGGGATGGACCGAAGCCGGGCGGACACTCAACCGGCTAGCGCCTGAGCCGGAGCCGGAGCCGGAGCCGGAGCCGGACCAAAACCAAGGGGCTTGTGGTCGCCCGTCTCACTGGTCTAACCTCCGCGGGGTTGGCCTGAGGGCGGGCTTTCCAGAGTGGCCACAGCCGTCGGGGGGTAGTTGACGGGGCAATGGCTCACGTCTGTTGGGCCCGTCCCCGGCTTGATTCTAAAACGTCCATCGGCGCCTGAACCGCCGAGGGTGCACCGTTCGCGGCGACGAGCGATCCCACGTCCTCCCCCCGCACTCGGGCCGCACTCGGGGGAGGACGTAAAAACCCTGCTCGGCATCTCAGGATCTCGGGACCCCCTCCCCCGGTCCACGGCCGGGTACTCCCCCGACTTCCCGGGGGAGAGACTGGTCGCCAGGTCGGCGGCTGATGGCGACGACCGCCACCGCTGTCCCAATGTCCCCCAACCAGGGGCCACCACGAGAGGAAGTAGCCGGCGACCGTTGAGCAAGTACCCAGTGGTCATGGAACCCGTCACGGTCAGCGCCGTCAGTACTCGCGAGGCCAGGTACCGCCGTTCGGGTTTTGAAAGGCAGGGCCAGGTGCTGGGCCGCCCAGACCAGGCTGACAATGGCGGCCGCGGGACCGCGCCCCACCCGCGCTTCCAGCCGCGGAAAGCGTGTAGCCGTGGCCCTCGAGCGCAACGGCAGCCAAGAAGCCGATCTGCGAGCTTCGCTGCCGCCAGGCCTTTACGGCGAACCCGCGGGGTGGCCCGTTCGCTGCTCGGTTGGCTTGATCTCCCCCATGTGGCTGGGGAGCGTGCCGCCACGGTAGATGAGCGTCATCGGTCGCCCGTGCTGGACCAGGTCAAGTGGCGTCAGCGGCTGGCCATCCACCTCTAGGGAAATGGTGAGCCTGAACCGCAAAGCGAGCCACCAGACCCAACGTGGCATATCTATGGTCAGCCGGATCAACGGGCAATCTCCATGCGCGAATTCCCCTCTCCCAGGAAGAAGGAACCCACGAGGGGCTTGACCTACCCAGCTCGCGCCGGAACAGTCGCAGCAGGCTCGGGTCCGCTGGGACGGAGGCCGGGAAGTCAAGCAGGGGGCAAACCGGACTCGCTCGACTTGGTTGGAGACGCCCGTTCCGGCGACCGTCCGAGAAGACTCACCACCTTGGCCAGCCGCCGGGCCAGCTGGCGACAACTTGGGCAGCTCTCCCAATGGGCCCGTGCCGCCGCGGATGGAAGCAGGCTTGCTCGGTGGCGGCCGTTCATTCGCTCGGGAAGCCTGGTTATCGGTTTAGGCCCAGCTGGTTGGAGGATGCTCCCCAGCAGTTCGCTGACGGTGGCATGGCCCTCAGAGTCTCATTCCCCCCTGAGTGAGACGGATGACCGAAGTGAGACGGATGGCCGACTTACCTGACACTCTAAGACTTCTCGACCCCCTCATGGCTCTATCTCCCGCACCCGGCGATTCAACGGGCTTCGGCATCCTGGCGGCCGATGGGGCGGTCCGGGGGGAAGAACCCCTCCGCGTCCGCCTCCAGCCGGCGGTGGCCAGGCCCCCACCCGCCTGCCCGCTCGCGGCCACGGCCTACGTCGATTGCCGGAGAGTCGAGGGGCAACGTGCAAGAGCTGGCACGCTATCCTCGAACCGTTTGTCTCACCCTCCCATAAGTTCAGTTCACTGCTCGCACGTCAGGTGAGTTGAGCCACATGAGCATCAAGGATTTCGGCCGGTTTCCGAGAGGCTCCTCCAGCATCGGGGATGGTCTCCGGACGCGTCTTCTCGGGGCGGCGGCCACGGCTGCTGGCGGAGCTCTGCTGTTCGCCCTTTGCGAGCGTCTCTCGGCGATGGCCCCGCTCACGTCGGACAGCGCCAACGCCGTCCTTCAAGGTCAGGCGATCGCCGGTGGCAACGTGCTGCTGCACGGCTGGACACTCTCACGCGCCTCCTTCCTGGCAACTGACCTGCCTTTCTATGCGGTGATGGTGGCGCTCCGGGGCGCGTCGCCGCAGGCGGCTCACGATGCCGGCGCTGCGATTTTCACGCTGCTCGTACTGTCCGCTTGCCTGCTCGCTCGGAGCCGGACGCATGGCCGCGAGGCGTTGGCCAGGATGGCGATTCCGCTCCTCCTGCTCGTCGCAGCGGCGTCCGGTGCCGCGGCGCATTTGGTACTGCTGGGCCCCTTTCACGTCGGTACCGCGCTGCTCCTGGTGCTTGCCCTGACCGTGGTGGACAGGGCGGCCGATCGCATGCTTGGGATCGTGGCAGTCTGGGCACTTCTGACGCTGGCAGTCCTGTCCGACATGCTCGCGATCTTCGTGGGCGTTGTCCCTCTGAGCATCGTGTGCGGCGCTCGTGTCATCGCCCGGCGGTCCCTGAAAGGCCGGGACGCAACGCTGCTGCTGGCCGCAGTGCTCGCTGTGCCAAGTGCTGTCGCGCTCACGTGGGCAGTGCACGGTCTCGGCGGCTTCGCAACCTTGCCATTGCAGGGCGAGTTCGTCCGGATTCAAGACCTGCCCAGGAACGTGACGCTGACCGCGAAAGGCACTCTGCTCGTCTTCGGGGTGGAGTTCTTCGCGCAGCCGCTCACTGCTGCCACCCTGGCCACGATTGTGCGCCTTGCCGGTCTGGTGTTGGTGGCGGCCATCTGGTGGCGGACCGTCCGGTCCTTCCGTGCAGACGAGCGAGGGGACTTGGTCACGCAAACTCTCGCGGCCGGCGTGGCCGTGAATGCAGCCGCGTATCTGTTCAGCAACCAGCCCGCAGACCTCGAGTCTTCGCGCTACCTGGTCCCCCTACTCGTCTTCGGAGCTGTGCTCGCCGGCAGGAGCAGTGCCGACTGGCTGTGGCGAGGTCGCCTCCGAGTCCCGGCATTCGTGGGCGCCCTGGCGTACGCGGCCGTTCTCGCATATGCGGGTTCCCTGGCGATCAGTCCGGCGCCGCCGGCCGAGGCCAACGAGGAGGTCGCCATCGGTCACTTCCTGGAGCGCCAGCATCTGACCTATGGCGTGAGCGGCTACTGGGACGCGAGCTCGGTCACAGTTGCGACAGGGGGCCGCGTGCGCGTGCGTGCCATCAACGTCAACAGTGGCACCGCCTGCCCGTTCCGTTGGGAGGCCGCAGACGCCTGGTACGACCCCTCGGTGCCTGGGAACGATGCCCGCTTCGTGCTGCGCGACACCTCTGACGGGCGCTGGCCGGACCAGGAGTCAACGGAGGCGGCGTTCGGCCCTCCGTCACGCGAATACCGGGTCGGCCGATACGAGGTCCGGGTCTGGGATCGGAACCTGCTGAACGACTTGAACTCCGGCCCTCGGGAAGGGCGAGTTGATCCAACGCCTGGGCTATGTCGCTGAATTCAGATCCCCTGCGTGGACGCTTACGAGTTCTCCCTGGGAAGGCCGCTGGAGGCTCTGGCGAGCGAAGACACCTTCTGTCCCTCCAAGGGGCTCCTCAACAGAACGAGCCCGCAGACAGCTGCGATGACAAACGTCCACACCACAACCATCGCGTAGTCGATTCCTTTCGCCGTTGACGGCAAGTAGTGGGTGAGAGGCATGCGCCACAGATGCTGCTGGACATAGACAATCGTCTGATTCTGCCCAACGCCAGCACTGAACCCGTGACTCGCCGTTCGCAGCGAGACCAGGTTATAGGCCGTCCCCATCACTCCAAAGGTCCAGAATGCCGGCCAAGCCAAGAAGCGCTTCGGCCGGTCCAGGACGTAGCCAACGTAGTAGGCGAATATCGGCAGCAAGACCAAGATGAATCTTCCGGGTGGAGTCCATCCTCCCTCCCAGTCGTCCCTGGCTACGAAGAGCGCCAGGTAACAGACCGCAAGAATTGTAAAGTAGAGGTTCACCGGGCCGACCTTGTTTCGCACCGCCAGAACAAAGCCGGGTATGGCCAGCACCAGCACTGGGGCCGATATGAAGATTCCGTATTCTTGATCGAGAAAGGTTCCAAGGATGCCACGGAACGGCGAAGCGGTGAGCGGGAAAGTCCGGTCTCCCGTACCGTAGGCCAGAACTGGATTGAACGAGTTCCATGTCGCGTAAGTGAAGGCCTCAAATCCCAGGCCCAAGGCGGCGGCCGGCAAGACCGCCCAGCAGATGTCCCTCCAGTGATACCGTGCGGCTGTCACAATTCCACGAACCGGCATCGCTTTGTTCTGGGCGACGATCCTCGCGAGGAGAAAGAGGAGAAGCAAGGCCTCTACAACAGTGAATTTCACGTGTACCCAGGGTAGGATCCCGAGGAGCACCGAGCTGGTACCCAGCTCCCTCTTTCGAAGTTGCCCTCCTTTGAGAATTTTCCGGAAGAGGTAAATGACCACCCAGGCCGCAATGAGATCGACGAACGTCAAGTGCGCGAATGCGAAAAATGGGGTGGCGGCCGCGAAGAATCCCGCCACCGCGGCTGCTGATGTCCTGCGAATGCCTTGCTCCACCAGGAATCTGAATATGTCGACTATCACAAGCAGCGCGACGCCTGTCATGAACAGTATGGCCCCGATCCTGCCGGCCACGGCAAACAGCGGCAGCCACAGAATCGGGCCACCGATGCCGTGAACTGTCAGGTGGCGGCCCTGTTGGTTGGTAACCGTGTGGGACAGATCCAGCGTGCCATTGTAGAAGCTGAGATAGTCGCCGTTGTGATACGTCCTTGCCACGTCAAGTGAGTGGTATTTGAGCAGGGTTTGACTGATCACCAGGTAGTGGGGTTCGTCGCCCGTGGGCCACGTCGTATGGGCGTACCAGACGGCCATCGCGAGAAAGAACCCACCGACGCCTACTACCAGGATCGCAAGATGGGGACTCCGACGAACGAGTCGCAGAAGGTGATCCAGTCTCGGGGCAGTCAGCATTCATCGACGACTATATCGAATGCCCAGTCGCCGGCCATACCCGTCTACCGCTTGGCTCACCCCACCTTCATGTGCTGTTTCCCATGCGTAGCTGGCCTGCTCTCGCTCTCCACCGTCTTCGCGCCGTATGGTTTGCCCTTGGCGGGAAGTCTCGATTGACCTTCGCTTACCGACCATCGACTCCACGGCCTCGCCCCTTTTCCATGTCGTACGCACAGAGTTCGACCTCATCGTGAGGTCTGGAGCACCCTGGCAACGGCCGGAGGCGGTCCGCTCCCGTTTTGCAGGCCTGGTACAAAGCACCAATAACGAGGTCGCAGGCTTTGGTTCCAGCACACCTTTGAGGTGCCGCCAGGACGGCCTAGGCTAAATGCCTTAACTCCCATGGTGGAAGACAGCCGGCCGGGCGACTTGCCGCTTCTCGATGACGACTCGCGGGCGGCCCGCCGCGCTCATGCTCGCCGTCGAGAGCTCGGACGTCAGGCTGTGGCCCGAAAAGGCGGCTCCGCGGGGGAGGTGGGTGGGCTGTGAACTCCACGTGGGGCGCCGCACAGCTCGAAGGCGAGTTCATGCAGGTGGAGCTGGCCTTTCTTCGCCGGCTGCTCGCCAGCTCGGCTGCCGCACGCGACCACCAGGAAGTTCTGAGGGCGGTGATCGACCAGACCTGGGAGGCGACGGGCTCGGACGTCTGCTCTCTATACCTGTGGGACGCAGAGGCCGGCCAGCTGGTGCTTACGGCGACGAATGGCCTTATCCAGGAAGGTGTGGGCCGCGTCCGGCTCCGGCTCGGGGAGGGGGTGACCGGCCTGGTTGCCGCGCAGCGCCGGCCTCTCAGCGTGCCCGACGTGCGGTTGGAACCCCGATTCCAATTCATTCCGGGAATCGACAAGCAGCGGTTCCTCTCGATGCTCTCAGTGCCGGTTGTGGCCGGCGATCGCCTGATCGGGGTGCTCAACGTGCAAAGCGACGAGGCCCGGCCCCACGGACCCGACGAGATCGACCTCCTCATGGCGATTGGAGGTCACGTGGCGGGCATCGTGGAACGGAGCGCCCTACTGGACGAGGTCAGGCTGCTTCACCAGCATCGCACCGAGCTGCTCATGACGCTCGCGCACGACATCGGCGGACCGCTCAGCATCGTGCGCAGCTACCTGAACGGCATCATCTCGAGGGCCGGTCCGGAGCTGGGGCGGCCGGCCTTGGAGGCTGGCGAGGAGCTGGACCGCGTGGATGCGCAGTGCCATCGGATGCTGCGCGCTCTCACGCTGGAGTCGGCCGAGCTACCGGTACACCGCCGTTCAGTCGATCCCGCAGAGCTGGTCCACCAGGTGGCCAGGCGCCTGCGCGCCGTGGCCGGCAGCCGCGTGCGCACCCATGCGCCCCGTACCGTCGCTCGCGTCAACTGCGATCCGGAAGCTGTGCAGGAAGCGCTGCTCAACCTGGCCGAGAACGCACTCAAGTACTCGCCGCCCCGTGAGCGGATCAACCTCGAGCTCCGCGTCCTCATTAACAGGATCGCCCTGGAGGTCCACGATCATGGTCCAGGAGAGCCTGCGGAGGGTTGGCCGGAGCTTGAGCATCCCTTCAAGCGCGGTGCGCCTGGCGCGCCCGTGAACGCTCCCGGCCTGCAGGTCGTCAGGCGCGTCGCCGAGCAACACGGAGGAAGCCTGGTGATCCGGCCCAGACGTGGTGGTGGCAGCGTCTTCGGGATAGAGCTGCCGACCGAAGCGGTTTCCTGAGGGATTCGAGCGGACACTGTCTGCCGCGGCTCAACCCTTCGGCTTCTGTCCGAAGCCACTGGTCCCCGCCACGGAGCGCTGCCCGAGCTAACCTGTCGGCAACGGATGCCCGAACCACCGCTTGCCATACCGGCTGCCGACGCGCTGCCCGTGCAACGAGAGGCCACGCTGGGATTCAGGCTCGCACGCCTCCTCCTGGGACCTCTTTACATGCTGCTCTTCCGGCTGCGCGTCACCGGTCGCGAGAACATCCCGCCCGGCCGGCACTATGTCCTGATCTCGAACCACCTGAACTGGCTCGACCCCTTCACGCTGCTCTTGACCTTCCCGCCCGAGCCGCGCCTGCATTTCCTCGCCGACCCCGAGAACCTGGTCAAGAATCGGTGGCACTGGTGGATAGTCAGAAAGGTCGGAGGCTACATCCCGGTCGACCTGAAGCGCCACCGGGACACTCTCCTCTACGAGCAAGTCCGCAAGGGCCTCGCCAAAGGCGTGGTGGTTGCGATCTTCCCGGAGGCCGCCTACGGTCCCCGGGAGGGCGAGCTGCTGAACTTCAAGAAGGGCTTCGCGCATTTCGCGATCGAGGGCCAGGTGCCTGTACTGCCGGTGGCGCTCACCGGCACCAAGGATCTCTGGCTGAGAAAGCAGATCGAGCTCCGGATCGGACCCCCGATCGAGTCCGGCGGCATGCAGGTGGACGAGCTCGTCGAGCTGGCCCGAGACCGGGTCGCGCAGCTGCTTCCCGCGTACACGGAGCGGCCCGGCTGGAAGCCGCTCCGCCGGCTCCTGACCCGGTTGCTCTACTGATGTCCGAAATCTGATCGGCGCCCTTCCCTCCCCTTGCGTTGCGGGGGAGGGACTGAATCAATGGCATTGCGAGCCGCTCGATCAGCGTGACAGGACGTTGCGTTGCGCGTAGATCGTTTCGCCTCGCGCGAGCATGGCCACGAAACGCTCGATCCGGCGAGCTCGCGTCTCAGTGCGTTTCGCTTCGTGGATCCGGTAGAGCACGGCGTAACGGTTCGGCGCGGAAAGGATGGCGAACATTGCCTTTGCTGCCGGCTCGGCGTCCAGAGCCGCGGCCAGGTCGTCTGGCACCTCCATGGTTGCCGAACCGTGGTACGCCGCCTCCCAGCGGCCGTCCGATTTGGCGCGCTCGATCTCGGCGACGCCGGCCGCCTCCATGCGTCCCTCATCAATGAGCCGCTCGGCGATTACGGTGTTGCGCTTCGACCATGCACTGCGCTTCCGACGCGGAGTGAAGCGCTGGCAGTAGGTAGCATCATCGCGCTGTTGCGCCTGGCCGTCGATCCAGCCATGTGACAGAGCTTCCTCCAGCGCCTGAGCGTAAGTCAGCCGCGTCGGCGTGGTGGTGCCCTTCTTGGAAAGGACGAGCCACACGCCGAAAGAGTCCGCGTGGTGCCTGCCGAGCCACTCCCGCCAGGCAGGGGCGTCGCTGACTATCAACTCGGGTATCTCCTCGGCTCGCTTGGTCACTTTGGCAGCGCCACCCGATGGGGGCTTTGATTCGGCGGCCACAGCAGGCGGATTCTAAACGATCGCCGCCGTAGAC
>CATPBP010000123.1 GCA_955652675.1 Candidatus Dormiibacterota bacterium
AGGTGGCGCAGCTGGAGGCGCAGCTGGAGGCCGATTTTAGAGATCACCCGGACGCCGAGATCTTCCTAAGTCTGCCAGGACTCGGTCTCGTCCTCAGCGCCCGGGTTTTGGGAGAGTCGGGCGACGACCCGACTCGCTATGTCAATGCTAAGGCGCGTAAGAACTATGCCGGCAACGCACCCGTCACCAAGCGTTCCGGCAAATGGGAGATGGTCAGTCGGCGCCTGGCCCGCAACCGGCTGCTGGCCGATGCCACCTTCCTCTGGGCCAATTCAGCTCTCACCGCTTCGCCCGGCGCCCGTCGCTACTACGACCAGCTCAGAGCTCGCGGCAAGACCCACAACCAGGCCTTGCGCGCGCTCGCCAACCGGCTGGTCGGCATCCTTCATGGCTGCCTCCGGCGGCGCTGCCTCTACGACGAGGCTGTGGCCTGGCCCCAACCACTCAAGGAGGCAGCTTGACCCCTCGACCCCTTGACCCTTAGACCCCTGGGATGTACTCCCCCCGCAGCTGCGGGGGGAGGAGATTCTTAGCCCCACCAGAAGGTTGCGGCGATGATCGCGTACAGGCCTACCAGGGCCAGGCCTTCTACCCAGGTCGACTCTCCGTCGTAGACGATGACTGTGGTCAGGATGGCGGTCAGGCCGAGGGACGCGACCAGAAGCGGCGGCAGGACCAGCGTCAGGTGGGCACCGCCCACCACCAGGCTCAGGAGGACCAGGGCCGGGATCAACGCCAGGGCTATCTGCAGGCTGCTGTTCAGGATCACGCTGATCGCCAGGTCGGAGCGGTTTTGGGCCGCCATCCGCACACCGACCACGTTCTCGACCGCGTTGCCGGCGAGCGCCACGATGACCAGGCCGGTGAACCCCTCGCTGATGCCCAGGGCGTGCGTGGCGGGACGGATGCCATTCACGAACCAGTCCGAGACGAAGGCGGCAGCCAGGCCGCTGACGGCGAGGACCAGGATCGCCAGCGCCATCGGCCAGACTGCGCCCTCGTCGCTCGGCGGTACGAGCTCGCGGTTGCGGAGGTTGAAGACCACAGTGGCGGCGAAGACGACGAGCAGAACAACCGCCACCGCGTTGCTGAGATCGCTCTGGTGGCCCGCGGCCGGCGTGTGCAGGCCGGCGGCGAGCGTGGGCATGGCGACCGCGCTTGCGGCGAGCATCGTCATGAGCGCGATCAGCCGAGCCGGGGCACCTGTGAACTTCTGGGTGCCGTGGCGAAGGCCGCCGGCGACAAAGGCGATGCCAAGGACCAGCAGGCTGTTGCCGAGGATGCTGCCCACGAGCGCCGCCTGGATCACCGCGACAAGCCCCGCCCGCAGGGCGAAGATGCCGATGAACAGCTCCGGGAGGTTCCCCAGCGCAGACTGCAGGATGCCGGTGGCGGCGGGCCCGAGCCGGGCGCCCACGTTCTCCGTCCCTTCGCCGACCAGCACGGCAAGCGAGGCCAGCGCGACGGTGGACACGGCGAAGCTCAGGATGCTCGGGCCGAAGGCGTAGTTGAGCACTCCGCTGAAGACGGTCGCGAGGGCGGCCACACCGATGGTCGCCAGGGTTCGTGACCCGAGCAGGCGCAGGGTACCGACCACCGGGGGATTGTCGCGATTTCCCCGTGCGCTTGGGTGGGCCGGCCCCCAAGCGAGGGGCGATCCTGGTCAGGACTGGCGGCGGAGGATGTGGATGTCCACGCCTTCGAGCAGCCGGATCAGCTGGCTGGTCGTATCCCACGGCTGCCAGCTCGACCGGCGGCGGTGACCCAGGATGACCTCGGTCGTTTGCGATCCCTGGATGTATCGCGCCAGGGCGTCGGCCACCTGGCCGCTCTCCAGACGGAGGAACTCACCGCCCAGCTGATGCGTCAGCGTTGTGTAGGCCCCCAACAGGGCCTTTTCGTCTTCTGACAGCCCGGGCCTCCTGACTGAGACGACGGCGAAGGTGGCGTCTTGCTCCCGGGCATAGCGGGCGGCGCCCCGGATGCGCTGCTCGAGCCCGGGGAGAACCGGAAGGCAGAGTGCGATCCGCGCCCTCACCTCGTATGGCCAGCTCCACTGGCCCTCGCGTAACTCGGCGACGAACTGCCGGTCCACGTGGTCGGCGACTATGCGAAGCGCGGTCTCCCGGAGCATGGCCAGCACCGACGGCCGCAGCTCCTGCTGCATGGCCACCGCTCGCTCTGCCGGGGAAAGGATGCCGTCCTCGGCGATCCGCTGGAGCAGCTCGGCAGGCGGCACGTCCACGACCTCCAGCTCGTCGAACATGCCGAGCAACTCGTCGGGGATCAGGGGTCCGACCATCGTCCTCCCAAGAAGGCTCGAGACCGCCGCCGCGGCGCTTTGCACCGAGAGCAGGTGCAGCGTGGCCAGGACCGTGATTCCGGCCCTGAGCAGGATCGGCACCGCCTCGAGGCGCGGGCGGCCCTTGCTGTCGAGCTCCGCCAGGTCGTCCAGACATACGACCTGCGGGTTCCTGGCCAGGACTGCCTCGACGTCCAGCGGCCGCTCGCTTCTTACCCCGCGCCAGCCGGCGGGCACGTCGAGCCCGGACAGCGCCTGCTCGGGTTCGCCGTGAACTCGATAGGCGCCCACTAGGACATCCGTCCCCCGGCCAGCTCGACGGCGCCCCTCGTCCAGCATCGCCGTGGTGGCGCCGCAGCCCCGAGCGTAGCCCAGGTAGACACGAAGCATTGCGCGCCTCCGGGTGTCGGCCGAGACCTGCTGGAGCAGCGCCATGGGATCGGGGCGCTCGCGAGCAGGGCCGTCGGCGGCCGCCGGCGGATCCACCGGACGTCCGACCAGAGAGATCACGTGCACCTCCGAGTCGGGCAGGCCGTCGATGATCCTGTCCACGATCGTCGGCCGCAGCCTGGCCCTGCCTCCCCCACCAGCGCATTCGCCGATCACGACGTGGTCGGCGCCGACGTCCCGGGCGGCCTGGATGATCGCGTCGGCCACGTCCCGGCCCCCGAGCACGGCGAAAGAGGCGCCGAGCTGAGCCGCCACCTCGCGAAAGCGCTCGGTCTCCGGCAGGTGTTCGGGGCCAGACTGGATAGTGACGACGGTGCAGGAGCCACCCCTTCGGCGCGCGAGGCGGGCGCCGCGGCGCATGAGCTCCTCCGATGAGTGGCCGCAAGAGATGGCCACTAATACATCTTCTGGCGAGCTCACCACGTGACTGCTGCCGGCCATCGAGTCGGCCACCAGCCGCAGCCCGATCTGACGCATCGCGGCCAGATTTCGTGGCCGGAAGAAGTTGGCCAGCGCGGTGTCCACCCTGTCGCGCCGGTAGACGTTGCCGTGACGCATGCGCTTGCGCAGCGCCTCCGGCGCGATGTCGATGAACTGGATTACGTCAGCACCGTCGAGGACTCGGTCTGGAATCGTCTCGCGGACGGGCACCTCGGCGACCTTCTCGACCAGGTCCTTGACGCTCTCCACGTGCTGCACGTTCAGCGTGGAGATCACGTCGATGCCGGCGTCACGCAGCTGCTCCACGTCCTGCCAACGTTTCTGGTTGCTCATCCCGGGCGCGTTGGTGTGGGCAAGCTCGTCGACCAGGGCGATCTCCGGGCGCCGTGCCACCACAGCGTCCAGGTCCATGTCCTCGAGCGTCGTGCCCCGGTAGGCCACCTCCTTTCGTGACAGAACCTCCAGGCCGCGCAGCAGCTCGATAGTGCGAGGCCGGCCGTACGTCTCCACGTAGGCCACGACCACGTCGTGGCCATGGCTGAGCAGCTCGTGAGCCTCGCGCAGCATGGCGTAGGTCTTGCCGGCTCCCGGCGTGGCCCCGAGGTAGACCTTCAGCTCGCCTCTGGCGGGCGGGGGGCGTGGCCCCCGGGCAGGGGCCGCCTGCTTCTCTCCGCCAGAGGGATCGGACTCTCCAGTCAGCGTGCTTCTCCGCTGTCCAGCGCCATGTTCACGTCCAGCACGTTGACGCGGGGCTCACCGAAGATGACCAGCACCCGGCCCTGCACGTGGCGCTCCACGAGGGCCCTCACTTTGGTCGGATCCAGGTTGCGGGCCAGGGCGACCCGGTTCGCCTGCAAGAGGGCCGGGGCCTCTGTGATGTCCGGGTCCACGCCGCTGAAGTCGGCCGTGACCAGGTCGGCGGGAATCGGGGCGTTGGGGTCCAGGTAGTTGTCCTTCCGCGCCGCGGCCACATCCTTCGAGGTACGGTCGATCAAGGCCTGGTTCGAGGGCCCCAGGTTGCTGCCGGCCGAGTTGGCCGCGTTGTAGGGCGACGCCTTGGTGGGATTGTTCGGATCCACGGTCGCGGACACCCGGCCGTGGAAGTACTCGGGCTTGGTGAACTGCTGACCGATCAGCTTCGAACCCACCACCTGCCCGTTCTTGGTGACCAGGCTGCCGTTGGCCTGGTCGTGGAAGGCGACCTGGGAGATGCCGGTGATGAGGAGCGGGTAGATCAGGCCGGTCGCCACGGCGATGACCAACGTCAGCCTTAGCGATCGCAGCAGCTCGGACGGGAGTGAGGCAAGCATGGTTGGCTCCTTAAGCCAGGTGGACCGCCGTGATGAGGAGGTCGATGAGCTTGATGCCGATGAAGGGGGCGATGATGCCGCCAACGCCGTAGACGAGCAGGTTCCGCCGAAGCAGAGCGGCCGCACCGATGGCGCGGTAGCGAACCCCGCGCAGGGCGAGTGGGATCAGCACGACGATGACCAGCGCGTTGAAGATGACCGCAGACAGCACTGCGCTGTTGGGGTTGTGCAGACGCATCACGTTCAAGGCGCCGAGTTCGGGCAGGGCCAGCACAAAGATCGCGGGAATGATCGCGAAGTACTTGGCCACATCGTTGGCGATGCTGAAGGTGGTCAGCGCACCGCGCGTGATCAGCATCTGCTTGCCCGCCTCCACGATCTCGAGCAGCTTGGTGGGGTCGCTGTCCAGGTCGATCAGGTTGCCCGCCTCCTTGGCGGCCTGAGTCCCCGAGTTCATCGCCACCGCGACGTCGGCCTGGGCCAGCGCCGGGGCGTCGTTGGTACCGTCGCCCGTCATCGCCACCATCCGGCCGCCGGCCTGCTCCTCCCTGATCAGGTCCAGCTTGTTCTCGGGCGTGGCCTCGGCGAGGAAGTCGTCCACGCCCGACTCCCTGGCGATGGCCCCGGCCGTAAGGGGGTTGTCGCCGGTGATCATCACCGTGCGCAGGCCCATCCGGCGCAGCTGGCTGAACCGCTCCGCGATCCCGGGCTTGACGATGTCCTTCAGATGGATGGTTCCCAGGACCACGTGGGCCTCGGCTACGACCAGCGGTGTGCCTCCCGAGCGGGCGATCGTCTCCACCGAGGCGCGCACATCGTCGGGGAGCGCCTGACCGGCCCAGGTCGCCACGCTCTCAGCGGCGCCTTTTCGGATGCTCCGGCCGTCGAAGTCGACACCGCTCATACGGGTCGTCGCCGAGAAGGGAACGAATGTCATGCCGTCCTTCTGGCCATTTCCGCCGTCCGGACCGCCCAGGCGGCCGGCCAGCGCCACGATCGAGCGGCCCTCGGGCGTCTCGTCGGCCAGGCTGGCCAGCGCAGCCGCGCTGACCATGCGGTCCATGGCGACGCCCGCGGCGGGCAGGAACTCAGTCGCCTGCCGGTTGCCGAAGGTGATGGTGCCGGTCTTGTCGAGCAGCAGCGTGTCGACGTCGCCGGCCGCCTCCACGGCCCTTCCGGACAGGGCGACCACGTTCCGCTGCAGCAGCCGGTCGATGCCGGCGATGCCGATCGCCGAGAGCAGCGCGCCGATCGTGGTCGGGATCAGGCAGACCAGCAGTGCTATCAGCACCGTGATGGTCACCGAGGTGCCTGCGTAGAGGGCGAACGGCTGCAGCGTGACGACGGCGAACATGAAGATGATGGTCAGCGCGGCGAGAAGGATGTTCAGCGCGATCTCGTTCGGAGTCTTCCGCCGCGAAGCGCTCTCCACCAGGCCGATCATCCGGTCCAAAAAGGTTTCTCCGGGGTTGGCCGTGATCTCCATCACGATCCGGTCGGAGAGCACCCGGGTGCCGCCGGTGACCGCACTGCGATCGCCGCCGGCTTCGCGAATGACGGGGGCCGACTCACCGGTGATGGCGGACTCGTCTACAGAGGCGATGCCCTCCACTACCGTGCCGTCGCCGGGGATCAGATCGCCGGCTTCAGCTACCACCAGGTCGCCGCGGCGCAGCTGAGGCGCGGGAACCCGCTCCTCTCGACCGTCGATCAGGCGGCGGGCGATCAGCTCCGAGCGTGTCCGCCGCAGTGCAGCCGCCTGCGCCTTGCCCCGCCCCTCGGCCACCGCTTCGGCGAAGTTGGCGAAGAGGACGGTGAACCAGAGCCAGACGGTGACCTGACCCACGAAGAGCTCAGTGCTGCCGCTTGCGCCCTGGAAGAGCCCGGCCACGAACACGATGGTGGTGATCACCGAGCCGACCTCGACTACGAACATCACCGGGTTGCGGGCCTGCCAGCGCGGGTCCAGCTTCTTGAAGCTCTCCACGATCGCCGGCAAGAGGATCTGCCTGTCTACGAGGCTGGAGTGCCTCCGGTGCCGGTACTGCTCGGAACGAGTCTTGTCCTCCATCGCCAACCTCAGTGGGCCAGGTGGCCGGCGGCCAGCTGGAAGTGCTCGAGAAGGGGTCCCAGCGCCAGCGCGGGGAAGAACGTCAGCGCACCGACGATGATGATCACGCCGACCAGCAGCCCTGTGAAAAGGGTGGTGTCGGTTGCGAAGGTGCCGGCGCTCGCGGGGGCGACCTTCTTTCCCGCCAGTGAGCCGGCCAGGGCCAGAATCGGGATGACGAAGATGAAGCGCCCCAGCCACATCGCCGCACCCAGCGTGGAGTTGTAGTAGATCGTGTTGCCGGTCAGCCCGGCGAAGGCGCTGCCGTTGTTGCCCGTGGTGGAGGAGAACGCGTAGAGGATCTCGCTGAAGCCGTGCGCGCCCGGATTCAGCGGTCCGGCTTTGCCCGCCGGCAACAGCACCGAGAGCGCCGCAAAGCCGAGGATGCTGGCTGGCAGGATCAGGATCGCCAGGGAGGCCAGCCTGACCTCCCTCGACTCGATCTTCTTGCCGAGGTACTCAGGAGTACGACCCACCATCAGGCCGGCGATGAATACCGCGATCACGGCAAAGGTCAGCATTCCGTAGAGACCGGCGCCCACTCCGCCCGGTGTGATCTCGCCCAGCTGGATCAGCACCATGGGAACCATGCCGCCGATCGGTGTGAAGCTGTCATGCGCTGAGTCCACGGAACCGGTGCTGGTGCCAGTCGTGGAGGCGGCGAACTCGGCCGAGTAGATGGGGCCGAAGCGGACCGACTTGCCTTCCATGTTGCCGCCGGCTTGGGTGGCCGTGTTGGCCTGGTTTACGCCGACACCGGTGAGCGCGGGGTTCCCGGACTGCTCAGCGGCCATCGCAATGCCCGTCGCAGAGACCAGCACCAGCGCCATCGCCCCTCCGATGGCGAGGCCCTGTTTGACGTTGCCAACCATGCGGCCGAACATCACCGCCAGCGCAAAGGGGATGACCAGCTCGAGGAAGATCTCGAACTGATTGGTGAAGCCGTTGGGGTTCTCGAAGGGGTGGGCAGAGTTGGCGTTGAAAGGCCCGCCCCCGTTGTTGCCCAGGTCCTTGATCACCTCCTGCGAGGCGAAGGGGCCCACCGCTATGGCCTGCTGCACGCCTTCAACCGTGTGTGCCACGGGGTAGCTGCCTAGGGTCTGGATCACGCCCTGTGAGGCGAGGATGAGCCCACCCACGATGGACATCGGCAGCAGCACGTAGAGGATCGCCCTGGTGGCGTCAACGTAGAAGTTGCCGATCGTGGAGAGCTTGCGGTTGGAGATGGCTCGCACCAGTGCGACCGCAAGCGCGATCCCGGTGGCCGCAGACAGGAAGTTGTGAATGACCAGGCCCAACATCTGCGAGAGGTAGGACATGGTCTGCTCACCGGTGTAGTTCTGCCAGTTGGTGTTGGTCGTGAAGCTGATCGCGGTGTTCATCGCGAGATCCGGCGCAACCCCGCTGAAGCCCATGGGGTTCAGTGGCAGGTGGTCCTGAACGCGCAGGATCACGTAAGTGAAGAGCAGGCTCACCAACTGGAGCACGAGCATCGCGACCAGATAGCCGAACCAGTTCTGCTCTCGATCCTCTTTGATCCCGGACAGCCAGTAGAAAGACCTCTCGACTGGGCGCACCACGGGGCTCAGGAAGACTCTCTCGCCTCCGAAGACCTTGGCCAGATAGGGACCGAGGAACCAGGCGCAGACGAATACGGCGAGGAAGGTGATGGCGACGCCGATGATGTCGAGCACCACGGTCAGAATCTCTCCGGAAAGAGGAGGGCGACGAAGAGGTAGATGGTGACGAAGAAGGCGACTACACCGGCCGCGATGTAGGGCACCATCAGGGCAGCACCCTCAGAGCCGCCACGTACAGAAAAGACGCGACAGTAAGCAGCAGCAACAGCCCGAGCATCCAGACGTCAAGTGGCATGCCGGGGATGCTAGGCCCTGACTGCTCAACAAGCGCTCAACGAACCGCTGGGTTGGCCAGGTCTATGAAGCGCTCGGTGCACCCAGGCGGTAGCCCCGGCTGCCGGCGCTGACGATCACTCGCGGCTCGTGAGGATCGTCCTCCAGCTTCTGACGAAGACGCTGGATGAAAGTCCAGAGGTAGTTGCGCTCGTGGACGTGCGAGGGGCCCCAGACCGCTCGCAGCAGCGTCTGGTGGTCGAGGACGGAGCCGGCGTGCCGGGCAAGCTCGGAGAGCAGCGCGTACTCGGTGGGCGATAGCCGCACCTCACGGCCGGCCCTCGCCACCGAACGCCTGCCGAGGTCGATCACGACGTCGCCGATCCTCAGCTCGGGCGAGGCCACTGCGGCAGGGTTGGCCCGGCGCAGGACCGCACGGATGCGAGCCAGCAGCTCGTCGGCGCCAAAGGGCTTGGCCAGATAGTCGTCGGCACCCATGTCGAGGGCGCGAACCTTGTCCCTCTCCTCGCCCCGAGCGCTGATGATGATCACCGACGGCATCTGGCCCGTTTCGAGCCGCCCGAGGATCTGCCAGCCGTCCAGGAAAGGTAAGCCGATGTCGAGGAGGACGGCGTCGTACGAGTTGATGGTCAGCTCTTGCGAACCGGCCGCCCCATCGCCGGCAGTGGTGACCTCGTAGCCGGCGCGCTCCAGGATTCCCTCAACCGCGTTACGCAGCGCCAGGTCGTCCTCGATGATCAGGATTCTTGGCCTCAGGGCCCGTCCTCCGCACGGGGGAGCGTGAATCGGAACGAGGCCCCGCCCCCACCCTCCTCGAGCATCACCGAGCCGGCGTGCGCTTCCACCAGACCCCTTACGATCGCCAGGCCCAGCCCGGTCCCGGCGGGCTCGGTGGATCCCTTCTCACCGGGACCGCGGGCGAAGCGCTCGAACAGCCGGCCCCGGAGCTCTGACGCCACTCCGGGGCCGTGATCCCGAACCCGTACGGATACCAACCCTCCACCTTCGGCTTCGACCTGTACCTCGATCGTCGTGCCGGGCGGCGCGAAGCGGTCGGCGTTGGCGAGCAGGTTGTCGAGGACCTGCAGCAATCGGGACCAGTCGGCGAGCACATCAAGGGCGGCGGACTGCTCGTTCCAGTCGACCCGGCGCTGGGGCGACTTCGAGTGGAGCCGCTCGACCGCCGCTTGAAGCGCATCCGCCAGCCGCACTGGCTGGAATTGCAACTCCAGCGCGCCGGCCTCGATGACCGCCAGGTCCAGCATGTCGTCCACCAGCGCTTTAAGCCTGTGTGCCTGGTCCGTGATGGCTAGCAGCCGTCGCTGCAGCTCGGCGGAGCCGTCAGCCTCGGTGAATGGCGAGGTGCTCTCGGTGAGGATCGTGCTGAGCGGGGTTCGCAGCTCGTGAGAGACGTTGGCGAGCAGTTCCCGACGGGAGCGATCCACTTCTTGAAGCGCTCGGATCTGCTCCTGGCTCCGGGCCAGGTTCAGCGCCGCTTGAGCCGCCACTGCCTGCTCCTTGTTCAGCCGGGCCAGCTCGGAGTTGGTCTGGCGGAGATCACGTCCGAGAGCTTCCGCACTGAGAAGCGCCTTCCTGCGCTGTGAGGCCAGCAGGCCGACCAACCCCGCCGTCGTGACGAAGGCGACCAGGTTCACCACATCCTGCTCGCCCGCGATGGTGAAGGTCCCGACCGGGGGCACAAAGAAGTAATCGACGAGCAGGAAGCTGAGGGACGACGCAACCAGCGCCGGCCACAGCCCGCCCAGCACTCCCAGGACGGCCACCAGGCCCAGGTAGATGAAAACGTAGTCGCGCTGCTCGGAGACGCGCACTGGCACCAGCAGGGCGGTGATCAGAACCGGGCCGAGCATGGCGGCCAGCCAGGCGGCGACGTCCCCGGCGCGGCGCGGCAGTCTCACGGCACGTCACCGTCCATCCGCACGCGCCACTCAACCACAGGAGTGCGGCGCTGGTGCTACCCGCCGCTCAACATTCGCAGACGGCCGGGGTCGGTGGCCGGGGTTACCAGTCGAACCCGACCCGCTTCCAATTGCGCCCCCTCCAGGGAGAAGAAGGTGAGCGAGCGGCCACCGCTGACGCGGATACCGACACGCCGCGGGACCTGGTCGCGCCCCATGGCGACCGCCTCTATAGATCCCAGATACTGTCCTCTGGAGTCGTACGCACGCTTTCTCCAGAGGTCCCGAGTCTGCCATGCGTCCATGCTGCGGAAAAGTACTCCCGGGGCGCCGACAATGCCTCAACGAAATTCAGGTGGCGATTCGGTAGAACTCGGCGGCCACCTTCCCGAACACTTTCTCCTTGGTGGCCGCGCGCTGTCCGGCGAGGACGAAGCGCAGCGCCTCGAACACCTCGCTGTAGCTCGCCGCGAGCAGACAGACCGGCCAGTCGGAGCCGAACATGCAGCGATCCTCTCCGAACCTGCCCAGGACGCTCTCCACATACGGTCGCAGCTCATCCGGCGTCCAGCCGGCCCAATCCGCTTCTGTGACCATCCCTGAGAGCTTGCAGTAGACGTTCTCGGCCTCGCTGCAGGGAGCCATCGCCAGGGCCCACTCTTCGTGCTCGCCACTGGCGATCGGCGGCTTGGCGAGGTGGTCGATCACAAAGCGCATCTCTGGAAAGCGGCGCGCGGTCGCCAGTGCTGCGGGGAGCTCGCGGGCCCTCACCAGCAGGTCGTAGGCCAGTCCCGCCTCGCCCACCTCCGCTAGGCCCCTCTGCACCTCGGGCCGGAGCAGCCAGCCGGCGTCCTCCTCGTCGTGGACCTGGTGGCGGATGCCGACCAGCTTCTCTCCGCCCGGGGCCGCTCGTAGCTCCTTCAGAGTTCCCGCGACTTCGCCTCCGGCGAGGTCGGCCCAGCCCACCACGCCTGCCACGAAAGGTGTCCCGGCGGCCACTGCGAGAAACTCCCGGGTCTCCTCCAGGCTTGCCCGGGTCTGAACCAGGATGGTTGCGTCGACCCCCGTCTCGCTCAGCAGGGGACGCAGTTCGTCGGGACCGAAGCGGCGGCGGATCGGGGCCTGCTCCTCCCTCATCCACGGGTAGTCCGCGCGGGCCGGGTCCCAGAAGTGATGGTGCGAGTCGACGATCATGGGCGGTTCAACTCTCGCGTCCGGAGCCCGGTCCCGCAACCGGGGACTCTGGTGAGGAAGGGCCGGGCGCCGGGCGTGGCGCCCGACCCAATGCAAGGGGGGGGATGAAAAGCTAATCCGTCGACTGCGTGCGATGAGCCTGCGCTAGCCAGCTCAACGCCACCTAAACGGCACAACAACGTTGAGCTTGGCTCTAGATCTCGTGGGGAGAATCCTGGAAGCGATGACGAAAAACGAGGACGGGACCGTGCGGCGGCGAGCGCACTCGGTCTACCGCTCCCTGCCTCGGCCGCTGAGGCGTGCCTCGGTCCTTGTCCTGGGGTCCGTGATCCTGATCGCCGGCGTCGCAATGCTGGTGCTTCCCGGCCCGGGTTTGCTGGTGATGGGCGTCGCGGTCGCCGTGCTCGCCCTGGAGTTCGATTGGGCGAAGCGTCTGGCGGACCGGGCCACCAGCGCAACCCAAGGCCTGGTGAAACGTTTCCGCCACCGCTGAGCGCACCCAGATAGCGCCGCCCGCAGCGCTTGCCGTCGGGGCCGCGATCGTGCTCATCTTCCTGATGTTCATTGCGAAGGCTGGCATCGCGTCGGGAAGAGCGGACGAGCGGCGACGGCACGCGCTGGGACTGGCTGACCCACCTGTTCGGTGAGGTGAAGCGGCTTCCGCTCACCACGCGTGGCCGTCTCACCCTGGCGGCGGCCGGAATCCTGGCGGCCGGCCTGCTCATGGCTGACGTCGGCACCTACTTCGCCCTCACCTTCGTGCAGAGCAACGAGGCCGATGCTCAGCTTCGCGCGCAAGTAGGGCGAGTCGCGTCGCGACTGGAAGTGACCCAGGGGCGGGCGACCTTCACCGGCAACGCCCTCCCCCAGGAGACCCCCGACGGGATCGCCGTGGACCTCGCCGTGGTGGGGCCGGGTGGTGTCCTGGCCGCCACGGCTGCCCAGCCCTTCAGTACGGGGACGCTGGAAGACCTGGCCAGGCCGGCGCTCCGCAGCGGTCAGCCGATCTGGCTGGAAACCACCGCCGCCGGCGAGGCGCGCCGGGTCTACGTCACACCGCTGAAACCGAGTCCGAACCAGAGCGTGGTGCTGGTCGCATCGACCTCGCTGGCCGAATTTCGCGCGTCGACTGTCCGTGCCATGACGCTGGTCGCCGCCCTATCAGTGCTCATCCTGGCCATCGGCACCGGCCTCGTGTACTGGTTACTCTCCCGGGCGCTGCGACCCGTTCGCCGCATCGCCCGCCTCGCCGACTCCCTCAGCGAGCGCGACCTCAACCGCAGGGTTGAGGTCCGGGCGCCGGACGACGAGCTCGGCGAGCTGGTCGTCACCTTCAACCGGATGCTGGGTCGCCTGGAGAACAGCTTCGACACGCTGCGGGGATTCACCGCCGATGCCTCTCACGAGCTGCGGTCGCCGCTGGCGCTGATGAGAACGGAGCTCGAGGTCAGCCTGAGCAAGCCGGCGCCGCCCGAGGAGTACCGCCGAGTCCTTCAGCTTCTGCAGTCGGAGGTGCAGCACATGACCGGGGTGGTGGAACGACTCCTGCTCCTCGCCCGCACGGACGCGGGCCAGCTCAAGCCGCGCCCCGAGCGCCTCGACGTGGCGGACTTCCTCCACGACACCTTTGCCCGCTGGCTGACTCGGGCCTCGCAGCAAGGAGTCGAGCTTCGGGTTGAGGCGCCGGACTCCGGCGGGCTGGAGGCGGACCTGGACCTGACCCGCAGGATCCTCGACAACCTGGTCGACAACGCGCTGCGCCACTCTCCACGGGGCGGAACGGTGCGGCTTGGCGCCTGGCCGGAGGGCGGGGGCTGGGTTCTGGAGGTCGCCGACCAGGGTCGCGGCGTGCCGCCGGAGCAGGCCGGCCGGATCTTCAATCGCTTCGCTCGCGGCGACCATGCCCGGACCCCCGACGCCGAAGGCGGGACCGGTCTGGGCCTCCCGTTGAGCGCCGCCTTCGCACGCGTTCAGGGCGGCCACGTGAGACTCGCAAGCCGCCCCGGCTCCGGCGCCGTCTTCCAACTCTGGCTCCCAGAAGGCGCGGGGGGAACCCAGGTTCCCCCCACGGACCCACCCTCCTCTCGGGAGTGATGGTGGGTGTGCATGAATACAACTCAAACGCCCGGAATGAATCCGGCCTATCAAGTGACGATGGGGCTCCCCCACAGGGGGGAATGACCCTTAGGTGGCGCACCACCCCGTCGCTGGTGGACTTCCGATCGGGGTTAAATCGCCGGGTATTCGAAGCGGTAGCCGCCTGAGCCTCGGACGGTAACGAAGGGGTCGCTGGCGCCGGCCCGGGTCACCTTGCTGCGCAGGCGGTTGATGTAGGTCTCGACCAGGTTGCGACCGCCCTCGAAGTCGTAGTCCCAGACGTGCTCGATGATCTGGTCCCTGGTGAGCAGCCGCCCCTGGTTGAGCATGAAGTACTCGAGGATGGCGTATTCCTTGGGCGTCACCTCAACCGTCTGACCCCCAACCTTCAGCCTCCGCCCGCCGGTGTCCAGCGCCACCGGGCCCGCCGACAGCACTGCGGTGCGGTCTGCCAGATGCCTCCTCGACAGGGCCCTGATCCTGGCCACCACCTCTCGCAGCGCGAAGGGCTTGACGAGGTAGTCGTCGGCCCCGGACTCGAGTCCCAGGACCCGGTCGTCGAGAGAGTCACGTGCGGTCAGCATCAGGATGGGGACCTGCAGGCGGCGTTGCCGGAGCCGCCGGCTGACCTCGATGCCATCGATCCGCGGGAGCATCAGGTCGAGAAGGATGACGTCGTAGTGGGTGGTCTCCGCCGCAGCCAGAGCGTCCTCTCCGTCGTACACGGTGTCCGCCGCGAAGCCGGCATCCTCCAGGCCGCGCCGCACGCTGGCGGCCAGACGATGATCGTCTTCGACGATCAGGACTCTCATCGCACCAATCCCATACGAGCGGCCTAAAGGCGACCTAAAGGTGACCGCATCGCCTACCCATCGCCGCGGAACCTCAAGAGCGTAGGTAGGTCAGGACGGCCAGGACTCGGCGGTGGTCGTCGGCCGCCGGTTCCAGCTCCAGCTTGCCAAAGATGCTGTGGACGTGGGCTTCGATGGTCTTGGCGCTGAGAAAGAGCTTCTGGCCGATCGCCGAGTTGGAGCGGCCCTCGGCCATCAGAGCGAGGACCTCCTGCTCACGCTCGGTGAGGTCCGCCAGCAGGTCGTGCGTTCGCCGCCTGGAGACCAGCTGCGCCACCACCTCGGGGTCGATGACCGAGTGTCCCGCGGCCACAGTGCGGACCGCGTCGTTGAACTTGTCCAGATCCGAGACCCGGTCCTTGAGCAGGTATCCGACCCCCTTGCCCGCCCCCGCCAGCAGCTGCATCGCGTGCTGGGTCTCCACGTAGTGCGAGAGCAGCAGCACGCCCACTGCGGGGTTGGCGCGAGCGATCTCCCTGGCGGCCTGCAGACCCTCCGTCGTCTGCGTTGGGGGCATGCGGATGTCCACGATCGCCACCTCGGGAGGGGCCTTGCTCACCAGCTCGAGGAGCTCCTCCGCAGTCCCGGCCTGCCCGGTCACGTCGAAGCCGGCGACCGTTAGAACGTGTACCAGTCCCTGGCGAAAGAGGAGCGAATCGTCCGCCACCATCACGCGCATGGGGGGCGTCAAGGTGAGTAGGGCAGCTCCGCGCGCAGCAGCGTGCCGCCTCCCGGCCTGCTCTCCACCTCGAGCAACCCGCCCAGGGCCGCCACCCGGTCTTGCAGACCACGGAGTCCGGAGCCGAGCCCTTGATCGGCTCCCCCGACGCCGTCATCCTCGACTTCAAGAACCAGCCGGTCGCCCTCATCGGCCGCGCGCACGGTGCCTTCGGACGCGCGCGCGTGCTTGGCGACGTTGGTAAGGCCTTCCGAGACCACGTAGTAGCCGGTCGCCTCGACCGCGGGCGGAAAGCGCCGCTCGATCTTTGCGTCGACCCTGACGGGGATTGGCGACCGGTCCGCCAGCGACTCCAGGGCCGCCCCGAGGCCCGCCTCGGTGACGACGGCGGGATGCAGTCCCCGAGCCAGAGTTCGGAGCTCTGCCAGTCCGGCTTTCAGCTGAGAGGCCACCTCCCCCAGCTCATGGTCGAGGCCGTCAGACCTCCCTGTCCGGACCTTGGCTCGCACAACTCCCAGGCCCAAAGACGCCGTCACCAGTTGCTGCTGGGCTCCGTCGTGCAGGTTCCGCTCCAGCCGTCGCCGCTCCTCGTCCTGCGCACTCACGATGCGCTGGCGGGAAGAGCGCAGCTCCTCCACCAGCCTGACGTTGCGCAGCACGAGCCCCGCCTGCCGGGCGAGGTCGACCACCAGCTTGTCCTCGCCCGGCGTGAACCGTTCGCCTCCCGGCTTGGTGAGCGTGAGGGCGCCCAGCAGCTCGCCTCCGTCCAGAACCGGGACCGCGCGCTGCCAGCCGGGGATGGTGGGGAGCTGCTCCCCCACAACGGGCAGGGTCGAACGGCCGTTCTCCTCTGGCCAGGACCCGGCGGGACGCAGCTCGTCGCCCACCCGGAGCCAGACTTGCGCCCGCCTCGAGGCGGTCCCCTCGCCCAGCAGGCGCGCCATCTCAGGGAGGATCTCGTCGCTCAGGTAACTGCCGCCAGCCCGCTCGGAGAACCCGGCCAGGATCTCGTAGGGGCTTGCCCGCTTTCCGTACACGAGACGGTTGGCCATCCCCTGCAGCCGCGTGCGCACCGGCGTGAAGGCGACCGCCACCACCGCGGTCGCGAGCAGAGAGAGCGCCGGGCCGAACTCCTTACCGATCTCAGAGCCGATACCGACCACGACGCCGACGTAGACCGCGGTGATGAAGGCCGCAAGCCCGCCCACCAGCAGCGTCCGGTTGATGACCCGGTCGATGTCATACAGCCGGTAGCGAAGGATGGCCACCCCGGCCGCCACGGGCGTTGCGATGGTGATGCCGAAGAGCCAGAGCAGGTTGCCCCAGGTGGCGATCATCCGGAGCGTGGGGTCGCTGCCGGAGGCCAGCGGAAGGGCCTGGGCGAAGCTGATCAACCAGCCGAAGGCGGCAATCGCTCCTCCGTACACGACCCACTTGAGCTGCTGGCGCAGGTCTCCGCTGGAGCCTCGCAGGCGGACTGCCAGGGCGCCGCAGGCGACGGCTATGACGAGCGCCTGGGACCAGTAGACGAGCAGCCCCGACCAACCGGCGAAGGCTGAGCCCAGCCACCGCAGCGCGGGCGGCATCGTCACCGGGAGGGTGAAGGGCTCTTGCCGCACGAAGGTGTTGAGAGGCGCCGGATCGGCCAGCGAGTCGATCAACGCCAGGGCGGTGACACCGACGGAGAAGACGACCAGCGCACGCCACCGCCGCGATGGCAGCCGGCCGTCGGGAAACAGAGCCAGGCCCAGGACCACCCCGAGCACCAGCAGGTTGTACAGCCAGACCTGAAGCCAGGCCGCTACGGCGGCCCCAGGCAGCGTTCCCGGCGCGACGACCAGGCCGCGGATGGCGTACTCCTGCGCGAACAGTGTCAGCGCGAAGGCGAGGGCGATGCCCGCCCAACACCTCCCGATCCAGTTGCCTGGGTCTCGCTGGATCGCCAGCGCGCCGAGCACCGCAACAATGACCACCGAGACGAAGGGGCCGGCAACCTGGCCTGTGACGCTGATCAGGAACGGCTCGCCAGAGCCGCTCACCAGGACGTCGTGGTTGGAGGCGAGGAGCACCAGGCTGCCGGTGGCAAACGCGACTGCGATGGCGGCCAGAGGCCAGCCCCACTGGCGCGGGCCGAGGCGGCTTGACTCCAGCGGACTCGCGAGCACCTGGCTCACGCTGCCTGCGGTCGCCAGGCCGGCCGGAACTTTGGGGCTGCGTCGTGCGTCAGCCGGAGGACGCCGCCGCCGTTGGAGCGAGCCACGTAGAGGTTCGGCGCGCCGTCTCGCTGGCTGACGAACGCGATCCTCGACCCGTCCGGCGACCAGGCGGGGTCGTAGCCGTTGCCGGGCACGAGCGTGCTCGCTTTCCCGCCGTGCAGGTCGATCACCTGGATCGTGGCGTGAGGGCGATCGCCGAGGGTGCCTGTCCTGAAAAAGGCGAGACGGCGGCCGTCCGGGGACCAGGAGGGCCGCCCCTCGAAGAAGCCTTCATCGGTCAGGCGGCGAACTTCTCTGCCGTCGGATCTCATGACGTAGAGAGACGGGTTACCGTCGCGGTCCGAGATGAAGGCGATCTGGGAGCCATCCGGCGACCAGGCGGGCTCGGCGCTGTACCCGGACACTCGGCTGAGCTGGCGGAGATCGCTGCCGTCCGCGTTGATTGCGAAGAGGCTCGCGTGCCGGCGGGCCGCGCCGAGCGGGCCGGTGACGCCGTCCCGGCCGCTCGCGAAGACAAGCGCGCGGCCGTCGGGCGACCAGGCGGCGTTGGAGTCGGCCGCCGGCGCGGAGGTGAGTCGCCGCAGGCGCCCACCTGTCGAGTCCATCAGATACAGATTCGGACTGCCGTCCCGCGTGGTGGTCAGAGCTAGCTCCTTGCCGTCGGGAGACCAGGCCGGATCGGTCGCCCAGCCCAGCCCGGCGGTCAGCCGCACCGCCTGGCTTCCGTCCGTCCGCAGTTGAAAGATGTCCGCGCTGGCCGGGTGGCCCTGAGG
>CATPBP010000124.1 GCA_955652675.1 Candidatus Dormiibacterota bacterium
GGCCATCTCCACCCGGCGCCGCTCACCTCCGGAGAGCACCTCCAGCTGCAGATCCACGCGGTCGGCCGCCAGGCCCAGGCCCGCCGTGATCCGGCGCACCTCGGCGTCAGCGGCGTAGCCGCCCTGCACCCGGTAGCCTTCCTCGGCCTCTGCATAGCGGGCGACGTTGCGCTCGCTGGGATCGCGCTCCAGGTCGAGCCGCAGCTTCTCCAGCCGTGCCGCCGCCCGGTCGAGTCCGCGCCCGGAGAGCACGTAGGCGAGCGCGGTTCCGTCGCCCTCCTCGGCGGGGCGAGGATCCTGCGGCATGTAGCCCAAGCTGCCCCGCCGGGCCACCTCGCCGGCGAGCGCGTCGTCCTCGCGGGCGAGCACCCGCAGGAGGCTGGTCTTGCCGGCGCCGTTGACGCCCACCAGCCCGGCCTTGTCGCCGGGCTGAAGGCTGAAGCTGGCCTCCTCCAGCAGCCGGCGACCGGCCACCTCGAGGGCCAGGTCCTGTGCGCGAATCATCGCTGCTCTTTTACCAGCTTCAGAAGAGCGGGTCCGTAGCGGGCGAGCTTGGCCGGCCCCACTCCCGAGACCTCGGCCAGCGCATCCAGGCTGGCCGGCGCCCTTGCCGCTATCTCGACCAGCACCCGGTCGTGGAAGACGACGTAGGCGGGGACCTCCTCTGTCCTTGCCATCTCCAGCCGCCATTGCCTCAAGCGCTCCACCAGCCCTGAATCGGCTCCGGCGGGAAGACCGGGTCCGGGCCGGGTGGCGCGTGAGGGGCGTGCCTGAGGCGCCGGCAGCGAGAGCGCGACGTCGGCCTGGCCCCGGACCGCTCTTGCGCCCAGGCTGGTCAGCTCCAGCACCGGGTACTCGCCGGAGCTCTGACGGAGCAGTCCCGCCTCCAGCATCTCGCTGATCAGCAGGCGGACCCGGTCCTCTGGCCAGGGCAGGGCCCCGAAGTGGACGAGTTCCGTGACCCAGGGCTGGCGCCGCGTCCAGGTGGTCTGGCGGCCGCCCAGCACGGCGGCCAGGTTGGCGGCGCCCATGCGGCCGCTGAAGCGGGCGGCCGCAGCCAGGGCCGCGCCCAGGTCCGCGGGGGCCACCTCTACTTCCGGCGGTCGGTCGGCGTCCAGGCAGTTGTCGCAAGCCTGGCAGCTACGGGGGACGCCGATCTCGCCGAAGTAGTCGGCGATGCGGGCGTGGCGGCAGCTCCTGAGCTGCGCGTAGGAGAGTATCTGCGCGAGGCGGGCGTAGGCGTTCTGCTTCGGCTCCGAGTCCGCCCCGGGGAATGACTGCTCGATGAAGAAGGACTGGAGGTCGCGGTCGGCGGGCGACCAGAGCAGGATGCACTCGGCGGCCAGCCCGTCGCGGCCGGCCCGCCCCGCCTCCTGGTAGTAGGCTTCCAGGCTGCCCGGTGCGTGGCAGTGGATGACCTGCCGGATGTCGGGCAGGTCGACGCCCATGCCGAAGGCCGAGGTGGCGACCACCACCTGGAGCTCGCTGCGCGCGAACGCGTCCTGGACGCGGGTCCTCTCCTCATCGGCAAGCCGTCCGTGGTAGGCGGCTGCCCGCATTCCCCGCTGCACCAGGAGCTGGGCCACCTCTTCCGCGGCGGCCACGGTGCCGGTGTAGATCAGCGCCCTGCCCGAGCCCGGCCGCAGGTGCGCCAGCAGCGCCTCCCGCTTGCCGGCCTCCCCCCGGCAGCGAAGGGCGGAGAGGCGCAGGTTGGGCCGGTTGAAGCCGGTGACCAGGATCAGCGGATCCCGCATGCCGAGGCTTCGGGCGACGTCCTCCCGCACCCTTGGGGTCGCCGTGGCCGTGAAGCCGGCCACCGGCGGCCTGCCGCAGGCTGCCAGCGCACGGTCGAGCTGGCGGTAGTCCGGCCGGAAGTCGTGGCCCCAAGAAGAGATGCAGTGGGCCTCGTCGACCACGAAACGCCCGACGCGAAGCTTGGCCACCCGGTCCAGGAAGCCGGGTCGGCCGAAGCGCTCGGGTGCCACGTAGAGCAGCCGGAGCCGGCCCTCGGCGGCCGCCTGAAGGCCGGCCAGCTGCTCGGCCCGGTCCTGGGTCGAGTTGAGGAAGGCGGCGGCCACGCCCAGCGACCGCAGGCGGTCGACCTGGTCCTTCATGAGGGCGATGAGGGGGGAGACGACCAGCGTGAGTCCGCCCCCGACCACGGCGGGCACCCAGTAGCTGATGCTCTTGCCCGATCCGGTCGGCGCCACGGAGAGCACGTCGCGGCCGGCGAGCTGAGCCTCCATGATCTCTTCCTGGCCGGGCCGGAATTCCCGGTGACCGAAGACGTCTTCGAGGACCGACTGGCTGGCGCTGGACACGAATCTGGAGTCTGCGGCTTTGGCGCCCTCAGTGGAACTCTTAACATGCCAGCCTTGCAGCTGTGATCGAAGCGCGGGTGGAGACCTTCGTCCTCCTCTTGATGGCCGCCTGCGCTGTGGCGCTGCTGGTCAAGGCGGTGCCCGTCCCGTACGTCAGCGCGCTCGCGCTGGCAGGCCTGGTGGCGGGCTTGATCCTCGGCCGCGGCCAGCTCCAGCTGACGCATGCCCTTATCCTTTTCGTTCTCCTGCCAGGCCTGCTCTTCGAGGCTGCCTTCAACCTGAGCTGGAGGGAGCTGAGAGCCAACCTCGTCGCCGTGGTGGGGCTGGCCACGCTGGGCGTCCTGCTCACCACGGCCGTGGTGGCGCTCCTCGGTCACGCTGCGCTGGGGCTCTCGGTGCCCCTGGCGGTTCTCTTTGGCACCATGGTCTCGCCCACCGACCCGGTTGCCGTGGTCGCCGTCTTCCGCCGCCTGGGAATCCCCGCCCGGCTGACCAACCTGATCGAGTCCGAGAGCCTGCTCAACGACGGCACCGGGGTGGTCCTCTTCACCGTCGCCCTGGCGGCCACCGAATCCGCCGTCCTGGGCCCGGTCGGTATCGCCTGGGAGTTCTTCAGGCTGGCCGCCGGCGGGCTCGCGCTCGGCCTTGTGCTCGGCTTGCTGCTCTCCTTCGTGACCAGCCGGATCGACGACTTCCAGGTCGAGATCACGCTCACCGCGATCGGCGCCTACGGCAGCTACCTGCTGGCCGAGACCCTCCACCTGTCGGGCATCCTGGCGGTGGTCGCGGCCGGGCTGGTGCTCGGCAACCTGGGCCGTCCGCGGGCCATGTCACCCAGGACCCAGGAGGCGGTGACGCTCTTCTGGGACTTCGTCGCCTTCTTCCTCAACTCCCTGGTCTTCCTGCTGGTTGGGCTCGACGTGCCCTGGGCGGAGGTGCGCACGGAGCTGGGCGTGATCGTGGCGGCAGCCTTGATCACGCTGCTGGCGCGTGCCATCGCGGTCTACCTCGTGCTCGGGCTGCTGCATCCGCTGCCCTGGCGGATCAGCTTCCGCTGGCAGCACCTGGTGGTCTGGTCCGGCCTGCGCGGTGCGATCGCGGTGGCGCTGGCTCTCAGCCTGACGGAGCGAAACGCCGCCTTCGGCTCCATCCGGGCGCTCGTCTACGGTGTGGCCCTAATCTCCATCCTGGTCCAGGGAACTACCATCGGGCCCCTGGCGAGCCGCCTCTTGAAGGCGGACGCCTCCCGGGAGCCACAGCCGGAGGCGTAGGGCCGAGGGGCGAGGTTACCCGGAGCGCCGGACGCGCGTTAGGTCCGCGACATGAACGCACGAGGACTTCTTCTCGCCGCCACCTCGGCCGTCCTTCTCCTGCCCCTGGGCTGCGGGCTCCAGGGCGTCGGCGTCCCCGGCCAGTCAAAAGGAGGCGGCGCCGGCCAGACGGCGAGCTCTGCCCCGAGCTCGGCCGCCAAATCCCAGGACGCTGTGCCTGCTCCCGGCGTCGTGCCGGAGGGACGGCGTGTCCAGCGCAGCGCCCAGCTCACGCTCCAGGTCGGCAACGGCGCCTTCGACTCCAGCTGGGACCGCGTCACGAGCCTGATGCAGAGCCAGGGCGGCTACGTGTCCGGCTCCCAGGCGCAGGCCGACGGCAGCGACCGGCTGCGCTCCGGGGTGGTCACCTTTCAGGTGCCTTCGGACCGCTTCGACGCCACCATCGCCGGTCTCCGGCGGTTGGGTAAGGCGGAGTCGATCCAGATCACCGGCACCGACGTGAGCTCCCAGTACGTGGATCTCCAGGCGCGGCTTCGCAACGCGGAGGCGCAGCGGGACGCGATGCTCGCGCTTCTCCAGCAGGCCAAGTCGGTGAACGACATCCTCCAGGTCCAGAACCAGCTGGGCCAGATCACTGCTCAGATCGAGCAGCTCAAGGGCCAGATCGACTACCTCGACCACAGCACCAGCTACGCCACCGTGGCGGTCACCATCCGGGAGGCTGCGGCCGCCGCGAGCGCCGATCAATGGGGCCTCCAGACCGCGCTGGTGCGGGCCCTGCACAACTCCGTGGACGTGGTCGGGTTGATGCTGATGGTGGTGGGTGCGCTCGCGCCCCTGCTGCTGCTCGGCCTGGCCGGCCTGCTCGTCTGGCGCTTCAGGCGGCGGCCGCGGGCCGGCCCGAGCTCGAGCTGACCGACCCTGGAGCTGTCTCACCAGCGTAACCACTGTGAGTAGTTACTCGGTCAGGCACGGTGTTGAGCGCCACAAACGATGATCGAAAGGGAATCAGCTTCGTTGGGTGAGTCCGGGCAGTCGGGTGAGGTGGTTCAGCTGCCAGCCCCGGCTAACGCCGGCGTGGACATCGCCCTGGAAGAGCTGGAGCTGATCTACGCCTACGTCTACGTCCGTGTCGGCAATCGGGCCGACGCCGAGGATGTCACCCAGCAGGTGGCGCTCAAGGCCATCCCCCGCCTCCGCGCCGGGGCCAGCGCGCCGGCGATCCGCTCCTACCTCTTCGCCGCCGCCCGATCAGCCCTGGCCAGCTTCTGGGCCGCCCGCTTTGGGCTTCCCGAAGACGAGCTGCGCGACGACCTCTGGGTGGAGAAGCACGCGCCCGAGCCGGGCACCGCGTCCGCCGACCGGGTCCACGGCATCCTGGATCAGCTGCCCGGCAACTACCGGCGAGTCCTCGAACTCCGTTTCCTGCGGGGATACTCCCTGAAGGAAGTGGCCGCTGAGTTGGGTAGCACTGTGGGTGGCGTCAAGGTCATGCAGCTGCGCGCGCTGCGCGCAGCCGCCAAGGTCGTAATAGATGCCTGAGCACGACGAAGAGCGCGCCGCCGAGCGGCTCGACGGGCTGGTGAGCGACCTGCTCGCCGGTAAGCACCTGAAAGCAACTGCCTCCGACGCGGAGGAGCAGGAGGCCATCCGTGCCGCAGCCCAGCTGGCCGGTTCACGGGAGGGCTATCCGCGCATGTCTTCGTCCTTCCGAGGCCGGCTTCGCGGGCTGCTCGAGAAGGGGGAGCCGGCCCCCTGGATGAACAGGCGGGCGGCACTGGTGGGCGGCGTGGGCCTGACCGCCGGCGCGCTGGCCGGGGTTCTGGGCGGCCAGCTTGGTCAGCTGGGGCAGATCCTGCAGCCGGCCCGGCAGCAGGAGGTTGAGCAGACGGGGGAGACCGTCGCGCTCACCCCGCCTTCTCCGCGCTCCGTGATCGAGCCGCGGCCGGAGTTGGGCCGCTGGATCGACATCGGCATCCTGTTCGCCGACATGGTGGAGGGGGCGCCAAGACGAGTGACGGCCGGCTCGGTGGGCGCCTTCGTGTTTCGCAAGGGCGACCAGGTTCTGGCGATGTCCGCCTACTGCACGCACCTGCCCTGCGAGCTCGTCTGGAAGTCCAGCAGCCACCAGCTGAACTGTCCCTGCCACAACCAGCTGTTCGACACCGACGGCCTCGCGCTCGGGGAAGGCTACAAACTCCCAGCCCTACCACTGGTTCAGACGCGCGTCCGCGCCGGCCGGGTGGAGATCCTGGGCACGGCATGACGGATGCCGGTGAGCGGGCCCGGATGCGGGCCCTGGATCGCTGCCTTCAGCTGCTTGAGGACGCCCTGGCGGAGGGCAAGGTCCGGATCGACGGCCCGCTCGGGTTCCGGCTCCGGCACCTCCTCGGCGACGGCGGTTTGATCCCGGACCATCGCCTCGAAGGCCGCCGCACCGATCGCGTGCTGGACGACATCTTCGCCCTCCAGGCGCAGGTGCTGGGCCAGGAGGACGAGCAGGCGGCCGGCTGAGCGCCGTCCTCTCCGCTACAATTCGCCGGACGTCTTCCAGCCTGATCCGTGCCGTACTTTGCCCGGAGAGGCTCACACATTTCGCCCGGAAGGACTGCTAAATGACATCGTTCCGTGACTCCGCCGCGTATCTGCTCACCTCCGAGTCGGTAACCGAAGGACACCCGGACAAGGTCTGTGACCAGGTCTCCGACGCCGTCCTGGACGCGATCCTGGCCCAGGATCCGGCCGCCAGGGTGGCCTGCGAGACGGCGGTGACCAAGGGATTCCTGGTCGTGATCGGCGAGGTCACGACCAGCGCCGAGGTGCCGATCGAGAAGCTCATCCGCGACACCCTGAAGGGAATCGGCTACACGGGAGAGGAGACCGGCTTCGACCCCGACCACGCGCTGATCAGCGTCTACCTGAAGGAGCAGTCGGCGGAGATCGCGGCCGGTGTCGACCATTCATTGGAAGAGCGCAGCGGCGAGCTAGGAGATCCCTTCGAGCTGCAGGGCGCGGGCGACCAGGGCATGATGATCGGCTTCGCCTGCACCGAGACGCCGGAGCTGATGCCGCTGACCATCTCGCTGGCGCACCGCTTGACCCGCCGGCTGGCCACGGTTCGCCAGTCGGGCGAGCTGGAATGGCTGCTCCCCGACGGCAAGTCCCAGGTCACCGTGGAGTACGAGTACGGCTACCCCAAGCGGATCGAGGCGGTGGTCATCTCCACCCATCACCGCACCGGCGTGAGCAACCGGGAGATCGAAGAGGGGGTGCGTTCCCTGGTCATCGACGCCGTGCTCCCGCCCTGGCTGGTCGACGCCGGCACCAAGGTCATGGTCAATCCGAGCGGCCGTTTCGAGATCGGCGGCCCCAACGCCGACGCCGGCCTGACGGGCCGCAAGATCATCGTCGACACGTACGGGGGAATCGCCCGCCACGGTGGCGGCGCCTTCAGCGGCAAGGACCCCTCCAAGGTGGACCGCTCGGCCGCCTACGCCGCCCGCTACGTGGCGAAGAACCTGGTGGCGGCGGGCCTTGCCGAGCGTGCCGAGGTCCAGCTCTCCTACGCGATCGGGCGGGCGCAGCCGACCTCCATCGCGGTGGAGACCTTCGGCACCGGCAAGCTGCCCGAAGCGGAGATCCTCGAACTCATCCGAGGCCACTTCGATCTCCGCCCGGCGGCGATCATCCACAACCTCGACCTCCGCCGCCCGATCTTCCGGCCGACGGCGTCCTACGGCCACTTCGGCAGGGACGATCTCGACCTTCCCTGGGAGCGCACCGACAAAGCAGCGGCCCTACGAGTGGCGGTGCCCGCGGAAGCGGTGCACTCCTAGCCGGCGGCAAGGGTCAGCGGTTTCCACCGCCGGGCGCCGTAGAGTGGGCGAGGCCTTGGCGCGCACGCGGCGCGGCGAGGCCCCTTTTTGGCCCATGACCGAGGAACCCGACTGTAGGACCCGCGTCTACGACAGCCTGACCAGGCGGTTGCTGCCGCTCCCTCAAAGTCGCGACCCGGAGCGACCGGGTGGACGGCTGCTCAACCTCTACGTCTGTGGCGTGACGCCCTACGACTCCGGCCACCTCGGCCACGCCTTCACCTTCTGCGCGTTCGACGTGCTGGTGCGCTGGGTCGAGGCGTGCGGCACCCGGGTCCGCTACGTGCAGAACATCACCGACGTCGACGACCCACTGTTTGAAAGGGCGCGCCGCGACGGGGTCCGCTGGGACCAGCTCGCGGAGCGGGAGATGAAGTCGTTCCTGGCCGACATGTCGGCGCTGGGCTGGCGGCCGCCCGATGTCATGCCGCGGGCCTCGGAGGAGGTCGCCGAGATAGCGTCGGTGGTCGAGCGCCTGGCGGAGGCGGGGTTCGCCTACCAGACGGACGCCGTGTACTTCCCGGTGCGGGAGTTCCCGGGGTATGGGGAGCTCTCTCACCTCTCCCGGTCCTCGATGCTCCGCAAACTCCGGGACGAGGGACTGCTCGGCAACGTCGGGCCCTCCGCCAAGCGAGACCCGCTCGACTTCGCCCTCTGGCGGCCGTCGGCGGCGGACGAGCCTGCCTGGCCCTCCGCCTTCGGGGTGGGAAAGCCGGGCTGGCACATCGAGTGTTCGGAGATGTCGATGCACCACCTGGGGCCGCAGATCGACGTGCACGGCGGCGGCCGCGACCTGATCTTCTCCCACCACGAGTCGGAGCGGGCCCAGTCCGAGTCGTTAACAGGCTGTGTTCCCTTCGCCAGAGCCTGGATGCACACTGGCATGGTTCGCTACGGCGGCCACAAGATGTCGAAGTCGCTCGGCAACCTGGTGGTCGTCCGGGAGATGCTGGAAAAAGCGCCCGCGGCCGCGGTGCGCCTCTACCTCGCCTCCCACCGGTACCGGACAGACTGGAGCTTCCGCTGGGAAGGGCTGGCCAGCGCCACGCGCCTGACCGCTCGCCTAGCAGATCTCCTTGGAGGTGGTGGCGGGGCGGGCCCGCCGCAGGAGGTGGGCCGCGGGAGAGTGCGGCGGTGGGAGGGGGCGTCGGATCTTGTGGACGAGTTCGCCGCGGCCCTGGACGACGATCTCGACACGGCGCGGGCAGTGCGGGCGCTCAGAGTGGCCGTTCGCCAGGGAGACGCCGCGGCGGCGAGGTGGATGACCTCCATCCTCTGCGGTTCCGCCGCCCTGAGCTGAGCCGGAGGGACCAC
>CATPBP010000125.1 GCA_955652675.1 Candidatus Dormiibacterota bacterium
ACACGGCCGCCTTCGGATCCACGGTTGCTCCCGGTAGCGGCAGCGTGCAGAAGCAGATCAGCGTCTTCTTCACCTTCGACCCCTGCCTGGAGGACTCCACGGCGACGGCGGCGACCAGGAACCCCAACGCCGCCACCAGCCCGGCCGTCGCCTTCGGGCGAATCTGCGTGCCGCCCTACCCGACACCGAGCCCAAGCCCAACCCCGACCCCTGCGCAGCTCACCGTGACCCAGGTGACGCTGGCGGCCGCGCCGCCGAGCGCCGGCGGCTGTAGCCAGAACCCCGCTGGCTACTCGTGCGGCTTCTTGGTGGCGGTCAAGTACCAGGACGCTGAGCCGAACTCGAGCATCGTGGGGTCGGTAACGGCCACGCTGTCGCCTCCGGGGTCGCCCGCGGAGTCCAGGACGGTGACCTTCGCCCTCCACCCTGATCCTGGAACCGGCGCCCAGACCGTCAGCGTGAGCGTGCTCTTCACGAACCTGCCCTGCGTGGAGGACGCTACGGCGATTGCCGTTATCCAGCAGCCCACCCCGATCATGAGTTCGCCCGTGAGCTTCGGGCGCATCTGCACGCCCGGCTGAGGCCTTCCCCGTGTGACTCGAGCGGCAGGCCATAGCCGGCCGCTGAGCGTCCAGGCCGCCCCTGGAGCGAAGATTCGGGCTGAGGCCCCGTCGGCCGGATGACACCGTGGGAGTGGAGGGCATGATGTCGCAACCTGGAGAGGACGAGCTCGAAGTCAGCGCTTCGCTGCTCGTAGACCAGTGCGTCGGCGAGAACCTAGACCAGCTATCGACGCTGGACATGCGGGGCGACGGAATCCTCCGTGTGCTCTACGGGGCCGCCCGCGCGCCTCACTCGCGTCCTCTTACCCTGACGGCCGCCCAGGCGCTGATGGGGCGCCTGGAAACCGGGAGCGCCGTGCTCATGCTGACCGGGTTCCTTGCCCCCAAGCCGTTCCCGGAGACGGATGGACTGATCGGCAGCGCGGTTCTGGCGGCCGCGCTGGAGCGAGCCTGCGGGGCCGTACCCGTGTTCGTCGCGGAGCCGGAGGTGGCCTCCGCCCTGAGCGCCGCCCTGCGAGGCGCCGGACTCAACGTGACCGCCGAACTGGCCACTCGCACCGAGGTCCCTCACGCCGCGGTGGTGCTTCCCTTCTCCGCCGAAGTCGCTGAGGCGGAGGCGATCTCGGCCGCCCTGGCGGACCGGATCGAGCCTGCCGCCTGTGTGGCCGTCGAACGCCCAGGCGCCAATCCGGAGGGCGAGTACCACTACGCCATGGGCAAGAACGCCACGCGCGGCATCGCTCCAGTCGACTTCCTGTACCGGGAGGCGTCGGCTCGCGGTGCGCTGACAGTGGGGGTCGGTGACTTCGGCAACGAGCTCGGCATGGGCGCCATCTATGACGCCATCCAGACGGAGACGCCGGCGGGGAAGGATTGCGGCTGCGGCTGTGGTGGAGGGACCGCCTGCGCCACGCCCGCGGACGTGACCGTGCTCGCCAGCGTGTCGGACTGGGGCGCCTACGCCATCGCGGCCTGCCTTGCCTACCTCAAGAGGGACCCTGCGGTGCTGGTCGCCGGTGACGTCTACCGGCGCGTTTGCGAGGACGCCGTTCGCGCGGGAGCCATCGACGGCCCCACCCGATACGCGACGCCCCACGTGGACGGCATCGACCCGGGCTTCAACGCGGCCTTGCTGGAGGTGATGCGTGGTGCCGCCCGCTACCCGAGCAGGAGCGCCGGCCACTCGGCGATCAGGCTCTTCCGTGCCGCCCGTGTACGCGCTGGAGGGTGAGATGGACTTGAGACCGGTCTACGAATACATCGACGGCAACATCGAGGAGACCGTTCGGATGCTCCAGGAGTACGTGCGCCGGCCCAGCGTCAGCGTCGAGGGCGCCGGCATGCGCGAGTGCGCGGAGCTGGTGGCCGACCACTACCGGGCGCTTGGGTGTGGCGAGGTGGAGATCGTCGATACGGAGACCTTCCCGGGGGTCTGGGCCTACTACGACGCCGGCGCCCCGCAGACGCTCGTGAACTACAGCATGTATGACGTCAGGTCGGTGGGAGACAGGTCGGCCTGGTCACACGATCCCTTCGGCGCGGTGCTGGAGGCTCGCGATGACCTCCCCGCCGTGCTCTATGGCCGCGGGGCGCTGGTGCCCAAAGGGCCGGACATCGCCTGGCTCGCGGCCCTGGGTGCCATCCGGGCCGTCACAGGGGCGCTGCCGGTCAACATCGCTTTTCTTGCGGAGGGCGACGAGATCCTCGGCAGTCAGTCCTATGCCGGGCTCATCGACCGCTATCGCGACCGGCTGCGGGGTATCGCCGGATGCGTGTACCCGCGGGCCGCGCAGAACCGGCGCGGTGAGCTGCCTCTGACGCTTGGTTACAAGACCTTCCTCACCTTCGAGCTGCGCGCGTCGGGAAGGAGCTGGGGCCGCGGTCCGGTGGAGCAGGCAGCGCACAGCGCGACGCGCTCGATAGTGGACAGCCCGGCCCAGCGTCTGCTCCAGGCAGTCACCACGCTCAACTCCAAGGACGGGCAGATCGCCGTCAGCGGATGGGGCGAGCGCCTGGCGCCGGCGGCGGTGCCAGAGGCAGATCTGCCGCTGATGGAACGGCTCGCCAGCCGCTTCGACGGCAAGCCCTGGAGCGAGGTCATTCCGGGACTCGCCGGCGCCGGTGTGTCCGTCTTCTCTGAGGATCTTCAGGGTGCCGAGGTTCTGACGCGCTATGTCTACGGCTCCAGCCTGAACATCCAGGGCATCTACTCCGGCTACACCGGGCCAGGGACACGGACGTACACGATCCCGGAGGAGGCGACGGCCCGCCTGGACGCCCGCCTGGTCGCCGACGCGTCTCCTTCTGAGCTGCTGCGGGCGCTGCGACATCACCTCGACGGACATGGCTTCGAGGACATCGAGATCACGGTCCTGAGCGCTTATCCGGGATCGCGGACGGCCTACGAGTCGTCGCTCGTGCAGTCGTTCGTTCAGGCCGCGGAGAGGGCCGGCGGTGACGTCGTGGTCTGGCCGCTGCAGGGATACGGCGGCCCCTGGTCGATCTTTGCGCGGGACTTCGGCGTGCCGCTGGTCTTCGCAACCGGCATCGGGTATGGCGCCGGTGTTGGGCTCCCCGACGAATACATCGTCATCGACGGCGGCGGCAAGGTGGCCGGCTTGCCCGAGATGCAACGCTTCTACGTCGACTTCCTGATCGACTTCGTCACCAGGGCACAGGGCGGCAATCCTGGCCAGAGTGCGAGTTACCGGTGACGCGGCGAGTGCTTAGAGCGCCCGCTCCCCCCAATCGGCCCTTTCCCGTGCGATCTCGACGAAGGAGTGCACTGTCGGCGCCCGTTCGTCTCTGCGCCAGGCGATGCTCATCGGCAGCCACGCGGTCGCAGCCTTGAGGGGCCGGAACACGACGCCCGGTCGTCTCCAATGCCGTAGCGACTCTGCGATCACGGTGATCCCGAGACCCGCCGCAACCAGTCCAACGATCGTGTGACCCTCGCGCACTTCCTGCACAACGCGTGGCGTAAACCCAGCCTTTTGGCAGATACCGAGAAGCTGGTCGTGGAGTCCCGGTGAGAGAAGCCTGGGAAAGAGCACCCAACCCTCCTCGCCGAGCTCTTTCACGGGCACCTGCTGCAGGCGGGCCAACCTGTGCCCGCTGGGCAGGGCGACCAGCAGCTTCTCCCGCCCGATCTCGTGAAAGGAGAGCTGGGATCCTGCGCGCGTCGGCCTCAACACCGCGAGCTGAATCTCGGCGCGCTTCAGGGCTTCGACCAGCTCGCCGGAGGTCATCTCGTGGAGGACGACCTGGATATTCGGGTGCCGCTCCCTGAAGACCCGAAGCAGCCGGGGTAGGAAGCCGTAGGTTGCGGTGTCGATGAACCCCAGCTGCAGCTGGCCGGTCTTTCCTGCGCCCGTGGACTGCGCGACGCGGGCAGCGTACTCCGCCTGAGCCAGCGTCTTGCGTGCTTCCTCTAGGAAGGCTTCGCCCGCTTCGGTCAACTCAACTCGACGCTTGGTCCGCCAGAGAAGCTGGGTGTGCAGCTCCGCCTCCAGCTGCTTGATCTGTTGACTCAGAGGCGGCTGGGCCATGTGCAGCCGCGCGGCGGCGCGACTGAAATGCAACTCCTCGGCTACGGCGATGAAATACCGCAGCTGGCGCAGCTCCACGCGTGACTTATATCACATCAATATGAATCGTTGACGAATCATATATTAGACGATCCCATCCATCAGCCCTAGACTTTGAAAACCAGTTCCAAGGGAGGGATGATGACTGTCGCGAAAGACCCGGTCGCCGTCGACGAAGCCACCGGCGACGCCCGTGTGCCAGCGATGGCTGACTACATCGACCGGCTGATAACGGTCGAGATGCGAAATCGCGGCATGCCCGCCGGCAAGATAATCCCACTCTACGAGGCGGCCAGGGCCGAGGCTGGTGACCAACCGCTCGCCTACCTGGCCGCCTCGGGTCTGCTGGCCAGGACTCGGCGGCACGACACCGTCATCATCGTCACAGGTGCCGGCTCGGGTCCACTGATTCCCAAGGGTGAGAACGACGGCCCGGTCGGTGCCGCCGTGCTCGCCAGGGCTCTGTACTGGGGAATCGGCTGCACGCCGGTGCTGGTCTGTGAGCAACATCACGCCGAGCCGGTCCTCGCCTCCTGCGAAGCCGCCGGCGTCGAGCTGCGCACTGTCGACCTTGCGACCAGTACGCACGCCGGCGGGGCGCTGGTGACGGCGCCCGCGGACCAGCAGGAGATTCCTGCATGGTCGGAGGCGCTGCTCGACCGCCTGCAGCCGGCCGCCATCATCGCGATCGAGCGCCTGGGACCCAACAGCAAAGGCATCGTCCACGGAGCCACCGGCCTCGCCGGTTGGGACCCGCTGGTCGACCTGGCACCGCTTTTCGCGGCCGCGGCCGAGCGTGGGGTCTTCAGCGTTGGAATTGGCGACGCAGGCAATGAGATCGGGTTCGGCCGCATCGCTGACGACGTACGCCGCATCCAGCCGCATGGCGGCATCTGCCAGTGCGAGTGCGGGGCAGGCATGGCAACAGTCACAGCCACCGACGTCCTTGTGGTTGCCGCCGTGTCGAACTGGGGCGCTTATGGGATCGAGGCATGCCTCGGCCTGCTTCTCGGAAAGGACGACCTTCAGCACACTCCGCGAGAGGCAGAGCGGATAATCCTCCGCTGCCTCGAAGCGGGCGGTCTCGAGGCCATGTTCTGCACCCAGCGTTACTTCGTGGACGGCATCGCCGGAGAGAGCTCGGTCAGCCTGGTGCAGCTCCTACGAGAGATGGTCCGGATCTATCTCGAAACTCCCGACGCGGGGGTAATTCACTGATGTGCGCGGGGAAACACGTGCGAGGAGGGTATTCATGACCGTTGAGTCGGACGACACGACCATCGCCCACCCACCGGTCGGTGCGACCGTACCCGGGCGCTTTGCAGGGGCCATGGCTGGTGGCACCGCTGGACTGATCCTGGTACAGGCCGGATGGGTCTTCGCGGGGATGGATTACACCATCTACAGCTCCGCGCTGCCGCTCATTCTGGCCGACCTGCACATCAGCATCCCGACGGGAGGGCTGATCTTCTTCCTCTCTCTGCAGGGAACCTGGATCGGCAGTCTGCTCGTGCCGGTCATCGCCGACTACTTCGGACGGCGTCGCGCGATGATGGGCAACATTCTCCTCTACGCACTGACGACCGGCGCCGTCGCCTTCGCCGCCAGCAGCGCATATCTGACGGTGGCCCGCTTCCTGGTCAACTTCGGCATCGGAGCCGAGCAGCCGATCGGCGCCACCTACCTCGCCGAGCGATGGAATCCCAAGACCCGCGCACGAGCCATGGGCTTCATGCAGAGCGGCTTCGCCATCGGCTTGCTGATCGCATCCCTGCTCCTGGCCACGATTGCGCCGGTCTACGGCTGGCGGCCGCTGTTTCTGATCGGAGCGATTCCGGCGCTGCTGGTGGTCGGATTCCGTTTCTGGCTTCCCGAGTCTGAGAAGTGGAAGGAGCATCAGGAGCAGAAGCGTGCCCGGTCGGCCGAGGCCACGCGCTCTTCCGGTTTCACGATGGGCCAGCTGTTCACCCCGGAACTGCGAAAGGCGACGCTTGTCGGCACCATTCTCCTGCTCGCCGGCAACACGGCCGGGGGCGGCATCCTGGCCTGGGCCCCGACGTACCTGAAGGTGGCGAGAGGCCTGGACATCGGCGCCGTCGGTTGGCTCGGCGTGGTCCAGGCGCTGGGCCTGCTCTTCGGATACAACATGTCCGGCGTGCTCTCCGACTGGACCAGCCGGCGCGTCTCCCTGATGGTCGCATTCGGACTTGGCATCGTGTCGCTGATCGCGTTCGGACTGGTGACCAACTTGGTCCTGGTGGCGATCGCCCTCTTCCTGGTGGGGGCTGCCCTGGGAGGACAGTTCGGCAACTTCATTACCTATCTGTCGGAGCTCTTCCCGACCGCGGCACGCGCCACCGGAGTCGGCTGGTGCATGGGCATTGGCCTGGTCGCCTGGTCGATCGTGCCGCTCGTGCTCGGCTACCTGGCTCCCAACGGCAACTTCGGAACCCTGTTTGCGATCCTGGGCGGGACGGCCTGCCTGATCGGGATCATCACCGCCTTCCTTGGCCCGGAGACGAAGGACAGGCCACTGGCGTGACCCGATAGGGGGTAGTGGTGCGGGGTCGCCCGTCTGACGGCCCCGCATTTTTCTAAATCCAGAGGGACGGTTTTCTGCATGAGCGAAGTCATCGAAAAGGAAAAGGCTGCCGCCACCCTCGAGGAGGAAGGACGGCAGTCCCAGAACAAAAAGGGGGGCACCATCCGCGTCGCCCTGGTCCAGAGCCGTTCGGACCTGGGCACCGAGACTTACGACCCGCGCGATGCGAACCTGGATCGCGCGCTGGATAGCGTGCGTGCGGCGTCAGCAGAGGGAGCGGAACTCATCGTCTTCGGCGAGATGTACCTCTCCGGATACCGGACCGACGAGTGGCTGCACAAGTGGGCGACCGTCATCGAGCCGCCGGATGCTCACGTCCGGAAGCTGGTGGCGGCAGCGGTTGAGCACGGCGTCCACATCATCATGGGAATGGGCACCTTCGGCGCTGTCATGCCCGGTGACGTCTACAACACCGCCCTGCTCGTGGGTCCTGGGGGCGTCGTCGGCGCCTATCGCAAGACCCATGTCGCGGCCTTCCCCTACAGCGAGGGAGTCTCCAAGGAGCGCTGCTTCTACTCGCCCGGCCGCGAGCTGCCGGTATTCCAGACGCCGCTCGGCCGGCTGGGCATCCACATCTGCTACGACATGAGCTTCCCCGAGGTGGCTCGAGTGCAGGCCCTCAAGGGCGCGGACCTGCTGATCAACGTATCGGCGTCGGCCGGCGGCTTTGAAGAATTCTGGGACCACGGGCTCTTCATGCGCGCTGCCGAGAACAGCACCTGGTACATGGTTTGCTCGGTCGTGGGAATGCAGCGTGGCGACCGGCTCTTCGGTGGCAGCCGGGTCGTCGATCCGTCGGGCAAGGTGGTCGCCGCCGGCAAGTTCGACGAGGAAGACCTCGTGATCGCAGACCTCGACCTCTCCCTGACCCGGGCGGCACGGTCGAGTTCGCACAACTTCAACATTCGCCAGCCGGAGATCTATCGGGCGATCAGCGACCCGGTCCCATACCCCTAGAGGAGGAGTCCGATGGCGTTTGCAGTTGCGGATAAGCCGGAGATCGGGACCGCCGAAGTCAGGGGGCGGATCAGCAGGGTTGCGCTTGTACAGGCGACTCAGGCGATCGGAACCGAAACCTTCGACCCGCGTGACGACAACCTCGACAAGGCGATGTCGGCAATCGACAGGGCGGCAGCCGACGGCGCAAACGTCGTTGTGTTCGGCGAGATGTATCTCTCCGGCTACCGTACCGATGAGTGGCTGCACAGATGGGCGACCACCGTCACTCCGCCCGATCAGCACGTGCGGTCACTGATCGACAAAGCGCGCAGCCAGGACATCGTGATCCTGATGGGCGCAGGCACCTTCGGCGCCATCATGCCAGGTGACGTGTACAACTCCACCCTGGTCGTCTGTCCGGACGGTCTCGCCGGCGTCTATCGAAAGTCGCACGTCGCCGCCTTCCCCTACAGTGAGGGCGTCGCGCTAGAGCGCTGCTTCTATTCGCCGGGCAGAGAGCTGCCTGTGTTCGACACGCCGGCGGGCCGGATCGGGGTCCATATCTGCTACGACATGTCCTTTCCTGAGGTCGCACGCGTGCAGACGCTCAGGGGCGCTGAGATGCTCGTCAACAGTTCCGGGTCGGCGGCCGGCTTCGAGGAGTACTGGGACCACGTCGCGTATGCGCGCGCCGTGGAGAACCTGAGCTGGTACGTGGTTTGCTCGGCGGTCGGTCAGCAGCGGGACACCGTGCTCTTCGGAGGTAGCCGGATCATCGACCCGAGCGGCGTGGTGGTGGCGGCGGCCAAGCACAACGAGGAGGACTACGTCGTGGCGGACATCGACCTCGACCGTCCTCGGGCTCTCCGGTCCACCTCACACACTCTCAGCATCCGTCAGCCCGGGCTCTACGCCCCCATAGCTGAAGCGCAGCAGGAGCCCTGACCGTCCGGCCGCCGTCGCTGGAACCAGTTGGCGCGCTGGAGGTCGAGTCGCGGCTGAGGGAGCTGGAGGCCTCTGGCGTCGACCTTCTGCCTCTGAGCGGCGCGCCCAAGCTACCGCTGCCTGAACACGTGACCGCGGCCGCGCAGCGAGCCCTGTTCGACCGTGAGATCAGCGTTCCCTCGCGCGGCCTCGCGCGACTGAGAGAAGCGTTGTCGGCACGGCTCTACGAGGAGTGGAGGCGGGCGATCGATCCGGAGCGGGAAATCCTGGTCACCAACGGCGCCATGCAGGCGCTTCATGTCGTACTGCACGCGCTGCTGCCGGCGGGCGCCCACGTGCTCGTCCCCGCTCCTGCCTTCTTCTTCAGCGGCCTCCTGGCGAGTGCAGGCCTCCATCCTGACTACGTCTCCGGGCGCATCGAAGAGAGCTGGGCCTGGGACCTGGCGCAAATGGCAGCGGCCGTTCATCGAGGGACCCGCGCCATCCTGCTCTGCAGCCCCGGAAACCCCACCGGATACGTGCCGGATGAGAAGCAGGTGCTGGCCGTGGTCGAATTGGCGGCGCGCAGCGATCTACTGCTGATCGTGGACGAGTCCTACGAACGCTTCGTCTATGACCGGGCCCGGCTGCCCTCCTTCGGCGCGCTCTCGACCTGGCCGGAGACGGTTGTGATTCGGAGCATGAGCAAGAGCTACGCCATCTCCAGCTGGCGAGTCGGCTACCTGGTGGCGCGGCCTCGACTGCTGACCGCCTGCCTGCGCGTCTTCGAGTGGGAGTGCATACGTTGCAGCTACCTGTCACAGGTCGTCGCGGCCGAGGCCGTCGCGGGAGAGCAGGAATGGCTGGACTCCTGTGTCGAGGACTATCGGCGCAACCGAGACATCGCCATGGCCGGAATCCCGGCGCCGCTGCGAGCGGCACGGCCGGCCGGCGCGGCCTTCCTCTTCCTGCACCTCGGGCGTGGGGACGGCCCGGAGGCGGACCTGGCCGCGGAAGAGCTGCTCGAGACCGGCGTGCCGCTGGTCCCCGGCCGTCACTTCATGGCGCGCGGATACGTGCGCATACCCATCGGCGGCGCCGCCGAGAGCGTGCGGGAACTGGGCGGACGGCTCGCCGGCTGGCTGGCCCCGCGCCCCGCCGTCAATTCCTGATCTCAACGGGAGGAGTAAGCCATGAGCACGATGACCCTCAGCGGCGCCGCCGTCTTCGAGAACATCGACCGCCTCTCCCAGGTGGAGATGCGGACCCAGGGACTGCCTGTGGGCATCATCGGCCGGCTCTACACGATCGCCAGGGCGGACGGGGAGCCGCTCGCACAGCGGGCTGCGGCAGCCCTGCTGGATCCCTCGATCGAGCGGGTGGCTTGCGTCACCGGCATCGCGGGCGGTCTGCTGCCCAGAGGCGAGGTCGACGGCCCGATCGGAGCCGCGGCGCTCGCCAACGGGCTGGTCGAGATGGGGAGAGCGGCGCACGTCGTGGTGCCCGATGCGATGGTCCACGTCTTAGAGGCAGTGCGGCGGGCGATAGGCGGGGAGTTTGGAGTCGTCGCCGAGTCAGATGCGACAGCGGACAGATATGACGCCGCGGTCACTGTCGAAAAGCTTGGACACAACCGAAAGGGGGTCTTTCACACCATCTTCGGGGCTCCCCTGGAGGACCAGGCGCCGACGGGAGACCACTTCATCGAAGAGCTCAACCGAGCTGGCAAGCTGACCATCGGCATCGGAGACGGTGGCAACGAGATCGGTTTCGGCGCCATCTTTGAACAGGCACGCGAGATCGTGCCGCGCGGGGCGGACTGCGAGTGCCCGTGCCACGACGGTCTGGTCACTTCGACGGCGACCCGGATCGTCTACCCGGCTTCCGTCTCCAACTTCGGGGCATACGCCATAACGACAGCCCTGGGAGTCCTGGACGATAAGCCGCTGCTCCTGGCCTCCCCCCAGAGGATCGCGGACGCCGTGGAGGCCGCCGTCACCAACGGATGCCTGGACGGAGGTACCTTCGAGCCCGGCCGGCTGGCGGACGACGGGATACCACTCGAGGGAGTAACGGCCTACGTCACCCTGCTCCGCACAATCGCCTGCCAGCACTTCCGTACCACGCCCCGGCACGCCTGAGCAAGATCGCCGGCGCTCACTCGCAATCGCATTGGTAATGATTGCCCAACCTATGAGATAGACGTCCCGCCAAGGCCTGGGCGTTCTGCACAGAAAGCGCCGGTTCTGTATTCGCCACGGCGAATGGCCGCGGATCGCGTTCATCTGTGCGGCACAGGCAGATGACCGGCTGGCGACGGAATCGCGGTTGCCTGTGTGACCGGTCGGAGGTCTGCCTCGTAGAAGAACGAGAGCAAGCTGTATGGGGGTTGGCGCTGAGCGCACGACTGGCGAGGTGGACCCGGCCAGCGACTTCGATCTGCTCTATGAGCAGTTCAGGCTGCAGGTCTACCGATCGGTTCGCGGCATTGTGCTGGAGGCAGCCGCGGCCGAAGACCTTACCCAGGAAACCTTTGAGCGTGCTTACAAAGCGCGCCACGACTTCCGGGCAGGAGCTTCGCCCGGGGCCTGGCTTCACCGCATCGCCGTCAATCTGGCCATCTCTTACCTGCGCCGTCAGCGAGTGGCCCGGCTGGTGCTGCCTCGGCTGTACGTCCCTCACCACACACCTCACGAGCAGATCGAGGACCGCACACTGGCGGTCCGCGCGCTGGCCGCGCTGAATCCAAAGCATCGCGCGGTCGTAGTTCTCAGCTTCTATGCCCGGCTCACCCGCGAGGAGATCTCTCGCATTCTGAAGGTGCCGCCGGGAACCGTTGCTTCCAGGCAGAGCTCGGCGATGGAGATCATGCGCAAGGCGCTCGCCGACCCGGCTGACCAGAGGAAGCAGGAGGGGTCCTAGGAGATATGCAACAAAGCCCATTCGCCGACGAGCGTCACGACCAAGAAGAAGAAGAGTTGTGGACCGACTTGATCAGTTCGGAGATGGACCGCTGGCATCCTCGCCGGCTGCCAACCGACTTCCGGCCGGAGGGTCGGATCCAGCGCTTCAACAGACGCTGGCTGCTCCTGATCATGCTCGCCCTGCTGCTGGCCACCCTGGCGATCGCGCTCTCCACCGGTCTGCCTCGCAGCCTGGCCAGCGACCTGATCGACCTCGCCCGCCTGGCCCAACCACCCCCAGTACCCATGTGAGCTCCGCGGGGTGTCAGGTGGAGGCGAACGCCACTACGTTTGAGAGGTATTGACGGCGGGTGAGGCTGTAGGTGCCGCCGCAGGTTATGAGCCTCAGCTCAGGTCCCGCGCTCGGGCCATAGATCTCGGCGGTCGGGAAGGAGTCGACGGAGAAGCTGGCGATACGGGTGACTTTGAAGGTCACCTTCGATCCGTCCTCTCTATCCACCTCGATCACGTCTCCGGCGTGCAGCACAGAGAGCCGCCAGAAGACCGCCGGACCGGTGTATGAGTCCAGGTGGCCCAGGATCACGGCGGGTCCCTTCTCGCCAGGGGCCGGGCCCCGTGCATACCAGCCGGGCTGGTTGAAGTCCGAGGGAACGTCCATGGTGCCGTCCGCCTTCTTGTCGAGCTGCCCGAGCGTGGAATCGACACCGATGGCCGGGATCCGGAGGCGGGTCGGAGCCGCCGCCCGCGACGCGGTGACGCCCGAGGGCGCCGGCAGTCCACTGGACCCCGAATCCAGCGGCTGCACGGTGGGGGCCACCAGCTTGATCTGAGCCGGAGAAGGCGTGGGCAGCGATCTGGAGCGGGCCTGACCAGCGGTGGCGCCGGGCGCGCCGCTGCTGGGCGCCCCGCCGCCACAGCCGTACATTGCCCCGCCCAAGACCAGAACCAGCGCGATCAGGGCCGCGGCCCTGGTCAACTCAGGACTGTAGCGGCGGCCGTCGGACCAGCAGCAGGACCACGCCGCCAAGGGCCAGAGGCACCAGGACCAGGGGGAGCCAGGCGAAGCCGTGGAAGAAAAAGCCGCCGCCGCCGGTCTGGGCAGCCCCGGCCGGCGTCACCACAGCCGACACCGAGTCGTACATCTCGACCAGCTCAACGGTGCGGCCCACACCTCCGGCCGCGGACAGGGTGTGTATGTGACCTCCGTCGGCGTTGAAGTTCTTGATCGTGAAGATCGTGGTGCCCTTGTGGTCAGGGGTGGCCTGCCGGAGCTCGATGTCGTAGATGCCGGCGGGCATCCTCACGTAGTCAGACACGTTCATGAAGGTGATGTTGGGATAGATGACGTTCGGGCCGGTGACGACGACGTCCACCGCGGGCACGGTCGGCGAGGCCTGAAGGAAGCGGGCCTGACAGTAACCGGGCGGAGGATTAGAGGTGGCGGCGTCGGTGATCACCTTGGCCTGCATGTCCTCGAACTTGCCGGCCGCCACCACGCTGTAGTAACCGTCGGCGTTCAGAGTCTGCTGACCCTGCGCCATCGGTTGAGAGTCGGGCGCCGCTCCTGCCTTCCTGACCGCGTATGAGTGAGCGGCCGCGCTGACCTCTGTGTAGTTGGAGATGGTCTTGTAGCCGACGTTGGACCATGCTTTGTTGCCGTCGACGTAGAAATCGACATTGGGCGAGTCAGACGAGAGATACACAAGACGGAGCTTTGCAGTCCCCGAGTCGCCAAGCGCCAGGGCCGGTGTTACCAGTGCGGCAAGCATGGCCACCGAAGTGGCAGCCAGAGCAGTACGAAGCCATCCTCGCACGGTGAGTTCCCCCTCGTCTCTTGCTTTCTCCCGCAGACCCTCGGCCTACAGAACCCCTCGCAGATTACCGCATGGGACCCAGTGTTGGCGCCGGGTCTAAGGGGTCAATGCGGGGTCGCGCGAAGATGACAGCGGTTGCGTTACTGCTGTCTCAGCCAGGACCGCTCGGGGGGCCGTGACGGCCTGGTGCCGTCCCCCGCCAGCTCGTTAGCGAGGCGAGCGGCGTGGAGTTCGTCGGCGGCCCGCTGAGCGCGCTGCCGCGCCTGGGCGAGGGCCTGGGGAGAGCGGCACTCGAGCCGCGCCCTGAGCAGGGCGTCCTGGGCCCGCTGGCGTGCCCTGTTGAGCTCAGAGACGTTCCGAGCGAGCTTGACGCTCACCTGGACGGACTCGTGCGCCGCCCCGTTGCCAGCCTGGGTCTCACTGCGTTTTCGTGCCATCTGAAGAGGCACCGCCGAGATCCCGCGCCAGCCTCAGAGAGCCGGCGCGGCTTCGTCAGGTGCCCTCAGCCGCCTCCCTTGCCCCTTGGGCCCAGCCGCCGGCGCCTTCCGGGAAAGCGCCGGCCTAGCAACGCCATCGCCGCGGCAGTCGCGACGAGGGCACCGACGATCGCCAGCGAGGCGCGGCCCCGCAGCCCGCCCACGCGTCCGCTGCTGGGTTCGAAGCGCAGAGGAAGCCGGTTGGGAAACCAGGATTCCATGTCCGAACGGATGAGGTCTGCCCAGCCGGAATTCCGTGGATCAAAGGGACGAATCGGCTCCCGGGCGCGAGTGTCCGTGTCCTTACCCCCTCTTGGCATTTGGCGGGGTGACGATGCCGCGCATCTGTGTTCCGGCGAAAGCTGAGCGGCGCGAAGCCGATTCAGCAGATCCGGGATCGCGCCTCCAGGGGGCGGTCTGTTCTCGCATGGTTCCAAACTCCCACCGGCGCAGCCCGAAGACGACAGTAGGTGCTGGCTTCACGCCCAGCAATAGGCCCGAGTCACTGAGGGGCGGGACAATCCAGACCTCTGGCTGGGCCAGCGTGTGCGGCGGGGGAAGCGTGCGTCGGCAGCATGCCCGCGTCATCAGCCGAAGCCGTCCGCGCTCACCATCCCCCATCAGATCGCCCACCAACGTTAGCGCAGAGGTCACCCTCGGTGGACCCTCCCGGGGATGGAGAGGTGGGGTGAGCGGAGCGGCCGCTCACCCCTTCTCCCCCCTACTCCCCCTCTTTCCTGGGCGTTGAAGCCGGCGTCGATCGCCGGCCTCCATCGCCCGAACCGATCCTCCTCGCACACTTTTCTCGTCGCAGATATATCTAGAAGAGCTATCCGCGATCTTAGCGGTGGTCGACGACTTCCGCAAGGCCCCTTTTCCCTCCCCCTGGCGGGGAGGAAGTCACCAAGCGCTCAGCTCTGGGGCTCTTTCAACAGCCCGTTCCTCTCCGCCCAGATCGCAGCCTGCGTGCGGTCGCTGACCCCGAGCCGCTGGAAGGCGCTGCCCAGATGAGTCTTGACCGTCTTCTCACTGATCCCGAGACGCCCGGCGATCTGCTTGTTGGCCAGCCCTCTGGCCACCAGAGCTAGGATCTGTCGCTCTCGAGTGGTCAAGGGCGGCCTCTCGGGCTGATTACCAAGCAGGGCCAGGGTGGCGCTCAGCGAGAGCGGCGATGCCCCGTGAACCACGGCTCGAATCCCGTTCATGAGCTCCTCAGGGCTCGCGTCCCGCGGCAAGCAGCCGACGGCGCCGGCGTCGACCGCCGCCAGTATCCGGTCCCTGTCCTTCGGGGTGGCCAGCAGGATCACTTTCACCTGCGGCCCGGCGGAGACGATCCCCCGTATTAGTGCGGCCAGGTCGCGGTCCGGGATGGAGAGGTCGATCAGCGTGACGTCCGGCGCCTCGCGCCGGATCGAGCTGATCGCCGCATCCGCCTCCTGCAGCTCAGCCGCCAGGGACATGTCGGGGGCGTCGCCCAGGATGCTGCGCAGCCCGGCCCGAAGCATCGCCTGCTCGATCATGAGCAGGACCTTCGCCGGCTCCGGCGCCCGTCCGGCAGGCGCCGCAACAGGCGCCTGTGATGGCCGCGCCTGCGTCCTGCTTACAAACCGTGACCGAGCGCCCGAAGAACGCTGAGCCGAAGCCGCAGAGACTGGCTCTGCCTCCGGCACCCTCTCACGCCAGATGTGCGCTCTCAGGGCAGCCTCCAGCTTTTTGGGAGAGGGATGGCGCTCGCGGAGCTCTTCCAGTGCCAGGCGAATCACCGTCGACACAGAGCAGGTGAGCCCTTCCATGGCGCCGCTCAGCACGACCTCCTCGGCCCACCGGTGCTGTTGCTCGGTGAGTACGGCGGTCACCTTCCGGTAGCCGTCCTGTGTATCAGCCCGCGCAGTCACGTTCCTGCCAGGAGTGTAGCGGGCGATTGTGCGTGGACCGCTATCAGCCGTCGTTACGGCTGATAGCGCCGTGTCACGGAAGTGAGTTTTTAGAGGCTTGTTGCTACGGCGCCGATGGTGCGGTCGAGCGTGTCGACCAGCCTGTCCACCTCTTCGGCGCTGATCGTGAGAGGAGGAGACATGGCGATCACGTCGCCGGGCAGCGGGCGCACTATTACGCCTTCTTCCAGAGTCGCAAGCCACACCCGGCGTGCGACGCCCAAAGCCGGATCGAACGACTCCTTACTTTCCCGGTCGCGGACCAGTTCGACCCCGGCCAGCAGTCCCAGTCCGCGAACGTCGCCTACCAGCTCATGCCGGCGAAGCTCCTGGAGGCCGGCCAGCAGCCTCCCTCCCAACTCGGCGGAACGCGCGACCAGGTCCTCGTCTTCGATGATCTGCAGGTTGCGGAGGGCAAGAGCGCAGGCCGTGGGATGCCCGCTGTATGTGAAGCCGTGGGCGAAGGGCCCACGCTGCGACTTCAGAGTCTCGTGGACCTGACGCGTGACCATGACGCCGGAGAGCGGCAGGTAGCCGCTGGTCACTCCCTTGGCGAAGACCATCAGGTCGGCCTTCACGCCCCAGTGATCCAGTCCGAACCATCGGCCGGTGCGGCCGAAGCCTGTGATCACCTCATCGGAGATCAGCAGCACCCCGTGCCGGTCACAGATCTGCCGGACCTGGGGGAAGTAGTCCTGCGGCGGGACGATGACTCCGCCCGCGCCCTGAACCGGCTCCGCGACGACCGCCGCCACCGTTTCCGGACCTGCATCGAGGATCACCTGCTCGAGCGCCCGCGCGTAGGCCGTCCCGGCAGTCTCGCCGGCCGTGCCAGCCTGGTGCCGATAGGGATCGGGGGCCGGCGCGTGCAGGAAGCCGGGCGGCAGTGGCTCGAAGTTCTTCCAGAAGACCGGCAGGCCCGTGGCGCTGGTGGCTCCCATGGTGAGCCCGTGGTAGTCGCGCAACCGGGAGACGATGTTCACGCGCTCCGGCTCTCCCCGCAGCTTCCAGTAAAGTCGCGCGATCTTGTAGGCGGTGTCGTTGGCCTCAGCCCCACCCGAGGCGAAGAAGGTGACCTCGAGATCTCCTGGGCCGAGCTCGGCGAGGCGAGTCGCGAGGCGGACGCCTGGCAGGTGTCCGAAGCCCCCGTAAGCAGAGCTGAAGGGCAGGCTGGTGAGCTGGGCGGCCGCGGCCTGGGCCAGCTCCGGGCGGCCGTAGCCGACGTTGACGTTCCAGAGCGAGGCCATCCCGTCGAGATAGGAGCGGCCGTGCACGTCGGTCAGCGTGGCACCCTGGCCGTGGCTGAACATGAGTTGAGGCACAACGCCCGGGGGCGCCCCGAGGTCTCCCTGGGGATGCAGCCAGTGAGTCTGGTCCAGCTCGTAGAGGGAGCTGATCTCCTCCGGGGTCAGGGGCTCCACCTCCATCCTGGCTCGATTATGGCCGAGCAGGCATGCCGGGCGGAGCCTCGCTGCCGGCGGTCAGGTGGGCGAAGGGTCGCACGACCGAACCGAAGGGGCGGCCCTCCCCACGCCAGCGGCTCGCAGTGGAGAATGGCGGGGTCTATGACGAGATCGCCCGAGGCCTTCCAAGGTGCCTGAGCAGGGCCCGGACCCGGCGCTGATCGCCGCGCTGAGCGAGGCCTTGGAACGCGATCCGGGCTCTGTCCCACTCCGGCTGCACCTCGCCGCCCTGCTCCTCCCGACGGACGCCAGCACTGCCCTGGAGCACTACGCGGCGGCCCTGGAGGGCGAGCCCGCGAATGTGGACGCGCTGAGAGGTGCCGCCCAGGCCGCTGCCGCCAGCGGCCTGGAGCAGCGGGCTGAGGGCTATCGGCGGCTGCTGCAGGCGCTTGGGGAAGCTGCCCAGCCCAAAGACCTGCCGGCGTCTCCCGGAAGGCCGGCAAATGAAGCCGGGGATGCCCGGGAGGCTCATTCCGGACCTGCCGAGGAGCGCAGGGAGCGCGTGCCGTCGCATCGGGAGCAGCCGGCGACCCCCTGGTGGGAGGCGGTCGAGCCAGGTCTGACATTGTCAGCGGTCGGAGGCATGGAGGAGGTCAAGCGAAAGATCAACCTCGCGTTCCTCGCCCCGCTCCGCAGTCCCGCCTTGCGGGAGGCGTACGGCAAATCGCTGCGGGGCGGTCTCCTGCTCTACGGGCCGCCCGGCTGCGGCAAGACCTTCCTTGCTCGCGCCGTGGCAGGCGAGCTGGGTGCCCGCTTCCTGGTCATCGGTCTCCAGGACGTGCTCGACCTCTGGCTTGGCGAGAGTGAGCGCCGGCTGCACGACATCTTCGAGTCGGCACGCCGGCACGCTCCCTGCGTTCTCTTCTTCGACGAGCTCGACGCCATGGGCCAGAAGCGCAGCCAGCTCCGGGGCAGCGCCGGACGCAACGTGATCAACCAGCTGCTCGCCGAGCTCGACGGCTTCAGCCCCAACCAGGGCGTCTTCGTGATGGGCGCCACCAACCATCCCTGGGACGTCGACGTTGCACTTCTGCGCCCCGGCCGGTTCGATCGCCTGGCCCTGGTCCTCCCCCCGGACACCGCCGCCCGCGAGGTGATCCTCGCATACCACCTTCGCGATCGGCCACTTGCCCAGGTCGACCTCAGGGCCCTTGCCCGGGCCACGGAGGGCCTGTCCGGCGCGGACCTGGCCCGGCTCTGCGAGGCGGCTGCGGAGCTCGCGATCGAGCGAGCCCTGGCCACGGACAAGGTCGGGCCGATCGACGTGGACGACCTCGAACAGGCACGGCTTCAGACGCGGCCCAGCACCCGGGGCTGGTTCGAGACGGCACGCAACTTCGCACTCTTCGCCAACCAGGGCGGCCTTTACGACGACCTGCTCGCGTACATGCGAGAGCGCCGCTTGCTGTAGCGACCCGGCCGGTCCTGTGGCTCCTCTCTTCATCAGGGGCAGGCCGGAGCGGCAGGTAGGGCATGACCACAAGTACCCGCAGGCGCCCGGCACGGGCGCCCCCGCCGTGTTCAGATCCACCGCGTCTCCCCCCCAACGAGCGTCGAATCGAAAGAGAGCTGGCGGAGGCCCACGGTTCCAATTGAGCCCGCCATACTCACTTGATATCGCTGAACCAAGAGGGCATAATGTGGCAGTCACACGCTGTACTTTTCGGATGTGACCGGCGTGGTCTTGAGCTTGGATCCCCTGAAGAGGGGCTACCCCCAGGGACAGAGGCCGGCACGGACGAGGCTTGCGAACTGGTCCACTGCCGCCTCTGCCCTCCCCTTACCCTCCCGCCTTCGCCTCCTGCGGCGCGCCGCATCGCCAGGAAGCGTTTGTTTCAGTTGGAGGAGTCGAGTTTCGTACCAATCTTCGAGGGCTCAGACGCGAGTGCCGCTCTGCATGGAGCAGCAAATAGGAGATTTGAGAGAGTGTCCCACCGTCACGAGGAGGCGCCGGCAGCCTACGACGTGGTCGTAAACCACGAGGAGCAGTACTCGATCTGGAGGTCCGACCGGGAGCCACCTCGGGGCTGGCGCCGCGCCGGCAAGGCTGGAAGCCGCGAGGAATGCCTTGACTACATTCGCGAGGTCTGGACCGATATGCGGCCTCTGAGCCTGCGGCAGAAGCAGGACGCAGCCGGCTAGCGGTTCCTTTCCCAGTGCCGCGGGCCGGAACGGGAAACCCCCTGACTCTGGGGCGTCAATCTCTTCGAAAGGTGCCCTGGCTAAGGAGTCGCTGAAGGTACGGGCGTCGGAACCGCCGTGGGGACGGGAGGGGGAACAGGAGTCGGGGGCGGCGGTGTGGCTGTCGGGAGGGGGGTCGGTACCGGCGTTGGAACTGGCGTAGGGACGGG